>NZ_DGUZ01000006.1 GCF_002394865.1 Fibrobacter sp. UBA4297 | reverse complement strand
CCTGATATTGTTTTTTCTTCGGTTTTACAGCTGAGCAATAAAATATTGCCTTATCGCATGCTGTTCCCTAAAACGAAGTTTATTATCCGGTGTGAAAATTACCTGTATACTTATTCTAGGATTCAAAAACTAGAGGTATTCTTGTTGTACCGTCTTGCTAATAAGATTATTACGCAGACACGGGAAATGAAGGACGAGCTTGTAAACGAGTCTAAGATTCCTCAAAGTAAAGTTGTCGTTCTTGAAAATCCGATAGATAAGAATTTGATTGCCGAAAAAATTCAGAATGTTTCCAATCCGTATTCATCTTCGAAAAAGCATATTGTGGCGTCGGGCCGTTTTTGTTTCCAGAAAGGCTTTGATTTCTTGATCCAATCTTTTTCGTTGTTGAAGAAAAAGAGAGACGATATAGACCTTTATATTCTCGGAGCAAACGATGGGGAGTATAAAGACGAATTTGACCGAGTCATGCAAATCGCGTCTGATTGTGGTGTGATAGATGATGTCCATTGCTTGGGGTACAAGTCAAATCCTTATCCCTATATAAAGTATGCTGATTGTTTTGCGCTCTCTAGCCGTTGGGAAGGTTTGCCGAACGTCCTTATTGAATCGTTGCATTTAGGGACTCCTGTAGCCGCATTTAAGTGTGTTCCTATTGTGGAACGGATTGTTGAACATGGGGTAAATGGGTTTGTTGCGTTGCCCGAGGATGTTGATTCTCTTGCGGAGGCGATGGATAAGGCGCTTTTGCTTGGGCGCGTTTCTTCCAATTATTCTGGAGCATCCATTGAAGAATTTAAAAAGGTATTCGCTGAATAAAAACAAGTTGTATCTGAAGGCTGTGAATGTATGAAGTTTTTCTTTTTTATTAAAGATGTTTCGTTGACTGGTGGAACCGAGCGAGTTACCGTAAATCTTGCGTCTTTGTTCGCGTCTAAAGGTCATGAGGTGACGATTGTTTCTTATTACCATGGAAAAGAGCAATTGACCTATCGCCCGACTGAAAATGTGAAGGTTAAATTCTTGGATGAAGCTGGTTGCTATGATTCTGGACATCCATTTGCACGTCTAAAACGATTCTTTAGTGCGTTGACGTCCGTTAGAAAATTTGTAAAGGAACAATGCAAGGACGAAAATAACGTCATTATATCGCAGAACTTTTTTTCGAATGCGTTGATTTGGCTTTCCGGTGCTGCATCAAGAGCTATTGGTTGTGAGCATTTTAAATACGATGTATATCCTGCACCTGTCCGTTTCGTCAGAAACCTTATTTACAAGAAGTTTAGATATATTGTCGCATTGACGGATAAAGATGCAAATAGATTAAAAAAACATTTGGATGAAACCAAGGTCTGCTCAATACCCAATATGGTTACTACGAATACTGACATTACGTTGGATCCCCGTAGTACGAAAATAATTGCAGTTGGTCGGTTGGCTCCTCAGAAAGGTTTTGATATGCTTATTGCGGCGATGCAGAAAGTCATTGCCAAATATCCAAACTGGACGCTTGAAATTTTTGGGGAGGGTGAGGATGAATCTTGTTTGCAAAATCAAATTGCGGATTGCCAGCTACAGTCAAATGTTTTTTTAAAGGGGTATAGCAAGAACATTACTCAAGAATTTGAAAAAAGCTCTTTTTTTGTTTTGTCATCTCGTTATGAAGGCTTTCCTTTAGTTCTTGTTGAAGCTCTTGGTTTGGGAATGCCATGTGTTGCTTTTGATTGCCCTGAAGGGCCGTCTCAATTGCTTGAAAAAGGTGGCGGCCTATTGGTTCCTTTTGACCGTAACTGCAAAGTTGCTAATTCTGCAGGGTTTAAAAAGAATGTGGAAAAATTGAGTGAATCCATTGTTTTTATGATTGAACATCCGGATTACCGAGCGGAATGTGTGAACCACAAGGAAATTATAAAAAGGGAACTTAGTCCTGAAGTTGTATATCGAAAGTGGAATTTGTTATTTGAGTCTCTGTAAATAATATGTATATTGTTGTATGTTTGAAAAGTGACGCCAAAAAGGTAATTTATGAAGAAATATAAAGTCGGTTATACTGCTGGAGTTTTTGATTTATTTCATGTTGGTCATTTGAATTTGCTAGAACGTTGCAAGGCTATGTGTGATGTTCTTATTGTTGGCGTATGTGATGATAATTATGTTCGTAATATAAAACATAAGGAGCCTATCATATCAGAAACTGACCGGTGCCGAATTATAAAGGCATTGAAATGTGTTGATGATGCTGTAATTGTGGACTTTAAAATTACAGATGACAAAATGCTGGCATATGAAAAGTTCAAGTTTGATGTTTTGTTCTCGGGGGATGATTGGAAAGGGTCAGAACGCTATTTGAGAACAGAAGAGCAGTTTAAACCATTGGGCGTTTCTATAGAATATTTGCCGTATACGAAAGGCGTTTCTACATCTGAGCTGAAATCAAAAATTAGATGATTAACAAAGTGTTTGCGTTATTTATCTAAGGGTGGTGTAACGATTGATCTTTCTGAACAAAATTGTAGGGATGTTCCCTAAAAATATTATTCTGTTTGAATCGTTCCCTGAGTTAGATGGATCTCCATGGATGATTTACCAGGAGATGAACCGTCGAGGGGTCAATAAGAAGTACAGAATGGTTTGGGCGGTTGACAAAGATTTTAAAGTTCCTGCCGATATTGCTTGTATACCATTCTTTGGCGAACTTTCCTTGCTTCAGCGGCTGCACCGCTTTTGGTGTATGCTTCATGTAAAGCTTATTGTAGATAGCAATAGGCCGGTTTGTAAAAAATACCCCAATACATTTCGCTTGTTCACTCGGCATGGCGGACCATTGAAAAAATGTTCGGACTATATGCATTCTCTTGGAAAGATGGATTGCATGTTGACTTTGTCACCGGCTTTGCAGGATGTTGATTATATAGATTGCAAAGGTTATTGCGTAAAGCGAAAAGAAGATATTGTGCCTCTAGGTTTCCCGGCGAATGACCGTCTCTTTGAAAAAAAGGACTTGTTCGCGAATGGCTTTATTCCTGCGTTGTGTGCTAGTCGTCCCAAAGAACGATTCTCTAAAATTATTGGATGGTTGCCTACGTTCAGACAACACCGTGAGGGAAACAGAATTGATAGTGATGTTGTGTTTCCTTTTGGTATTCCTTTGATACGGACTGAGGACGATCTGCGGCAGTTAAATCTTTTTTTATCACAAAAAAATATATTGCTTGCAATACAGATGCATCATGCTCAGGCTGCAAATTTTTCAAAGTTAACTTTTTCAAATATTGTTTTAATATCCCAAGAACTCAAATATAAAATGGGAGTATCTACGGCTAACTTAATGCAGTCGTTTGACGCTTTGATTACGGACTATTCCGCCGCTTATCATGAATATGTCTTGCTAGATAGGCCTATTGCATTGACTGTGGATGATTTTGAGGAGTATTCGTCTACAACAGGATTTTTAATAGACTACTTTGAATGGATTAAGGGCGTGTATTTGAAAAAAATGCCCGATTTGTTTAAATTTATTGAAGATGTGTTTTGTAATGTTGACTCGGCTAAGGAGAGCCGCTGTCAGGCGATGCACCGCATTCATAAATATGTCGACAATCAGTCTACGAAAAGAGTTGTTGATTTTCTCGTAGAAAAAGTAAAACTTTAACCCTACTACAAAAGTGAGGAAGGCTATACTCATGAGTGTAAAAAATTATATGACGCCGCTAAAGATTCTGTTTGTTTCTTTTATGAGTCTTTTGATTGATGTTAAAGCTGATGATTATTATTCCAATCCCGTAATTGATTTAGATTATTCAACTGCAGATGTGTGCGTCTGGGAAAATTCGGGTACGTATTATTTATTTCATTCTGCCTATTTTAATCGTTTGCATATCCTAGAAAGTAATAATCTTGTGGAATGGAAAGATTCTGGCAAAGAGGTTTTTGATAAAGAGATTTTAAACCTTTTTCAGGGGTATTTGAATCAACATGAAATTAAAGACTGTGTTGGAGGCTGCAAATCTGTTTGGGCACCTCAAGTTGCGAAGATAAAGAATAAGTGGAATATCTATTTTTCGTTGTCCAATAAAGGTGGTATACATGTTTTACAGGCTGACAAACCAACAGGTCCTTTTAAATTTGTTGGAAACCCGTCTCCTCTAGTTGATCATAAGATGATGGGTTGGGAGTATGATGCCATCGATCCTTTTGTTATAGAGGATGAAGGAAAAGTGTGGTTGTTTTTTGGATCTAGTTTTGGAATATACCGTCATCAGCTAACCGATGACGGGCTGAGTTTGGCTCCAAATGATTCGTTTGCTCTTGTTGTTGGCCCGACAAATCCATCGGATTTGGTGGATGGTGAAAAACATGGCGGATATGAGGGTGTTTCATTCTATAAGCATGATGGTTATTGGTATTGTATTGTATCCAAGAGAAGGGATTACTCGTTGTATGTCGGGCGTAGCAAATCGCTAACAGGTGATTTTGTCGATGCCGATGGCCGACGTTTGAAAGATGGTTATGGTACAAGAATGAATTATCCGACGAAGAAGTATCCAGGACCTGGTCATAACAGTGAAATATTTAAAGATAGCACAGGGCATTATTATGTGTTCTATCAGGTATGGACTTTGGACAAAAAAGGGAATTATGATATGAGAAAGACCATCATGTCCGAAATTGTATGGGAAAATGGGTTCCCACATGTTTTAGATTACAAATTAAAAGAAACTGGAAATAGAAGACCGGTATTGCGGTAATTGCCGTTTATATTATTGCAGCTGGGAAAACTAAGCTTTTCCCCATTCTCTTGATCCATTGTTGGATATTTTGCGGGCGGGAACGCCCGCAATTGCTATGTTCTCTTCCTCAAAAGACTTGTTTACAAGGGCATTTGCTCCGATTGCAATACCGTTGGCGATATGACATCCTCCGATGATACAGGCGCCAAAGCCGATTACGACATCATCGCCGATAGTCGGTGCTTCGTTTGTGATCCCTTGCGCCGCAATTCCTGTATTTATGTGGATAGAGCAATTCTGGCCGACTCGTGCTTTTGCATTGGTTAAAATCGGACCAATGTGCATTATCCGGAGCCCTTTATCGAATACATTCAGGCAAATTTCAAAATTGTACTTGTGTCGAAGTATGTTCAGTTTTCGTTGACTTAATAGGAACCGGATTTTGTGATTACAGTTTTTGTAATATTCTGTAATTCTCAGTCTTTTTTGGAATTGCCAAATGTGGGCTTGTTCCATGTGCATGAACAAGTGAATCCAATATTGAAAAACGCTTTTGAAACCATAACGAGACCTTTCGTAGGAAAGGTATTCGTTTAGCTCTTTTTTGTTTTTTATCATATGGATCAGTATTTCCCGTATTTGTATCCGTATCCGTCATTATGGCCATGCTCGTACTTGTTGATGACGAAGCTTGCATGGGCCGTGCTGTTCCCCTTTAGGAGCTGGTTCATTCCGTCCTGGATGGCATCGATGCTGTGTTTGTTGTATTCGATGACCATGACGATTTGAGCAGCAACGCGGCATGCTAGGGCCGCATCGGTAACGAGCATGATTGGCGGGGTGTCGACAATGATCAAATCATAAATCTTTTCTAGTTCGCTAATCATTGAGGTATAGTGCTTAGAACCGAGTAGTTCGGATGGGTTGGGGGGCACTGTACCGCATTGCATGACATACAGGTTTTCAACTTCCGTGGATTGGATCACATCGTCGACGGTGGCTTTACCCAGAAGGATCTGTGAAAGACCGTTGCCGCGCTTGATTCCAAATTCCTTATGCAGGCGTCCCTTGCGGAGGTCTGCATCGATGAGCAAAACCTTTTTTCCAAGCCCGGCATAGAGTGCCGCCAAGTTTACTGAAATAAAGCTCTTGCCAACACCAGGGATGAGGCCGCTGATGCCGATAATTGAGCTGCGGCCTTCTTCCATGCTGAATTCAAGCGAACTGCGCAATGCGCGGATGGATTCCACGGCAACGTCATCTGGTTCAACTACAGCGAGGGGTCTTGTCCCCTTAGTCCCGTTAGGATTACCTTTTGGCACTTTAGCGTAGACGCTGAATCCTGTTTCTCGTTCAATAAAGCTTGCGTCGCGCACCCCGTTGCTGAACTTGGTTTTAAGCATCGTGATACCGATGCCCAAGAGAAATCCAAAGAAAAGTGCTATCGCTAAAATCATTTTTTTCTTCGGCAGTGCTGGTTTTGTTACTTCTTCTGCAAAGTCGATAATGCGCACGGAGCCGACTTCACCGGCGGAAACGAGTTTTAGCTGTTGAATGTTGTTAAGCATGTTTGTGTACAGGTGCTTGCTCATGTCCACTTCGTTTGTAAGCTTCAGGACTTCTTGCTGGGTGTTTGGAAGTCTCTTGGTGGCGGCATAGTTGTTGGCGAGTTCTCGCTTCAAGTTGTTTTCCTGGTCTTCCAATGTCTTGATGGTCGGGTGTTCCGGTTGGAACAAGCGAATGGCGCTTTGCTTTCTTTGTTGTAGGTCAAGCAGGCTTTGCTGTAGCTTATTGCGCTTTTCTAGGATAAGTTGTGTTTCGGCACCGATATCGACAGAGCCGACCTTGTTGCGGTAGGTGTTGAACTTCAGGAGAGAACTATCCAGTTTTGCTTTGACATCGGGCAACTGCTTTTCCAAGAATTCCAATGTCTTTTGGGCTTCAGCATTGCGCTGTTCGACGTTCTGCCTTAAATAGGATGTGGCGATTTCGTTTAGGACTTTTGTCGCGCGGTCGGGATAAATATCTTGGTAGCTAAATTCCAAGATGCCAGTCTTTTTTCCTTTTTCCTTGATGGAGAAAGCTTGCTTGAATAGGTCGATTGCGTCAAGGCGTTCCATCTTGGTAATTTTAAAGCTTTGCCCTGCAGATGCATCCATACGATAAATATGGATGCTTGCTGTATCATTTGCGTAAGGGAAACGGTATGTTTCGCCAACGGTCCCGGATAAAACTTTAATGTTGTGGTGGTCGTATAGGTCGTACGTAGTACTATCTGTAGCTTTTACGGTCCAAGGTCCTTTCTTTTCGTCTTTGGGGAGGAGTTTCCAAGGAACTTCAAATCGGCTGAGTTCCATGCGGCCTTCGCGGTGTAGCAGGCGGTCGAGCTTGTTGATTGGCGTTGCCACATATTGCAAGTTCATCTTTTCGACGGCTTCGCCAATGATCTGACGGCTCTTGATAAGTTCGATTTCTGTTTCGGCGGGGCTTGTCGTGGCAAACAGGCTGCTGAGTCCGCCTGTCATGCCCATGCTTTTGTTGTTTTTTGATTCAATTTGGAGCAAAGCGTCTACTTTATAGACGGGGCGAATCCACATGGCGACGAAAACGCCTACAATTCCGGCGACAATGATGCACGGAATCATGATTTTCCAGTTCCTCGCCAGCTCTTTTAACAAATCAAAAAGGTCCGTTTCTTCTTTTTTAGAAGATGATGCCATAAAACCACCACTATGTTAAAATTGTTTCCTGCACTCGTGAAGCAAAATAGCAATTTTTCTATTATATCATTGATGAGAAAATTTTTTATATCGTTATTTGCTATGGCCATGCCGGCGCTTGCCTACCTTCCCGGCGAATCGCGCTTTGTGTCGCTCGAAGGGGCGCATGGTGTTTTCGGGAACCCGGCGGGGCTCTCGGCTTTGGATTCCAAGGGGGCGTTTACCTCGTACCAGTTTGACGACGGCATTACGGAATTCCGCGTGGGCGGTAACTTGGACCGTATAGGCGCGGGTTTCGAGTACCGTTTTAATGGCGAGGGCATGGACGAATCGCGTTGGAACTTGACGCATGGTTTTCCGCTTTTTGACCGTAGCGCGTTCTTGGGTGGACGTATTACGGCGTTCCGCAGTGCGGATTTCAAGGGAACGGAATGGACGTATTCGCCCGGTGTTTTGATTCGTCCGTTCAGCATGCTTTCGCTTGGCTACTCTTGTGATAACTTGCTGTACCTTGGGCCAACTTCGATGGAGCGCGTTCACAATGCGGGCGCAACAATTCGCATGGGAAATGTCCTAAGTGCAAGCTACGATGTCGAAAACTGGAAGGAACACCGATTGCTTCTGGAGCTTTCGCTTTATGGTTACCGCTTTGGTTTCAAGATGCCGCTTTATGGTGATGATGACGAATACACGCTTACGCTCTCGGCATCGTTTGGTGGCTATGTCGATGCATCGCTGAAGGTTTTCGATGACTTTTTGCCGAAGGGCGGTAGTATCGGTTTCCATGCGGCGCGTAACCCGCGGGCATCCCGTTCGGCGCAGATTGTGCGTGTCCCGCTCAATATGGATGTGACCGAAGTCGAGAAGAAAATGTTGTTCTTTGGGTCTTCTTCAATTGGTCTCATGAAGGTGCGCAATTTGTTTGAACATCTGTTGCGTGACCCTTCGGCGGGGCTTGTGGTGCTTGATTTTTCGGGCTATAGCGGCAACTTGGCGATATCCGAAGAAATCAACCGTTACGTAAAAAAACTCAAGGCGCGAGGCGGCCTTGTGGTTGCCTACATGGATGACGTGCGTCCGGCAGTGCTTATGGCGGCTGCAAATGTGGACCGCATTGTCGTGGAGCCTTCGGCATATTTTACATGGTTAGGACTTGGTGGCGGAATTACGTTTTACAAGGGGCTTTTGGATAAATTAGGTATCAAGGTCGAGTTTTTACGCCATGGTGCGTACAAGTCGGCAGTGGAACCGTACACGGCTGATTCCATGTCGGTGAATGCCCGCGAAAACATTGAGACACTTTATAAGGATATTTGGGAACTTATTCGCATGCGCGTTGCTGCCCGCATGAAAATAAAATCGTACAATGTAAATGTCGAAGCTCTTGACGAACTCGCGCAAAAGCCCGTGATTACAGCGCTTGGTGCCAAGAAGGTGGGCCTCGCTGATACATTGCTTTACATTGATCAGGTTCCTGCGTATGCGCTAAAGACATTCTTCGATATCGATGCTCCTTATGCGGGCTTTAGGACTTGGGCCCCGTCGAATACCAAAATTTTTGACGAACGTTGGAATCACCGCACAAAAGTGGCTTTGTTGAACATCAACGGCACGATTGATTCCCGCATGGAAGAGGCTGTGCTTGATAATTTGCGCAGGTTGCCAGGCATGGGTGTGAAGGCTTTGCTTGTGCGGATTTCTTCGCCGGGCGGTAGCGCAATTGCGTCCGATAAAATCTGGGGTGCGCTTAAGAACTTGAAACGTTTTGATATTCCCATTGTTGCAAGTATCGGAAGTTCTGGAACGTCGGGTGCTTATTACATTGCGTGTGGTGCAGACAAGATTATTGCAGAACCTTTTGCCATTGTTGGAAGTATTGGAATTTATGGCGGTAAGATTGATGCCTCGGGCTTGATGCAAAAAGTCGGGTTGCGCAATGAACCGGTGAAGACAAATGATTATTCGGATGCTCGCTCGTTTGCTCGCCCGTGGACGGATACTGAAAAAGCGGCGCTCCAGGAATACATGGACGACTTCTACAATCGCTTTACGGGAGTTGTTTCGCAGGCAACTGGAATTGACCAAGCTGTGGTCGATTCCGTGTATGGTGGCGGTCGTGTGATGGTCGGCTGGAAGGCGAAAGAGGCCGGACTTGTGCATAGCTTGGGTGGGTTTGACGACGCTCTTGATGAAGTCCGCAAGCTTGCCGATATCCCGAAATCTACGGAAATTGAATTGATGCAACTGAATACGGAAGATTCTTTTGTGGTGCCGTTTATGAATACGAAATCGTTTGGCGAATTTATTCGTGACATGGAACGCACCCAGTTCTGGGCGATAGAGCCGACTTTAGTCAATGGTTATTAGTCAATGGTCATTAGCTATGTTGTTCTCGCGTATTTTGTCATCCTGAGCGAAGCCGTTAGGCGAGGTCGAAGGATCTAGTAATTTTTTAGAGGAATATAACTGGATCCTTCCACTTTCGGTGTCAGGATGACGTTGTAAAGAAATTGCTATTAATTAACTATTGACTAATGACTAAATACTAATGACTATAGACTAAATTATGTTTGAAATTGCTTTAACTGTTTTTTGTTGTCTAGCCGCTTCGGCGTTCTGCTCTGTGACCGAAGCCTCGTTCTATAGCGTCCCGCCTTCAACGGTGGAAGTCCTGGAGCGCCAAAAGAAATTTACTGCACGTTACCTGAAGCACGTGAAGGATAATATCGACCGTTACATAGCCTCGGTGCTTGTTGTGAACACGGTTGCGAATACTGTGGGCGCGTCCTTGGCGACGGCCTTGGCGGTAAAGCGCTTGTCGCCTTCGGCGGCGATGCTCTTGCCGGTGATACTCACGATTCTCATTTTGCTTTTTGGCGAAATCACTCCCAAGACGCTCGGCGTCAAACAGGCGAAAGTCTGTGCGCCGCTCGTGGCTGTGCCGTTTTACTACATCACGAAAATCCTCAGCTGGACGGGGATCATCTGGCTTTGCCTCTCGCTTACCAAGCACTGGACGCACGAAGACAAAGAAAAGAAGGACGTGAGCATCGAGGACATCAACAGCCTTGTGAGTCTCGGGCTTCGCGAAGATGTGATTGACCGCCAGCAGGCTCTTGTCATCAAGAATATTCTTTCGCTCAAGTCGCTCCCGGTGCGCCGTGTGATGACTCCGCGGCAGGTTGTGTTTACGCTCCCCGCCGACAGTACGATAGGCGAGACTCTTGACGAGCGCGGAAACTGGCCGTTTTCGCGTGTGCCGCTTTACGATGGTAAAAAGGACAACTGGATTGGGATTGTGCTTCGCCGCGATGCGTACAATCTTTTAGCCGAAGGCAAACGCGATGTGAAACTGCGCCAGCTCATGCGCCCGATGCAGCTCGTGCCCGACAGCCTCATGACGGACAAACTTTTACTCCGATTTCTCAAGCAGCGCGGCCACATGGTGGGTGTTGTGGATGAATTCGGTGCCATTGCCGGCATCGCGAGCCTCGAAGACGTTCTCGAAGAAATCCTCGGCCGTGAAATCGTCGATGAATTTGACGTTGCTGTAAACCTCCAGGAAACCGCCCGCCGCAAGTCCAAGGCACTCGCTTCCATGCGCAAAGAAAAAAGTAGACAGTAGGATGAGGCTTTGTGATGCCCAATTGTCACCCCGGACTTATTTTCTTTGATCACTTAGTGCTTTGACGCTTTGCGTCAGCATCTTCGGCTCAATCATGACAGTCTGCAAGCAGCCTGTCGCGACACTCGCCTTGAATGCAACTAGCACTTATGTGAGCATGATCCGCGTATGGGGACGGGGTCACCATTAATACATTCGTTCTAAGGTAGGGGCGTGTTATCCTGGGCGGAGTCGATAGGATCCATGCAGAAAATAATGGACTCTATCAGCACTTCGTGCTTCCAGAGTGACAATAGCGTCTTCTGTTAATCAATAACTATTAACTAGTAACTTGAATTTGCTATCATAATTCTACTAATTATATCAATTGATAGAATATTTAAACCGCTAAAATACTACTTTTTTCAAAAATTACACCTTTTTACCCTTGAACCCTTGCAGAAAATCATCTAAATTTACTCTGCTTTTCTCGGGGCGCCTGTGCCCCGGAATTTCACTCACTAGAGGATTTACATGAAGACCATTACGGTAAACCCGAAGACTGTCTCCCGCAAGTGGAAGCTTGTGGATGCAGCTGACAAGCCGATGGGACGCGTTGCAAGCGAAGTTGCTCGTCTCCTCATGGGCAAGCACAAGGCCATCTATTCCCCGAACGTCGACACTGGCGACTTCGTGGTTGTCATCAACGCTGAAAAGGTTGCCGTTTCTGGCAACAAGGCTCTCCAGAAGCAGTACTTCCACCACACTGGCCACATCGCCGGTGAACGTTGGATCAACTTTGCCGACCTCTTGGCAAAGAACCCGACTGCTCCGCTCGAAGCTGCCATTTGGGGCATGCTCCCGCACAGCGCTCTTGGCCACAAGATGATCAAGAAGCTCAAGATTTTTGCAGGTGCCGAACATCCGTTCGCTGCCCAGAAACCCGAAGTCGTAGAACTTTAATTTAGAACGGAGAAAACTATGGCTACAGCAAAGAATAAGAAGATCTACCGCGGCACCGGCCGTCGCAAGAACGCCATCGCCGCTGTGATTCTGAAGCCGGGTTCCGGCAAGCGCACTATCAATGGTCGTGATTTCAAGGATTACTTCCACTCTGAAGTGCAGGACATGATTGCAAATCTTCCGTTCGCCATCCTTGGCAACGCTGAAGAATGGGACGTCGAAGTTACCGCTCGTGGCGGTGGCATCGCTGGCCAGATGGGCGCTGTCCGTCTCGGCATCTCCCGCGCACTCGTTGCTAACGATGCAGAAGTGAAGCCGGCCCTCAAGAAGGAAGGCCTCATGACTCGTGACGCACGTGCCGTTGAACGTAAGAAGTTCGGCCGCAAGAAGGCTCGTAAGCACTTCCAGTTCAGCAAGCGCTAATCTGCGACATTGCTTTTACGGAAAACCCTGGCATCTGCCAGGGTCTTTCTGTTATTTGTATAAAAAATGCCCGGCAAAGCCGAGCATCAGGGGCATTAACCACGGCCTACTGTCTACTTGTACTTTCACTATGTTCAAGTACCAATAGTGCGCAAGGTTATGACGCAGCAGAATACTTGTATTCAGATATGGCATAACCGCAGTCACGAACGCCTTAGCGTTCAATGCTAGACTCGGTCATGCCAAAGCAAGCTTTGTCGCGACGCTCGTCTTACGCATTTGTCCTACTGTCAATTGCCCCGCCGAAGGTGCTAAAAATTATCGTCTCTATCAAACATGTGCGTTACGAACTCCACGACAAGCGTCTCGTAGGCGTCGTCGCTGAAAATCGGTTTTTGCATCACGTCGATAGCTTCTTGCGAAAGCTTGCCTGTCGTTGCAAGCTCTGCGCCGCCCTTACGGTACTTTTCGCGGAGCATGTTCAAACGGCGCGGACCACCTCGGTGGTCGAGCGCGCGCATTTGCGGACACGCGATAAGCGTGTAGCCCTCGTGCCCGAGGATGATGTCGAACTGCTTGCGGACCGGCTCGTAGACCACGTCCAGGTCCATCCAGGCGCAACTCGAAAGCAGAATGATCTTTTGCCCTTCCTTCTGGAACTGGAGACCGTGTAACGGCGTGCCCATTGCGTTTGCTCCGTCCTTGAGCTTTTGCCCCATGTAAGGGTGCACCATGCCCACAATGCGGTCCATCAGGACCTTCATCTGCCCCGGAACGCCAAACAGGAACAATGGAAAGCTCCAGATGACAATGTCAGAATTGATGAGCTTTTCGCGGATCATCGGCACGTCGTCGTCCTTCATAAAGCACGAACCATCCTCACGACCCCAGCAGCTGAGACAGCCGCGGCACGGCTTGATGTGCATTCTGTCGATGAAAATGTACTCGGTCTCGTAGTCGCCGTTCTGCTCCAACCCTTCGACAAATGCCTTCGTCGGGATAAGAGTGCCACTGCGTTCATTCTTCGGGCTTGCGACCATTACGAGGATTTTCTTTTTTTCTGCCATGCGCGCAAATTTAGAAAAATTGGGGAGTGGTTTGTGAATAATACTTAAAAGTGTTGATGCCGAAAAGCGTACTATCGGCGAATGGACTATTGTGGAAGGGGAAAAATTTCATGGAAAAGCTGGAACGTTTCAAATCTAAAAAACAGAATATCCTGTTTTTTATTCTCTTAAAGGATTTTGCGAAAGAAAATATACGTTCCCCGTTCAAATGATGAAGAACGTTTATTTGAATAGGCTTGATGAATTAGATTCTTTGTTTAATGATTTGTAGTTTTCGATACGAAAACTTAAGAAACCTTTCAAATGTATTTGTGTAAATTAGCTCAGCTAGTATACCAACAGCGAATATGAGTAATACGGAACCAATGTAATGGTAGCCATAAGCAAATAGAGAAAGCTTATAGTATTGACATGCGCTTAGCGTTTTGTCCCATAGGATGTCTTTTATGAATGAGGCTCCGCCATGAATCATATAAGCTCCGACGGACATTCTTCCAAGGAAAAGAATGATTCCGTTCTCTATGAATTGAATGTTTACAAAAGAATAGAACATGCATAAGCTCGTAAAAAACATAACAGGGGAATGTGTATCTTGCAAACGTCTGATGCACGAATAAAATAAAGGGCTGTAGTTGGCTCCTAAGTGGGATAGTACAATTTCTGTTCCTAATATGCCTAAAAATAAGACAGGAAATGCGATTTTCCCGTATTTTCGCAAGAAGTTCCTTTGTGGATATTTCTCAAGATACCCAATAGTCAGATATATGCACAATCCACAAGCTAATCGTCCCAAAAACAGATTTCCAGAAGCAAAAGCAACGAAATATGTAGATATTATAATGGTCAGGAGACTTATTCTCAGATATTGCTCTGAGGATGATTCCAGAATAGAATTCAATGCCGGGTGTAGGATGTATAACACAACATATACAGAAATAAACCAATATTGGAATGCAAATACTCCTAGTACAGATTTTATAAAAGTAATTATGTTAAATGGGACAATTCCGATGCTATTTGCTATGAGGACAACTGCGGTTCCGTAAATAGAAACTTTCCCCACCAGCAAAAAGGCTTTTTCCATGTTGATGTTTTTGCTTTTGATAAGAAAATAGGCAGAAATGACGAAAAAAATATTGACGCCAAGAGTTCCCCATGAACCGACAAGGAATGAAAAAATTTGATTAGGAGAAACAGGAGAACTACATATGCCGTCGTTGCAAGCGTGAATTTGCCAATGATAGGCCACTATCATGAGCATTGATATCACTCGCATTAATTCTATTGCGATATTCTTTTTTTTCATGTTTTTTCTTTTTTAAGGATGCAGGCTGTTTTTATAATAGTTTTTCGCATGACAATAGCAAATACAATGACGAAACCGATAATAGACCATCTGATTTCTGTATACTTGTAAAGAATTGGGATACAAGCTATTATTGCGGAAAAAATCAAAGACACTTTTAAGATGAAACTGTCATCATAAATTTTTATCCCGTCTATATGTTTCTTTATGGTCAGCTGCATAAATACATAGTGCATGATTGCATATATGACATAGCTAAACCATGTGGAGTATGCTGCTGCGATATATCCAAATTTAGGAACAAGTAGGAAGTTTGCTGTAAGTATTACGACCCCTGCACAAACGCTAGCAAAAGATACATACTTGGTTTCTTTGAAATAATATTCGATATTCGCAAATGTGTTGTATAAAAAACCAAAAAAACAAACAGCAACCAAAGGCGGTATGGCGTATATGGCGTCATAATATGCAGAGTTGGCAAATATACGAACTAGTTCTGGGGCTACTAGAGCCATTGCTATATCTAGGATCGCAATTATAATAAGGGCTATGGTTATGGGCTTTTTAATTTCATTGTAGCTCTTAATTGCCATTTTCTGATATGTCCAAGGAACCAGGGTTTTGGTCAACGCGTCGTTAAAGACCATCATTAAAAGAGCCAAGCTGTTTGCTAAAGCATAAATGCCTGACATATTGCCACCGCAATACCTATCAACAAACAATTGTCCGACTTTCAATAGAAATGCCATAGATAGGAAATGGGGAATAAGAGGTAGGCAATATTGAATGCAATACTTCCAATATTTTAGGACAAAGAATGTTTTGCTTTTTTTTACGCTCCAATATAAAATAAATATGGCTGCAATTCCGTTTGTTAAGACAAGCCCTATAACTCGGGCCCATCCCTTATACAGTCCAATGTCCTTGGAGAATACAATTAAAAAGAACGCTATTATAGGGGATAGCATACCTGTCGCTATGGAGACAAGCGTCAAGGCCTTGTATCTTTGGTTAAATCGCTCTGACTGAGACCAAAATGAAAAAAAAGCAACAGAAGCCATATCGACAAATAACAGAATTGAAACCCACGTAGGGAATGCATTTATTTCTCCAATAAAAGATTTTACAATAAGGAAAATCCCCAGAAAAAACAGCACCAATAGTATCGTCAAAAATTCGGCACTAGAAATAAAATCATCTTGTTTATCTTTGAATTCGACTAAAGCTTTTGCTGTTGCATAGCTGGAAATATTTAATGTTACGAATACAGTAAATATGGTTTCCCATGACTGGAATACAGCATACTGGGCAAATTCCTCGGTTGTCATGATTCTTGTAAAAACAGGAGTAAAGACAACCATGATTGCTTTTTGAAATATATTTGCCGCTAAAAAAAATAGAGACGCCTTTGCAGATAAAGGCATTTTTTTATACGACGCAACGAATTTATTCAGCTGAGTTCTGAACAATTAAACACTACCCTTGAAAATTCTGTTTCGCTTTCGTTGAGCCATATCCGCCCATAGACATGGTGCTAAGATGACACAAATGATGCGAATCTTGGATTTTAGCGGAATATTTCTGCAAAACAGTAATGGAATACCCATTTTTCTAATTTCGTTTTTCCATCTCCTGAATTCCTCAGGATAGTCGTTTTGTTTTGAATTTGAAATAAGGGCGAGCATGCCGTTGATTTTCAGGTGCGTTCTGAACAGCGAAAGCATATTTAGGAAGTCTTTTCCGTTTGCAACCCTCTCTTTTTCAATTAAATTCAAGGATAGTTCGTTGTTGGTAAACATTTTTATATTGAACTTCGTTGTTGCACTTTCCTGTACATTTCTTCGATAGTAGTAAATCTTGTGGTTGCTTATTGTTACGTGGTTTGCATGTTGAGCTGCAGTCACGATGAAATGAAGTCCTTCTCCTGAAAAAAGATTCGTATTCTGTCGAATTCGGTTTGATTCAAGCCAGCTTCTTCTATATAGCTTATTGTAGGATCCAACCACCAGCTTGGGCGACAAAAGCAATGTTGCCGCCTTTTCTGATGAAATCGTTTCAATTTTTTCTACAGAAGTCTGTTTATCAGTCTTTTGGGTAAAATACTCCGTAGTCATGCACATGTCAGAATCATCTCTTTTTTGCAGAGACACCAAATGACTGACATGATCTTTGGAAATCCAGTCGTCGGAATCAACAAAAAGGACAAAATCACCTCGAGCGGCATCCATTCCAACATTTCTAGCAACCGCAACCCCTTCGTTGTGTTTGTGGATTACGCGAACGCGAGCATCCTTTTGTGCATATTCATCGGCGATTTGGCCACTGCGATCTGGAGAACCATCATCAACAAGAATCAGTTCGATATTGCTATAATCTTGATTGAGAACGGATTCTATACATTTCTGGACATATTTTTCGACCTTATAAATTGGAATTATTATTGATACTAAAGCACTGTTGTTCATGGGGTCCTTCTGTTTGTTCATTTTCCCAGGATTTTCTTGTTGCTATCCCGAGTAGAATAAAATAAATGCCCGTTCCCATAATGGTAACGCTTGATTCTGAGAAGAAAATACTTACAAGTAATCCATAAAAAAGGGCCTTGCAGAGTAAGAAAAACTCATTGTGGCTTCTTTGGTAGTTTTCATTGATTTTTTTTATAATTTGATACATCAAACCGATAAATGCTATTGTTCCTATAGCGCCGATTTGAACTGCCATTGCTCCAATAAAACTTTCTGCAACTTCGACATCTGCCGCCGCAAGCATTGATGCAGATGCTCCTGCTGTACCCAAGCCGTTCCCGAACAGCCCACTCGACATAATACCGTTAATGAAACCGTTAAAATGCACTGCAACGGAGTTGTCTGCTCCCATAATCATTTTTTTTACATTAATAACGATTACTCCTATGAGCAATGCATATGCTAGTTTAGAAATGGATTTTGGGATGTTTTTATTGTAGTAAAGCTTTATCATCATCAGGATAGCCATGTTGATAAAGACTGCTTTTGATAGAGTCAATATGCAGATTATGGCAAGAAAGAACCAGCATATGGTATGGAAATTGAATCTTTTGTGTTTTAAATTGAGGCTTTTTTTAAAGGTGGCTATACCAAAAGCCAAGGATATTAAAAATGCACTGGCAAGAGGATCCGCTGTGTGAGTAACAACCCTTCGTAGCATTGGACCGAAGTCGTATGTGTAGAAATTTGCAGTGACTCCGTTGATCAGCCCCCAGGGGGTATTTCCTTTAATGTCTATTGCGTATTGGCTATAACCGATGTTTGTCCAAAATGAATCGCCTACCTTATATTCGATAATCCCACTTATGGCGAGGAATATGCCAAAGTAAAGGATTGATCGCAATAGTTTTGGAACCATGGGGGTGGGGAGAATCATTGATTTCCCTATTCCGATGCAAATGATGGGAAGTACAAGGAATCGTGCAACAAGAATTCTTGCTTGGATAGGTGCTGGTGAAAAAAAGAAATTCCAAATGATGGCTAAAATGTATAGAGAAACAAAAAGAAAATACTTTGATTTTGTATGGATTTTTATCTTAAAGGATGCTAAAAGACAGAATACGATGCTTAAATAAAGCATCATTTCTTTTATCAATGTAAAAGATTTTATTGTTGATGCTGAAACGTAATTAAAGACTACAATACAAATAAGATTTTGACAAAATATGGCAATGAGAAAAAAACGCAGCATGTTTATGTTTCGCTTTGATGCGAAATAAACTGCGAATACAATATAAAAAATGAATAAAATGTAAAATGGTATAACCATTTTTCAAATGCACCTTATGTAATTTTGTCCTTTAAATATGTTATAGATTTGGTCACGAGTCTTTTTAGGTTCTTTTCTACAACGCTGTAATTAATGGAATTTTTTCCAATATAGTTATTTATTCCTGTATTCTTTTGATATACAGGTAACTGAATTTCAAATTGAGATAGCAAGCAGTTTATTTTATCAATTTTGTCCTGACGCGAAAACAAAATAATTTGCTTGTGATTCTTTATAGCAAAGATTGTTCCGTGGTAAGAATCCGTGACGACGATGGAGGCTGCTCTGAATGCTGAAATCCATTCTCCCAGCCTAGCAGTGTCGTATGACTTATTAGCCCAGTTGCAGATTCTGCCTATTGAAATGATTTTTAGCTTTTTCTCTTTGGCGAATTGCTGAATATCTTTAGAATATTCAGCCCAGTCAGAAAAACAATAGACGAGGATGTAATCTTTTTCGGGAAACGCCTGGTTAAAAAGTTTGAAGTCGTATAAAAACGTAGGATCTAGCGTTTCAATGATATCTGTAAATCCATTCTGCTGCAGTAGTTGTGTTGTGCGATTGTCGCGTACGCTAATTTTGCCCATCGTCTGGAGACTGTCTTTTTCGTCTGCGGATAAAGCGTAATCTGTATTCATGTATTCACAACTTGGAGAATACGTAGCTTTTTTTGCATTGATTCCGACGCCATAATATAGCTTATCGCTCATAGGATGGAGCAAGTTGAAAATGGCATCTGAACCGAGAATGACAAAATCATAATGCAGTTCGTTAATTGATTGTGCTGAGCGGACTGCTGTAGATATGTTGTAGATGGATTTGTCTCGTTTAAAAAAAAGATGCCTGATTAGGTCTCGAACTATTTTAATTGGATTGATTTTACAGCCAGGATGACTGAGGCACATTTTCAAATTGAGAATCTTATTCTTAAAAGGCACATAATTTATCATTTCGACATTATGGCCTAATGCTTCAAGCGTCTTTTGTAGTGCGAAACTTTGTGCCCTTGCTCCGTAGTTGTCCGCAAAAAACCATGTTAGGATTCCGATCTTCATAAGATTTTTTTATTAAATGTAGCATTCTGCTATCATTTGCTTTGTTAATTTTTCCCAGTCTAATTCGGATTTTACCAATTTATAACCATTTTCTCCCATTTCTACGAGATTATTTTGGTTTGCTATCAGGCGTTCTATAGCTCTTGCTAGGCTTGCTTCGTCTCCTCTTTTGGATACAAAGCCCGAGATGTTCTCCTTTACAAACTGGGTAAATGCTTGCAAATCTGAAGAAATAACAGGTTTCTTGTAACCGTATGCTAGTTGAATGACGCCACTTTGGTACACGTCCGTATAAGGCAAAACGCAAGCATCTGCGGCTCCGTAATAGTACTTGATTTCGTTGTCAGGAATGTATCTTATATCTAATTTCAGGCAATTGTCTAGCTGGTTGGAATTTATTATCTTTTCACATTCGGAAAAATCTGTTTTCCAAACACTTCCGGCTATGATGACGGATAGTTCTGGATGCTTGTCTTTTAAAAGGGATAGCGCTTTTAAAAGAACATCGACTCCTTTGACTTTTTTGATTTGCCCAAAGAACAACAAAACCAGCTTGTTTTCGGGAATTCCCAATATCTTACGGCTTCCACTTTTCTCTGCGGTTTCTATGTAGTCCAACATGTGTCCGTGAGGGATAATTCGAACCTTGTCTACATCGTTAGGGAACAAGCTTGCAAATCGGGACTTGTTTCCTGGAGCTTGTAAAATAATCTTGTCTGCGAGATCGTATAGTTTCCCGTAAAAATATCTATCATAAAAAAGCTCATTGAACGGTAGAATGTCGTGAACCGTCATGATTAGTTTGGCTTTTGATAACTTTTTTATCTTTTTTAGGAAAAAATAGTCTATTGGCGATGCGATAAACCACTCGGTCTGTATTACATCGTAGTTGTTTTCTTTTACTAGTTGTAAAATTTTTCTGTAAGAGGCTAGATAGTTGCCTATTTTGGGGATTATGCCGATTCCCTTCTCGTCTGTATTGAACCACCTATATTTTTTACAGATGCAATTTTCGTCTTCTTTTTTCAAATCTGTAACGAGTTCAACATCGATCCCGTTTTTGATAAGTCCATTCGCAAGGGAATACGTATATCTAAAATTCACCTTGGCAATTTGGTCTATGAGTAGTATCTTCATAAGCAAAAAGACGTTCTAACTATTGTAGGGTGCTGTTCCATATAAGAATGTATTGATTGGAAATGTAATTCCAATTGTAGGCATCAGTTATTCTTTTTGTGCTTGCTGAAGCGAGGTGGCTGATTACTTCGCTATTGAGTTGATCAGCTTCTTCTATGGTTGTCGCTAAACTATGAGGTTGTTTTGTCCAATATATTGCTGCGTCTTCAGCTACTTCTCGGTTGAATCCCACGTCCAAAAGAAGGTTTAAGTCACTACTGGCGAGCGCTTCTAGCAAGCTTGGGTTGGTCCCGCCGACTTCGTGACCATGAAAGTAGGCATATGCTTGTTCACGAATTTTCATCAAAAGTTCTTGGTCATAAACAGTGCCAACGAACTTGATGCGGGGATCTTTGTCGAAATGAGTCTTTTTCTTGAGCTTTTCCAAGAACCTCTTGTTTACGTTCGTGATTAATGCAAAATTCTTCGTAGTCTTGCTTGCCATGAATTCGCGAATCATCGTTTCGTAATTGTTTTCAGGAACGAAACGACCGACAACTAGATAATATTGTTTGGGCTGTAGACCTTTTTCGTCAAGCCAGTTTACGAAAGTTTTGTCGTCATCAGCGAGGTGGCTTTTGCGGATTTCTGCTCCGTAAGCGATGTATGTAGTGTTTGGTTTATATTTGGCGTATGTTTCGCGAATGTATTTTTCGATGTTCTTGGAATCACAAATGAGTAAGTCTGCATATTTGACCATCAGATTTTCGCTGAATTTCCAATATTTTCGGACAGGCAGAGACCACTTTGCTCGAAGCCATTCATGACCATCCGGATTCACATATAGTTTTCCTCCCAGTGCGTGAATTTTTTTTTGGAATATGCGCATGAAGGGACCGATACGACAAGCTAGACAATATATAATAGGGTGTTGTATGTTATTTTTTTTTATGTAGCGGATGCTTTGCAAAAGGGCTTGGATATCATAAATGATTGCCGCTACTGCACCAATTGGGGGAACTTTTACATTGAAACAATGGGCGTTGTGATACTCAAATTCGCCATTTTCTGTTGATTTACACGCTACGTGATATTTGAAGCGTTTGTCATTTTCCTGATATTCTGTCAATTTATCAACGAAGGTTTCGTATCCACCATACGCTCCGGGGATACCTTTACTTCCAATAATAAAAATATGCTGAATATCGTTCATAATGAATAGAGTCTAATTAATGATGATTGTTGCACAAATAATATAGTAAATGGTGATTTTATAGGTATGCTATGTTCTTTTTTATAGTATTTTCCCGCTACTCTTCCTTCCCATAATACTCCGCATACCATTCCGCGAACTTCCTTAAACCTTCGCGGAGCGGGGTGGCGGGCTTGAAGCCGAAATCCTGTTCCAGAGCGGTCGTGTCGGCGTAGGTCACGGGAACGTCACCGGGCTGCATGGGCACAAGTTCCTTGTGGGCTTCGAAGTCGTAATCGGCGGGGAGTACCTTCGCGCGGACGAGCTCTTCTTGGAGAATCGTCACGAAGTCGAGCAGGTTTTCCGGGTGGTTGTTGCCGATGTTGTAGACCTTGTACGGCGGGAGGGGGAGTCCGTCTTCGCCGCTTCGCTTTTCGGGGGCGTGCTGCATCACGCGTACGACGCCTTCGACAATGTCATCGACGTAGGTAAAGTCGCGCTTGCACTTGCCGTAGTTGAAAATTTGGATGGTCTTGCCGGCCTTGAGCTTGTTGGTGAATCCGAAGTACGCCATGTCCGGGCGGCCTGCGGGGCCGTAGACGGTAAAGAAGCGGAGCCCGGTGCTCGGAATGTTGTAGAGCTTGCTGTAGGCGTGCGCCATGAGTTCGTTGCTCTTCTTGGTGGCGGCGTAGAGTGAGACCGGATTGTCGACTTTGTCGTCGGTGGAGTACGGGATTTTCTTGTTGCTGCCGTACACGCTGGAGGAACTTGCGTACACGAGGTGCTCGACTTCGCCTTTTTCGGCGCCCCTGCGGCAGGCTTCCAGAATGTTGTAGAATCCGATGAGGTTGCTCTGGATGTAGGCGTCGGGGTTTGTGATGGAGTAGCGGACGCCTGCCTGGGCGGCGAGGTTCACGACGACGGCAAAGTGGTACTTCTCGAACAGGCTGTCGATGGCGGCCTTGTCGGCGAGGTTTGCTTTGATAAACGTCCACTTCTTGCCGGTGGCGGTGGCGAGCGCTTCGATTTCCTTGAGGCGTTCATGCTTGATGTTCACGTCGTAGTAGTCGGTGATGCTATCGAGTCCGACGAGTTCTGCGCAGTTGTAGTCGTTGAGTAACTTCTTGCAGAGGTTGCAACCGATAAATCCAGCTGCACCTGTAACGAGAACGGCCTTTCCATTGAGGATAACGTTTTTGTCAAGCATGGCTATACCTTAGCAACCGATGGCGCTGTATTCAAAGCCGGCGTCGGCGAGCTCCTTTGCGTCGTAGATGTTGCGTCCGTCGATGATGAGGGCGTTCTTCATCGACTTCTTCATCACGCCGAAGCTCGGCATGCGGAACTGCTTCCATTCGGTGACGAGCAGCAAGGCGTCGGCATCGAGCAAAGCTTCGTACATGTCGTTGCAGTAAACGATTTGGCTTGCGATTGTTGCTGCGTCGGGGCGTGCTGCCATGCGGCGCTTGCATTCGTTCATGGCGACTGGGTCGTACACGCGGATTGTTGCGCCGGCCTTGGTCAAGAGGTCGATGAGCACGAGGGCGGTGGCTTCGCGCATGTCATCAGTTTCGGGCTTGAAGGCGAGGCCCCACATGGCAATGGTCTTGCCCTTGAGGTTTGCTTCGCCACCGAAGCGCTTGGCGAGCTTGTTGAACAGCACCGTCTTCTGGTATTCGTTCACTTCTTCGACGGCCTTGAGAACGCCCATCTTGTAGCCGTTCTTTTCGGCGGTCTTGATGAGGGCTTTCACGTCTTTCGGGAAGCAGCTTCCACCGTAGCCGCAGCCCGGGTAGAGGAATTTGCTGCCGATGCGGGTGTCGCTACCGATGCCCTTACGGACCATGTTCACGTCGGCGCCCACGAGTTCGCAGAGGTTTGCGATGTCGTTCATGAAGCTGATGCGGGTTGCGAGCATGGAGTTTGCGGCGTACTTGATCATTTCGGCGCTCGGGATGTCCGTGAAAATCACGCGGAAGTTGTTGAGCATCATCGGGCGGTAGAGGCGGGTCATGAGTTCCTTGGCCTGTTCGCTTTCCACACCGACGACAACGCGGTCGGGCTTCATGAAGTCCGTGATGGCGGAGCCTTCCTTCAAAAATTCCGGATTGCTTGCGACGTCGAACGGAACGTTCACACCACGCTTGTCGAGCTCTTCCTGGATGGCGGCCTTGACCTTCTTGGCGGTGCCGACTGGGACGGTAGACTTGGTCACGAGAACGGTGTACTTCTTGATGTTCTGGCCGAACGTGCGTGCCACGGCGAGCACGTACTGCAAGTCGGCGGAACCGTCTTCGTCGGGGGGCGTACCCACGGCGCTGAATACCATTTCGACATTGTCGAGGACGCTCGCGAGGTCGGTCGTGAAGTTGAGGCGGCCTTCGCGCTGGTTACGGAGCACCATTTCGTCGAGACCCGGTTCGTATATGGGTATTTCGCCTTTCTGGAGAGATTCGATTTTAGCCTGGTTCACATCGACGCAAGTCACATTGACGCCCATTTCGGCAAAGCATGTGCCGCTTACAAGGCCTACGTAACCGGTACCGACAATTGCAATATTCATAAAAATATCCTTAAAGAATCATTTTTTTGTTTATCAATGATAAATGTAATAAAATAGTAATGACTGGCTTTGGAGGGAATCTGTGTTGTTGCACTAAAGTTGTGAACGAGTACAACGAAATATAGTCCTATCCTTGCGCTACAGATTTTTTTTGAGGTATTTTATATACAATTAGTAGGAGTGATTGGATGAAACAAATAATCTTGGCTCTCGGTTTTGGCCTTGCCGTATCCTCGTTTGCCCAGTGGGGCGGGGGTAATTTTGGTGGCGGCTTTGGCGGAGAGCAGTCCGGTAACGGTAAAATAGAGTATTCTGAAAAATTTGCCAATGTAAATTACGTGGGCGATGGACAAGTTTACCATACGCTAGATGTTTACTTGCCCAAGGAGCAGAAGGATTCGTACCCGTTAGTCATCCACACTTATGGAAGCGCCTGGAGCATGAACAATTCCAAGGGCTCTGCAGACTTGAATACAATCTGTGCCGCTTATCTCAAGGCGGGTTATGCCGTGGCAACTCCAAATCACCGTTCGGCAAGTGATGCAAAATATCCGGCGCAGTTGCACGACCTCAAGGCTGTTGTTCGTTTTATGCGTGGCAATGCGGCGAAGTATAAAATTGATACAAGTTTTATCGCCATGTCCGGATTTTCGTCGGGCGGTCACCTGTCTAGTTTGGTCGCAACAACCTGTGGCTTGGAAGAAGGCAAGTCCGGTTCTGTGACTGTAGATTTGGTGGGCTCGCTCGGTGATTTTACTTCGTTCAGCAGTTGCATCGATGCGGCAACGCTTTGGTCTCCGCCGACGGATATTTACACGATGAACCCGATAGAAAACTTTATGGGGCCGGGTACGTACGAGGGGGCGTTTATCGGTGTTGAACGGGAAGGCAATAAGGACAAGTGGATGGTCGCAAGTTCGCCGTATTACGCAAGTGAAGACGATCCGCCGGTTATTTTGTTCCATGGGACATCGGACCAGATTGTGAACAAGGAACAGAGTAAGGAACTTTACGATTCACTTAAGGCGCACAATGTGGTGACGGAACTTGTTTCGGTTCAGGGCGGTTCCCATGGCGGCTCCGAAATGTATGTCGCTGCAAACTTGGACAAGGCGGTTGCGTTTTTGGATAAGGCGCGCGAGGCGAAGGCGGCTAGGGTTCCTGATGTGGAATCGGACGATACGGATTCAACTCTCGTTTTGGGCAAGTCGCGCCTTTGGAATGCCAAAGAATCGTACTGCGTCTATTCGCTTAATGGAATGTTTGTGGCGAAAGCTCCCTCTTTTGACGGCTTGCGCTTGAACCCTGGCTCTTACTACGTTGTCGCTACGACTCCGGAGGGTGCTCGGCGCGCGTTCGGTTACGTTAAACGTTAAAAATCGTTTGCAATTTCGCACACTGGGTACAGCTGTATCCAGTTTTTGTTTTATATAAGGCTTATTTCCGCTTTTTCGGGATATATTATTAGGGTAATAAAACGGAAAGGAGTGTCCTATGAAGGTCAAATTTGGCTTAAAACAGTTCGTCCCGCTTGCGGCCACCGTGCTTTCGCTTGCGACTGCTGCAACCGCTGCAACGGCATACATCAACCAGATCGGTTACCGTCCGTCGGACCCGAAGGAATTCGCTTTGGTCGATGGTGCGGGCGATATCGAAATTGTCGATGCTGCAGGCCAAACGGTCCTCAAGGTGACGCCGAAGGCGGCTTCTCACTGGGATCCGAGCAATCAGGATGTGCAACTGGTCGATTTCTCGGAATTGAAGGCTTCGGGAACTTATTCCATCAAGCAGGGCGGGCAAGTGCTGCGCTCGGACTTGAAGATTGCCGACAAGACTTTCGAAGATATTGCAAAGGCCGCGCTCAAGTGGTATTACTACCAGCGTGCATCCATGCCGCTTGAAGAAACTTATGCAGGCCAGTGGAAACGCGATGCCGGCCATACGAATGCAACCGTGACACTCCACAATTCGACGGGTGCCTCTGGAACAATCGAGTCCAGCAAGGGCTGGTACGATGCAGGCGACTACGGGCGCTATATCGTGAACTCGGGCATTACCACCTACACGCTTCTTTCGCTTTACGAACATTTCCCGGATTACTTCAAGACGCTCAAGTGGAACATTCCCGCCGAAGGCGCCCTGCCGGACTTGCTTGCCGAAATCAAGTACAACCTGGATTGGATGCTCACGATGCAGGCTGCCGATGGCATGGTTTACCACAAGCTTTCGACACTCCAGTTCCCGGGCGACGTGATGCCGGCGAAGGATACGGAAAAGCTTTATGTTATCGGTAAGGGTACGGCTGCCGCGCTTGATTTTGCGGGTGTGATGGCTGCTGCTTACCGCGTGTATAAGCCTTATGATGAAGCTTATGCCACGAAGTGCCTTGAAGCTGCAAAGAAGGCATACGCTTGGGCCGAAAAGAATCCGAAGGTAGCCTTCAACAACCCGATGGATGTTGCTACAGGCTCGTATGGCGATGGTGAATTCTCTGATGAAAAGGCTTTTGCCGGTATGGAACTGTTCATTTCGACGGGCGATGCATCGTATAAACCGACGATTGACCCGAACAAGGTAAGCATTGTTCCTGCATGGCCTGAAATGTATGGTCTCGCTGTTTATGGCGCAGCTACCCATGCCACCGAAGTTGGCGCCGACGCTGAAACGGCAAAGCAGATGCTCTTGGATTTTGCTAATGAATTTGCATACGTTGCAACGAAGGGCTTTGGCGTTGTCATGTCTCAGGAAGATTTCGTTTGGGGCTCGAATGCCGTTGCGGGTAACCAGGGCGTATTCCTCCTCCACGCTTACTATGTGACTGGTGAACAGAAGTATTACGAAGCTGCAAAGAAGGTCATGGACTACCTGCTTGGCAAGAACCCGTTGGATATGTCGTTTGTGACGGGATTTGGTACAAAGTCTCCGATGATGCCGCACCATCGTCCGAGTACGGCTGACAAGGTGACGCCTCCGGTTCCTGGCATGGTTGTGGGCGGCCCGCAGCCGGGCGGTGAAGATATCGGAACGAAGTCTTGGGAATGCAAGGATTATAGAACGGGTCAGGCTGCAACTTCTTACACGGACAATCGTTGCAGCTATGCGACAAACGAAGTCGCAATTAACTGGAACGCCCCGTTTGCCTACCTCGCGGGTGCTCTTGAGGCTTTGAATGCTGGTTTCGCTCCGTCGTTTGCTGTTCCAGGCGTGGCGAAGGGCGGAACTTCTGCTCTCAAGCCTATTGTTTCGAGAAACCGTGTGTCGGTTGAAACTGCTCCGCGCCTCCGTTTTGCAGACCAGAAGGTGTTCATCGAAAAGAATGGCAAGCGCTTTGACCTCAAGGGCCATCTCATCAAGTAATTCTCCTACCTAACCTCAAAAATCCATATTCATAGAATGCAAACGGCGCCCCTCCCGGGACGCCGTTTTTCTGTTCTCCAGAAGTTGTCATTCCCCTAAAGGGGTCTGACTTGTTCGCCTCGGATATAGAAACATGCAAGCATGTTTCTGCATCACTCGGCTCCTTTGTCATTCCCGCCACCTTTGTCATCCCGGACCCCGTTCCGAGCGGGAATCTCCCTTTCAATGGATAAAACACTTGCAACACTTTTCTTTAAAATGATGTTCGGACGGGTAGAAAATATGCTTGAACGGCTCTATATTATATGGGCTAAAACTTGCACTTTTTTACGAGGATGTTTGTGAAAAATAATGCGTTAAAGTCCGTCGCGCTTGCCGCGCTTTTCGCAGCCCCAGCTTTCGCAGCGACTGCTTACATCAACCAGATTGGCTACCGTCCGGGCGACATCAAGGAACTCGCTTTGGTCGATGCAAACGGCAACGTGGATTTTGTGAATGCCGCAGGCCAGGTCGTTCTCTCCGTGACGCCGAAGGCCGCCTCTTACTGGGACGCGAGCGGTCAGAATGTCCAGCTCGTTGATTTCTCCAAGCTTGCCGAAGCGGGCAAGTACAGCATCAAGGTAAACGGCAACGTGCTCCGTTCTGATCTCGTCGTGAAATCCCAGACGTACGAAGAAATCGTCAAGGCCTCCATCAAGTGGTTCTACTACCAGCGCGCCTCCATGGCTCTCGAAAGCCAGTACGCAGGCAAGTGGGCTCGCGCTGCCGGCCACACGAATCCGACTGCTGAACTCCACAATTCTACGGGTGCTTCGGGCACGATCAATTCGACCAAGGGCTGGTACGATGCTGGCGACTACGGTCGTTACATTGTGAACTCGGGCATCACGACCTACACGCTCCTCTCTCTTTACGAACACTTCCCGCAGTATTTCAAGGCGCTCAAGTGGAACATTCCGGCCGAAGGCTCCCTCCCGGATTTGCTTGCCGAAATCAAGTACAATCTCGACTGGATGCTCACCATGCAGGCTTCTGACGGTGGCGTCTACCACAAGCTTACCTCCCTCGGTTTCCCGGGCGATGTGATGCCGGCGCAGGACAATTCCAAACTTTACGCCATCGGCAAGAGCACGGCGGGTACGTTTGATTTTGCCGCTGTAATGGCTATGGCTTCGCGCATTTACAAGCCGTTCGATGCCAATTACGCTTCCAAGTGCCTTGAGGCTGCCAAGAAGGCTTATGCCTGGGGACAACAGAATCCGAACCGCAACTATCTCGCCAATCCGTCGGACGTTTCGACAGGTGCCTACGAAAACGACAACCCGAACGACGAAAAGGTTCTTGCCGGGACAGAACTCTTCATCACGACGGGTGATGCTTCTTACAAGCAGTCCGGCTCATCGGAATACGTCTCTTACTGGGGCGATGTCATGGGCCTTGCCACGTACGAAAAGGCTACGCATCAGGCGCAATTTGGTGGCGATGCAAACGAAGCCAAGCAAAAGATTTTGGGCACTGCAGACAACTTTGCTAACCGCGCCGAAAAAGGCTTTGGCGTCGTGATGGCAAAGGATGACTTTGTATGGGGTTCCAATGCGGTTGCCTCCAATCAGGGCGTTTGGCTCTTGCATGCCTATTACCTCACGGGCAATCAAAAGTATTACAAGGCTGCCGTCAAGGTCTTAGATTACCTCCTTGGCAAGAACCCGCTCGACATGTCTTTTGTGACCGGTTACGGCACCAAGTCTCCGAAAATGCCGCACCACCGCCCGAGTACTTCGGATAACGTAGAAGAACCGATCCCGGGTATGCTTGTGGGTGGCCCGCAGCCTGGCGGCGAAGACGTTGGTTCTGCCGCCGAATGGAAGTGCGCTGATTATCGCAAGGGCCAGGCGGCAACCGCTTACACCGATCAGCGTTGCAGCTACGCCACGAACGAAGTCGCTATCAACTGGAACGCTCCGCTTGCATACCTCGCTGGCGCTATCGAAGCCATCAACGCGGGCTATGCTCCGGAATTTGCTGCCAATGGCGTAGCAAGACAAGACGTGCCGGCATCGAGTTCTTCTGAAACTGCCACAAGTTCTTCTTCGAGCGTTCCGCAGAGTTCGTCTTCCGCAGTCGCGTCCAGCTCCTCGTCGATTCCGAGCGTTTCATCAAGCTCGTCTGCAAACGTTGAATCTTCAAGTTCGCAGGGCACAATCGCAATTCACACGCCTGTTGAATCCAAGGTCGTTCGCTCACAGCAACCGCGCTTCCGTTTCGATGGTCACTCTCTCTTCATCGAAAAGAACGGCAAACGCTTTGATTTGAAAGGCCAAAGAATTAAGTAAATTGTAATTTGCGTCTATACAAAAAACTTCCTGATTGCAGGAAGTTTTTTTGTGGGAACTTTTAATATAGAATGGAGTTGTTTGCTCGTTTTGTTGTGTATTTGCCGTTTGCATCTCGATTGCGTGCTGAACCGTGCTTGGGCTTATTTCGAATATTTTTTTGTAACTGTAATTGGGTTTGTGGGTTGAGTGTGTATTCTCCGTAAACTAGTGCTTTTTGATGTGTGGATTCTCCTGCATAGCACGTGTCGTTAAGTATGGCTGCATAATTTTTTATAACGATGAAGTCTCCAACTTTTGCAGGTAATGATTTGGGGATGAAGACTCGATGAGCTTTAAACTTTTTGATCATGGAAGAGTCGTTGCTTGCTGGCAATGTCAATTTACGATTTGTTATGCTAATTGTTTTCATTCGCGTGATTTTGTGTTCGGTGATACCAAGTAAAGGGGCGGATGTATTTTGGTTGTCGAGACTTAGTACATTGTTGTAGTTTTCGAAAACGGTATCGATGGTGCCGCTGACATCGACTGCAAAGTGCAATAAAGAAAATGTGGAATCTTTGACGTAGTTGTAAACTTCGTTGTAAGAATTCTCGGTGACGCTGATGAATCCGTTGTGGTTTAATGTCTCGCAAACGGTTTCATCTCCATTAGGTGTTCCGTTTTCTTGTGCGATTGCAAAAATGCTTAACAGGAAGAGTGCTGTTGTAATGTGTTTCATATATCTCCTGATTTTATTTTTCGTCATTCCATGAAATCGTGTGTAGCCGACTTAGTTTGAAGAATAAATCATTAAAAGTTTTTTCGTTTGTTTCGGCGAATCCTAAATGGCTTATGTCATAACAGATGATTGTATCTATGGGTCTAAGTTCATTTTGTGAAAATGCTGTGATTCCAAAGGTGAAAACGCAACAAAGTGTGCTTGCAAAAAATTTCATTTTTCTTTCCTTGATAGACGAGTCTTTTAGTTAAAATAGCAAACTTTGCATAAAAAGTCGAAAAAGCTTATTATTTACATAATAGCCTTGTTTTTGCTTGTTCTTGGTTTTCTAAATTGACCGTATGATGTCGAGTATATTAAATAATTTGTTGATGTTTGTTCTGGGGCTTTTTGCCCTGAGCTTCCTCGTGACTATTCACGAACTGGGACATTTTATCGTTGCCAAGTGGAACAAGGTCCGCGTAAATACGTTCTCGGTAGGATTTGGCAAAAAGCTTTTCCGCTTCAAGAAGGGCGAGACGGAATACTGCATTTCGGCGATTCCCTTTGGCGGCTACGTCGCCATGGCTGGCGAAAATCCGGATAGCATTGAAGAGGGCAAGCTCCCGTCGCAAGATGATTTTTTAGGGAAGTCCGTGGGCGCTCGTGCTGCGATTGCCTTTGCTGGCCCGTTTGTGAATATCGCCTTTGCGTTTATCCTCCTTATATTCCTTTACATGGTCGGCGTCCAGGAACCGGACAACAAGAGCCTCATTGTCGGTTTTGTGGCGAAAAATTCCTCTGCCGAAATTGCAGGCATCCAGCCGGGCGATACGATTACGTCTATCAACGGAAAAGAAACGCAAGGTTGGGATGATTTTCGTGAACAGATTGGCGTGAGTCTCGGTGCCGATGTGATGCTCGAAGTGCATCGTGGCGGGGCGCCGCTCGCCATCAAAGTCGTCCCGCAAGAACTCGTGATTCCGGCGGCGGATTCGACCTCCGAACCCATCAAGATGGGAATTGGCGATATCGGTATTTACCCGCGCAACCGCGTGATTGTCCGCCTTCCGCCTAAAGAAGGTACCGCTGCTCAAAAAGCAGGGATTGCGCAGGGCGATACAATTTTTGAAATCAACGGCGAGCACATTTCTCGCTATGAAGATGTTGTCCGCTTGATTGACGGTTCCAAAGGTGCCGAAGTCAACGTGACGCTTTTGCGTAATGGCGAAAAAGTCAATGTGAAGATGACGCCTGCTTACAACGAAGAATTCAAGCGTTACATTGTCGGTATCCAGATGGGCTATGTGATGTTCAGCGAAACGCATCTCGTGCGTCGCGGCCCGGTCGAAGCGTTCGAAAAGACTTGCGCTACGAGCTGGAAAATGACGACGAGCATCTTCCGCTATTTCAAGCGCTTGTTCCAAGGCCAGGTGAAGGTCGATGCGTTCTCCGGCCCGGTCTCGATTGTCGCTGTGATGGGCAACGTGTGGATGAGCGGATTCCAGGACTTCCTCATGCTCCTTGCGCTTATCAGCATCAACCTGGGTGTGATGAACTTGCTCCCGCTTGCGATTACCGATGGCGGTCTCCTGATGTTCCTCGGCATTGAAAAGTTGCGCGGTAAGCCGCTAAGTCTCAAGACTCAATCCGTAATCCAGAACGTCGCGGCGGCATTCTTCATCAGCTTCTTTGTGTTCATCACGATTCTTGATTTCGGGAAAATCTCGCTCTTCTTGAAATAGTAATCATTGGGCAAGTGCTGCGCGGGCTCGTGTCATCCTGAGCGTAGCGAAGTCGATGGATCTGAAATAAAAAATGGCGGCTTCGGCCGCCTTCTTTTATCTTGCTTGCATGTACGCGTACGCGAAATTCATCGGTGGTGTGCTGATGCAAATGTATTCGAAAATCTCGGGTCCCATATTGCGCAGCCCGTGGATTTCCTTCTCTGCAAAACGCACAACGTCACCAACTTCAAACGGAACTTCTTTATCGTCGGCAAGCAATAAAACGCCGCGGCCTTGGACTGCGACCCACACCTGTTCCGACGTGTAATGCTTATGACGCGGCTGTTCTGCACCCGGCATGACAGAAACCTTCGTGACCGAAACCTTTTCTGACCTGCTGTTTTCGGGCGTGAGCAATTGCGCCGATTCCACACCGGGATTGCACAAAACCGTTATGTCGTACTTTTTAATCAGTTCCATTTCGTGTGTAAAGATAGCTCTTTATTGCATGCGGAGCGCAAGGCGAGTTCGCGAATCTTCCTTATTTTGCAGGTTTTAGGCTTCCATCCCGAGAACGGCACGGGCGAGCTGGTCGGCGCAAGAGGTTGGCTTTCCGCCGCAGGTGTTGCCGAGCAATTTGGCTGCAATGTCTTCGGCCTTCATGCCTTCGCAAAGTTTTGCAATCGCCTTGAGGTTTCCGTTGCATCCACCCGTAAAGCGGATGTTGCGGATAATGTCGCCGTCACGCGTGAACTGAATCGTCGTTGCGCATGTACCTTTTGTCTTAAATGTTTCTTCCATAGAAAACTCGTTGTTTTGTCATGCCTGCCACAGAGCAGTCATCTCCTTGAAAGGATTTGTTTTTACACTAAATATAGAATGTCTTGTCAATGAGTGTGGCACCGTAGCGATCGCTAGTTATTTTTTATAGATTATAGCAACAAACTATATGGCGATGGTTTAAGTATGAATATCCTTGTTCTTTCGGGTAGCCCGCGCAAGGGCGGCAATACAGATTTGCTGGTGGAATCGTTTGTGAAGGGTGCTTCGCAAAAAAACCAAGTTGAGGTCGTTTCGGTTCACGACTACAAAATCAATCCTTGCATCGGGTGCAATTCGTGTTTTGACCGCGAAGACCACAAGTGCTGCCAGAAAGACGACATGCAAATTATTTACGACAAAATGTCGAATGCCGAAATGCTCGTGATTGCATCGCCGGTTTATTTCTACGGCTTGAGTGCGCAACTCAAGGCTGTCATTGACCGGTTCCACAATCCAATTCGCGATACTTTTCGCATCCACAAAATGGCGCTCCTCTTGGTCGGTGCGGCTTCGCTCCCGGAACTGTTCGATGGCATTCTCACGCAGTACAGGCTTTGCCTCAATTTCTTCAAGCTGCAGGATATGGGCCAGGTACTTGTGCGCGGTGCAAAGGACAAAGGCGATGTCGGGGAAATTGCCTTGCAGCAGGCGTATGAACTTGGAAAAATGTTGGAATAAATTCGGATAGGGACAAATTCAAAGGCTACAGAAATGTTTGATATTTCTAAAATGAAATGGGTCAGGGAACCCCGGAACTACAGCATCAATCAGGAATGCGTCGAAATTGTGACCGCCCCGCATACGGACCTTTGGCAAAGGACCTACTATCATTTCAGAAACGATAACGCTCCGGTTCTGCAGATTGAAACAGAAGAAAAGTTCTTTTCCTTTGTCGTCAAAACCGATTTTTCCGAAAGTCATCATCGCTTCGACCAGTGCGGGGTGGCGCTGTATCTGGATTCGGATAATTGGCTTAAGGCGTCGGTTGAATATGAGAATGAAAAATTCCAGCACCTGGGTTCTGTCGTGACAAACCGCGGGTATTCAGACTGGGCGACGACTGCGATTCCTGCAGATGTAAAATCCATGTGGTATAGGCTCAGCAGGCGCGAAGATGACTACTGCATAGAATGTTCTCGAGACGGGGTGCAGTTTTCTCAAATGCGGATTTGCCACATGCTCGAAGGAGCCGGAAAAATTCGGTTTGGCATATATGCATGCAGCCCGGAAAATTCCAGCTTCACGGCTCGTTTTACGGATATGCAGGTGACGGAATGCGCATGGAAAGCGCACGACGGCCAACAACCGGATGCGTAAACGTAAATTTCCGCCAAATCGGCATCGAGCATGACCTTTACCCCGCGGATGGTATATATTCGCGACTTGAGCAAATCCTCGTCTATCAGGGAAAATTCAGGCTTTTTCGGCGCAACGGCCTCGGCCGCACTGGCCGCAACATCTTTCTTCATCGTCAACTCCTCTGGCATACAAGCGTAAAAAATGCCAAAAACTACACACTTGTGCACTAAATATAGATTCAAAAATCCAGTTTGTCAATAGGCCTGCGCGATTTTTTTTGAAGGGGGAAGTCTCCCCCTCGCTTCAGCCTTGCCCTTATGTCACCCTGGAGCCAAAGGCGATAGGGTCCAGGGCAAGTCTTTCGCTACCCCTTCTAGCGGGGACACCCCGCAACGCCCCGACTGCAAAAAAAAACGGGAAATGCCTCAAAAACCTTGGGATTGCCATCTTTTGTCTTCAAAAAAGGGTATATTTCCGTTGTATGTCAATCAAGTTCATTTCGCCTAAAAAGTCCGTCAATTCCGCGTTTCTCAAGTTGCCCGTTCCCGTCGAAAAGATGGAGGATTTCAAGCTTTCGCTCAATAACCTTTACGGCAAGCGAAACCCGGCGCAGGACGAAGAATACCACAAGGGCGAAATCTGGAACTTTTTACGCAAGATTTTTGAACCCGATTATTCGGTGCAGGTCAACCGCCCGATAGACTTGTGCGTTTTTAACGGGAACACGGCAAGTGCAAAGCCTGCGGTGATTATCGAAGCGAAGTCGCCGACGAATGCGGCGGAAATGTTTTCGGCGGAGCACCCGAACATAAAATCGTTGCAGGAACTCGTCTATTACTTTATGCTGGAATACGTGCATTCGGGCAATCACGAAATCAAGTGGCTCGCCATCACAAATTTTGACGAATGGTATTTCTTCGACGTTAAGGACTTTATCCGCTATTTCGGGAACAAGGCAAAGCCGATATACGATCAGTTCCTGAAATTCAAGGCGAATCAGATGAGCGGCAATAAGACCTCCGATTTCTACAACGAAATCGCGAAACCCGCCATCGACGACTTTCTCGCCTCCTGCGACATCAACGTCGTGCATTTCAGCCTTGCAGATGCAATGCGGACGCTTGCCCCAGAACTAAAAAAGTCACATGTCACCCTGGAGCCGAAGGCGATAGGGGCCATGGATTCTATCAGCCCTACGGGCTTCCAGAATGACAATGCATATTCTCATTCCACACCTCACATTTCACACTCCACACCACTCCTCCCTCTCTACAAATTCCTCTCCCCGGAAACCTTCCTCGCGAAGCCTTTCGCAAACGACAGCAACAGTCTCGACCGCAACTTTTATGCGGAACTCTTGCACATCATCGGCCTCGAAGAAGTAAAAGAAGACAAGGGCGGCAAGAAAGTCATTCAACGCAAGAAGCCCGCGAATCGCGACCGCGCAAGCCTCCTCGAAAGTGCCATTTACCAGCTCGAGGACGATTTCCCGAACAAGGAAGAATGCGAGGCGATGGCACTCCGTCTCTGCATCACGTGGGTAAACCGCCTGCTGTTCCTGAAACTTGTCGAATCGCAAATCCTCATGTATCAAAAGGGCGATGCATCGTACCGGTTCATGAGTACAGACAAAATAGCGAACTTTGACGAACTGAACATTTTCTTTTTCAAGGTGCTCGGCAAGAAAATTGAGGACCGCGACGAAGACGTGCTCAAGCGTTACCCGAATGTCCCTTACCTGAATAGTTCGCTGTTCGAACCGACCGAAGACGAAAAGCACTTGAAAATCCGCGGCATTCCCGATGCCCAGATGGAAATTTTCAACAAGACCGTTTTGAAGGACGAACGTGGCAAACGCGCAAAAGGTACGCTTCCGAATCTGGATTACATCTTCAAGTTCCTCGATGCCTACAATTTCGCAAGTGATGCGCAAGGCGGCGTGACCTCTACGAGCAAGACGCTCATCAATGCGTCGGTTCTCGGACTCATCTTCGAAAAAATCAATGGCTACAAAGACGGCAGTTTCTTTACGCCGGGGTTCATCACCGACTACATGGCACGCGATGTGCTGGAACGGACGGTGGTGCAGAAGTTTAACGAAGTTAAGGGTTGGGATTGCAAAAATCTGCGAGAGATTGAAGATAACATCGGGAAAGATGACGTTCCGGAAGCGAATAAAATTGTGGATGAAATCCGCATTGCGGATGTTGCCGTAGGTTCTGGGCATTTCCTTGTCTCTGCCTTGAACCGCATGCTTGCCATAAAATCTGAATTGAATATTTTCTGCGATGCCGAAGGAAACCGCATCAACAATAAGAAATGGGTGTTGAAAGTTGATAACGACGAACTTTCAGTTGTTGATGACGATAACGAACCTTTTGAATATAAGCCCGGCAACGAAACGCTCCAACGCATACAAGAAGCCTTGTTCAACGAGAAACGCCGCATCATTGAGAATTGCCTTTTCGGCGTTGACCTGAATCCCAACAGCGTGAACATCTGCCGTTTGCGCCTTTGGATTGAACTTTTGAAGAACGCCTACTACACCAAGGAAAGCGGCTACAAACAACTCCAGACGCTCCCGAACATCGACATCAATATCAAAGTCGGCGATTCTCTGCTGAGCAAATACCCCGTGCAGAACGGGCATGTCGTTTTGGACTTTTTGCAGAAAGAAGACAAGGCCGACAAGAAAAACGGACTCGCGGCGAAACTCAAGGAATACAGGAAAAACGTTCAGGATTACAAGGCGGGCGGAACGAGCTACAACAAACAGCAACTTCGCCTGAACATTGCCGGCCTCAAGTCGCAACTCAAGGAGCCGCCCAGCATCGACCTCTTCGGAAACGTGGTCAAGAACAACGACATCGACTTTTCCAACTCGCTTGAATGGATGTTCGAATTCCCAGAAATCCTTGATGACGAAGGCCGCTTTACAGGCTTCGACGCCATCATCGGAAACCCGCCGTATGGTCTTTTTAATAAGAAACAGAATCAAAATATTGCTTTAACGCAAGACGAAAAAGTAACACAACTTATTCGTGAACGTTTCCCTGAAATAGATGAAGGGATGATTAATGCTGCTAAAGTTTTTTATGCTCTTGCATTTAGACTTACAAAGAAAACGGGCTTAATAGAAATGATTGTTCCGTTTGGGATTTTGTCTGAAACAAGTTCTGTGAAAATCCGCAAGAAGATTCTTACACAACATTCTTTCTTGAAGGTAAGCATATTTCCAGAAAGAGATTCTGTTAGTCGTCGTGTATTTGAAGATGCTAAAATGTCAACGGCAATTTTATTGTGCTCAAATGCAAAAACAGATAACCCTATTTTAATTGGATCGTCAAGTAGTCGAGAAATTCCTCCTGAATTTAGTCCATTTTCAGTTAAGGATGTTAAAATGTTTAGTCCTGAAGCTTGGCAATTACCGATGTGTAATCGGAAATCTTTTGATTTGCTGATGAAAATGAAGAATCGAGATCGATATCGGACGATTGAAGAAGTGGCTCCAAGCGTAGAAGGTGAAGTGCATATGACGAAGTGCAAACCTGCTATTACTTCAGATAATGCAAAACCGATTCTTTTGAAGGGTGCTCAGATAGCAAAATGGTTCTATAAAACAAACAAAAGTGAAATTTCTCAAGGAGAAATAGAATTTATTGATGAACAAACATTAATGAACGTTTGCTCTACAGAAAAGATTGCGTATTCGAAAAAAGAAAGGATTTGCTTTCAGCGTTTAACTGGAATTAATGAGAAGTGGAGGCTGAAAGGAACTATTATTACTCCAAATATTTATATTGCGAATTCTGTAAACCATTTAAACAACAAGTCGAATTATTCGCTCTATTTTATATTGGCCGTTTTTAACTCCAAACTTTTAAATTTCATTTTCAAAGCAACAAGTACGTCTAGCAATGTCAATGGTTATGAAGTTAATGCTCTGCCATTCCCAAAAATTAATGCTGAAAAGGAAACTTTGGTTTCTGAGATAGAAAATATCTCTAAGCAAATTCTTGAGTTGAAATCAGAGAATCACGATGTCGATATTGCTGCATTGGAAAATGAAATAGATAAACTTGTTTACGAATTGTATGACTTGACAGAAGAAGAAATTGGAGTAGTAGAGGGTGTTTAATATACGAGAATATAACGTCGGCCAAGGATGGAATGGGTACAGGGAAAGGACTGTGCGGCCTTCGCAATTCCGAGCTTGGTCTTCCCCCGCAAGAATTTTTTCTTCAAATTTTTATAAAAATTGTTGGCCTTACTTCGAAAACCTCCGCATCCCCCTAGACAATGCGGAACTCTTGCAACAACTCGCCAACCTTGCCGATGAAATCATCACCGCTAAAAAGCAAGCTTCGTGTCATCCTGAGCGGACCCTGGAACCGAAGGCGATAGAGGAAGTCGAAGGATCCAGTGAAGTAGATGGCGAAGCAATCCAAAGAAATATCGCCGACCTCGAAACACAAGTCAACACCCTCGTCTATCAACTCTATGGCATCACCGATGCCGAAGAAATCGAAGCCGTGGAGAAGAGGTGAAATTTTTGAATAAAGTATTAGAATGAAAAAGAATCTTATTATCAAAAGCGATTACATGGAGGTGTTGAAAAATGAGTTTTCAAATTGATTGTATCGAAATTGCAGCAAAAACAAAAAAAAGATTATTAAAAGAGATTAAACCAGGTCGTTTTTTCTTTAATGATTTTTATCAAAAAAGTACTAGGGGAGAAATTCTGACTGAAGCTGAAGATTATTATGATGAAAAAGACTTATATGCACCAAATATCAATGTTACGGCTATTGTTGGTAGGAATGGCTCTGGCAAGAGTACTTTGATAGATTTAGTTCTCCTTGTTGTAAATAATTTCTGTTATATGTTTGAACGGGGACATGAACGGAATGGTGCGGAATCCTTATTGTATATCCCAGGGCTGTATGCAACTCTTTTTTTTCGAGTAAATGGAGAATGTCGTAAGATTGTTTGTAGAGATGAATCAATTTCGCTTTTTTATGAAGGCGGATCTTATTCATTTGAAATATGTAAAAATGAAAGTTTGCGTTCAATTGTTTCTAATAATGATATTATAAAGATAACAGAAAAAATCTTTTATACGATAGTTTCTAATTACTCTTTGCAGTCATTTATTTTTTCAAATTATTTGAGTGATTTTTATAAATTTGATTATTTGAATAATAAAGATGTGCTTGTAAAAATGGAAGATTGTGATGGAGACAATGCATGGGTAAATGGTCTCTTTCATAAGAACGATGGTTATGTTAGATCTGTTGTATTAAATCCATATAGGGAAAATGGGCGAATTGATATTTCAAAAGAACTAAAACTTTCGAAGGACCGAACATCCGCTCTTTTTGTATTTGCTAATGAACAAAAAAAAGATTTTTTTGAACCATATATATTCCATGATTTGAAGTTTTCTCTAAAAAAAGGATTCTTTTTACAAAAATTCAAAAAAATTTTGAAAGACAAAAGGGTTCCAGAGGATGTAATTGGTTGTTATAATACAGATGATGATGTTCTTTCTGTTTTAAACGATGATTTTATTTGTGTTATAAAAGATTTCTTTTTTCTAGATATAAAGAAATTAAATAAGTTAGATAAGTTTGCATTTCTTTATATTCAATTGAAAATCTTTATCATTATAAATAAATATGTTGGATTTGAATCGTATCGTGATTCTTTTGTTTTGGTATATAATGAATCTAGCAGAGAAAAAGTTTTGTTTAATATTGTAAACGATGAAAAATTTGTATCCTTAATAAAATTAATAAGGCAAGATGATTCTCATGTAACAAAAAAAATCAGAAGAACGATTAATTTTCTAAGATCAGAAGCGAGTGCGGGTATTGAAAAATCTGAAAGTCATTTCTTTTCAGGCAGAAAGTATTTCAAGTCATTGCATAAGGCCTATTTGAAATCTGTTCAGAGAGTTTATCCTAAAGAGCTTGTTTTTGATAAGTTTTTTTTAGATAGTCTTACATACGAAAAAGAATTAGATTATCTTTTACTCACAACTCCGTTTGACGGAATTACTGGAAAATTTATATCTCCTGTAGACATTGAAAAGGCTCTGTTACCTTCATTTTTTTCATATGATTTGCTTCTTTATAAAAATACTGATGTTGTAAAGTATGAGGAACTTAGTTCTGGTGAATTGCAATTAATTCAAACTCTTTCTGTTCATATGTATCATATTGAAAATATTTTATCTATAAAAAATGAATCAGGTATAAATAGGCCTGTATATCGAAATATTAATTTAATTTTTGATGAAATTGAGCTTTGTTTTCATATTGAATATCAGTGCACTTTTGTAAAAAAATTGATTGATATGATACTTTCTATGCGACAGAATAAGGAATGTTCTATTAATATAATTTTAATCACTCATTCTCCCTTTATTTTGACCGATATTCCATCGCGAAAATCACTTTATCTATGTGATGGTGTACAGCATGAAAATAAAAATGAAACATTTGCTCAAAATACATTTTCATTGCTTCATAATAATTTTTTGGTGTCTAGTTTATTTGGTGATTTTGCAAGAAAAAAAATTTTTGATTTGCTGAATTGTTTAACTGGGAAAGAACATGAATATGATTGGAATGAGGATTCTATAGATGCTTTTGTTACCCTTGTTGGCGATGAATTATTAAGAAATGAAATAATAAAATTAAGAAAAAGGTTTAGTTGTGTATAGAATCTTAATTTCGAAAGACGTTGAAGAGAAGGCTCAAACGTTTTCAAAAACCCTATTTTCCGAGAGAAGGGCCGATTTTGTGAAGCCTAGTCAAGCTTTAATTGATTTTTACGATAAAATTGAGGTGATTGAGCAGGGGATTTCAGAAGTTGAAAAAAAAGACGTTTTAAAGAATTTTAAAGAGTATATAAAAAATCTTGCAATGATATTTGAGCGAATTGTCGATTTGCATCCAAGAGAGTATGATTGGTATCAAGAACAATTTTTTTCAATGGTCAAAAAAAAACAATTTAGCTATAGGTGTAGATATGGGGAAAAAAAAGACTCTTTTTATATGTTGATTGTTGAAGATTGTTTGCGGTACTCGTGTGCAAGAGATGAATTTATTTCTTTTGTGGAAGATTCAAATATTCAAAGCTGCGTTTACTGTAATATGCATTCCTTGGAATCTTGTTCGGGCTCTAGTGGCAATTTTGCAACGTATCAGTTGGATCATTTTAAAGATAAAAGAGATTTTCCATTTTTGGGTATTAATTTTTATAATATGGTTCCTAGCTGTTCTTATTGTAATCAGAAAAAGAGTAAGAATGAAGTGCCTTTTTTTCTATATCGTTTAAATGAGAGTGAGATGGAGAATCCGTTTAAATTTATATTTCCAAAAGGATTTTCTGCATATTTTACGGAACAAAAAAGGGAAAATATTAATTACGAGTTTGATGTTAGTACTTGGTATTCATATCAACATGAATCGGTATTTGAAATACAATCTCGATATGAAGCAAGGCTGGATGAGATTGAAGATTTTCTAAAAAATTTGTTGATGTTTGTACCTGAATGCATGGATCTGTATAAAAAAACTTTTCCTCAATTACCATATGATGCTATTTTACAAGAAAGAATAAATAGATTGTTAAAAGATAAATTGAACTATAGTCAAGTGCATGAATTTTCGTATACAAAGATTAGGTTGGATCTTGCACAGGAACTAAATTTAATTCCTAGGCAAACTAACGTATGTTCATCAAGCAATACATGTGATTTGTTGTATAAGTATTTTTGTGCGAATGGTTTTGTAAAAAAAATAAGAAAAAGAAAGTAGTGGTAAGGATAAAATAATTTCATCAGGACCGATTTATGATTTTATTGATGCAGTTAATGAAAAGATGATGGCTGACGAAAACTTAGAATCTGATAATCAATAAGTATGGGAGAAGATAATGTCTATTGAATTTCTGAATTACGAAGGCTTGCAAGTAAAGTACAATCCCGATGAATTAATTGTAGTACCGTTGAAGGTTACGCAGTCAAAAGTTGGTGATTTTGGTGAAGCCGATTTTCAAACTTTTTGGGAAGTAAAGGGAAAAGTAGAAGAGGTTCCTTCTTATCATGTAAAATGGGTACATAAAACAGATTTTATAGAAATTGTGTATGAGAAAAATCTAAATAGTAAAATCGAGGCGTATATAAAAACTCATAAACAGAGTGCTCCAGATGGAATTTCATATGGGAAAGAAGAATATCACATAGAAAATGGTCGAATATCATATGTACTATGGTATGCTGCTGATGATAACGGAAAGGTTACTTATAATTCAAAAATAAATACAAGAACACTTGTGTTTAAGGTTGGTTGCGAAGAAAAAAGGAATACGAGAACTGCGGAGCAAGTGATACGAGATCAATCGGCATTCCGTAAGAATCTTTTAGATTTGGATGGAAAATGTGCTATTTCAAAAATTGCAATCCCCGAAGTTCTTCAAGCTGCTCATATTGTAGCTGTAAAAGATGGCGGATTTGAAGTAGTTAACAATGGTATTTTGCTAAGATCAGATTTACATCTTTTATTTGATAGTGATGCTAGAATTCTCAAAATTGATTCTGATGGATATGTTCATATTGACAAAAATTATGTTGGAGACTGCCAAGAATATCTGCAATTTGATGGAGTAAAAATTGATGATTCTGTTTTGGAAAGAGTGAAGAACAATTTAAAAAATAAATAATGAAAAAAATTTTTAGGATGGTATGATATTATGAGTTTATCCTCTAAAAAGTATAATTTTGAAAATGAAGATTTTGATTTCTTTGATGAATATTATAATAAAGAATTAAATGAAGATGATAGATTAAAGTTAAGTATTGATTATATTGAATATAAATTGAATGATAAATCAATGTCTGCAATTGTTGGAGCTGGGTTTAGTCTTAATTCGAATCCATCATTCCCTGATTGGGCAAATTTATTGATAGATGCGTTTAACGAAATGTATCCGAATGAAATTTGCAGAAATGATAAAGAATCCGAAATTAATTACAATAAAAGAGTTGCCAAAGAAATCCAAAATAGAAGGGAACCCGTTGTTGCCGCTGAATATGAAAAATATAAGGGAAATAGAGAATCCTTAGATATATACATTGAAAATCATATTTTGCAAAAGCAGGAGTTATCCCAAAATTTGAGTATTCATGAAGCTTTTTTAAAGTTAAATTGGTGTGATATTATTACAACTAATTGGGATAATTTACTTGAAAGTGCCGATAAGGATGAACGATATGAAGTTGTTCGTTCTGCGAAAGATTTGAAACATTGTAATAAAGATAGAATTGTAAAAATACATGGGTCACTTAGGTCTAAAACAGAACGAGAAGAACAGAAGTATGAATTTGATGATTGTTTCGACCACCTTTATTTGATTACAGAAAAAGATTTTGAGAATTATGCCGTAAATCATGAAGGGTTTTCAAATTTCATGAAAGTGAAAATCTTGGAAAATTCCTTTTGCTTATTTGGTTTTTCTGGAAATGATTGGAATTTTAAATATTGGGTTAAAGAATTAAAAAGAATCATGATAAAAGGTGGGCATGCGTCTAACTTAAACCCCATTTTCTTATTTGATGTTTCTGAAAAAGATTATAAAATAGAGCAAAAACAGTTTTTTAGAAATAATTATATAATTCCATTAAAGTTAGATGATTTTGTTAGAGTTTTGAATAGTCCTGCGTATGTACAACCTTTTGATGTGATGCTAGAAGAAAATCAGTATAAGGACTTATCAGACCGTTCGCAAGAAATACCGGAAAATTTTTCAAAGATTTTTAGTTATTTTATACAAAAGCAGAGAGAGAAAGAAAGTGAACGCATGTCATATGAAGATAATCTAAAAATTGATGTCAATAAAATCCTAAATAAATTGGCTTGTTTTCCCAAAGACCGTTTATCTGTTGACTTAATGCAAGAATATATTGATTTGCCAAAATTTAAAGTAAATGAATTGTATTATAGACAGCTTGTTGTTGATAAAATTCAGTTTTTAGGAAAAGATAAGGGATTGTGGGGTGAAATAGAATATCTATTTGTTTACACTTGGTGTTTGAATAACTTTTTTTCTTTAACGCAACTATTTGATATTGATAATATTGAATTAATAATTAGGCATTTTGTCGAAAAGAAAATATATTTGACAAAGGCTATTGTCTTCTCAGAATTGATTTTTAAGTATTATTTTGATTGTAATAAATATAATAAGTTTGAAGAATTTGCATCTTTGATTGAAAATAAGTCTGAGGATATTGTTGATTATCAAAGGTGCAAGTTTTATTTTAAAAATTTAGAATATGAAGAGCTTGAAACAAAAATTAAAGGTTGGTTCCCAGAAAAGAAAAAAGATGCGAATCCGTTACATATTCTTTGTAAGATAACATTTCTTCTGGTGCTTGAAGGTGTTTATAATTATACAAATGTTGAATTAATTAGAAATCTATTCGAAATATTGCTGAAAAAATGTAATAAAGAACCTCAATTGAAACTTTTTATACTATTGTATTATAGATATTATATCAGTAATAAAAATTCAGAAATTTATCAAAGATTAACTAAATCTATAAATGAATTAAGATCTTTAGATTTAAATTATCCTAATCGTTATATAGAGATACTTGTCGAAGAAAAAACAAAGGAAAATTTAGATATAACGAAACCAAACTCAAAAAAAAGACATCAAACAACTATTTCTATTCCGTCCAATAATTACGAAAAAATAAAATATAGATGTCTTTTAAATTTCTTTGAATATTTAAATATTCCAATGGAAGGAATAATTTCTGAAAGTAAATTTGTTGAATTAATATATAAAGTTGATGACGGATGTTTGTATGAATTATTTCCTTATTCGTTTTATTATTTTGGACATTCTTCCGATGAAGAATATATGCAAACCGTTATGCCTCTTTTTTTGCGTCGACTTTCAAAAGATACTCAACTCTTTTTATTTGAAAAGTATATTAATTTATTCAAATCTAAGGAAGATGGCGGTGGAAATCTCCAAATGTTATGTTTTTTGATGAATGAAATCGCTAAACGTGTAGAAAACAATGATGCGAAAAAATATTATAATTTGTTTTTTGAAAGATTTTTTAATAATACGGATAAAAGTCTCCAGATTTTAGCGAATAATGGGAAAAGATGGGGTATTCATGATCCGTTTGTAGATTTTTTAAAGCAAATTGATGATGAAGAACAACTCAACAAAATACTGCACTGGATTATAGACAATTGTTTAATGCTTTCAAAAGATGATTTTGCGATATCCTATTATGAAGATTATTATATAGCTATACTAAATGATAAAAAAAAGAAAACTTATCTGACTGCTTTTTATTCTGATGATTCTATTATTTCTAAGTTATTGGAGAGCTTTAAAAAACATTACTTCCTCGCTCTAGATGCATTTGTTTTTCTTAATGATGAAATGAAGGAAAAATGTACTAATTTCTTAAAAGAGACTATTTCTTTAGAAATCAATCCGAATGTTTTGAAAAATTGTTATTCTGATGAAGCTAAAGAGAAAGTTATTTCTATTATAGCAACATCTACAAATTTTCCTATCGACCGTGCCGTAGGGTTTATTCGTGTTTTGAAAAATTTAGAAAAATTAGAAGTGGCTGATTTAAAGAAAATATGTCCTTCAATAAACAAAGTTGCGGAAAAATATCAAAAAAATGCATTAAGTAGAGATCGTTATAGGTATATAATAAAACCTTATTATGAATTAATATACGATTTCTATGAATCGGATAATTCTGATTTAAAATCAGCTGTTGAGGAATCTATAAATGTATTTAAGCCTATATATGAAGAAGAAGCAAATAAAATATTGACATTTGATTGGATTTCAACGCAAGACAAACAGATGTTTAGAGATTCCTTTTTTGATTCCTTTACATATTCAGTAATAATGAACAGAAAAAACGAATTAATCCCTTGTGTGGGAATGGCTTTGTCAAAAATCTATTTAGACGATGATTTTGGAGATATGTCAAAATACGAGGCTGTGTTAGAAATTTTCGTCCATTATTGTGGATATGAAAAATGGTTTAGTTTATTTAAAGAAAATTCCTTGATAAAATTTGGCATTATTCGTATATTGAGAAAGTTTAAGCAAAAAATTCCTTTGTGCTATGATGATTTGTTTATTCGTGAACAAATGTTTAAATTGGCAGATATCGCAGAGAAAATGGGAATCGAAGATGAGTCTGTAATGTATTGGAAAAATGAAAGTATTGGAGATGCGATTGATTCGCTGTAGGACATTCCCCATGCTTTTCACTCCCACTGGCACATTCTATTCCAAGGTTCAATTCAAGACCGAAGAAGAGGTCGAAAAAGTTGTCGTTGACAACTTCAAGCTTCTCTTCGGTGACTATTCTATCTTGCTGCCGAAAAGTTTGATTCGGACTTCTGGCGGCAAGGGGAGGGAAACGCAGGGATTGCCGAAACCAGAATATCGGCAGGATGCTTTCATTTTGAAGGCTATTGTTAAAAATTCGGGATTTGGGTCGAAAAACTTAGGGTGTGCTCCGGCTACTGCTACCAATCTTATAAAGCGGATGAAAACGCTAAATATAGTGGAACCTGTTGTGGGCGCAGGCAAGGGAAAATACGTATTGCGCCGTGCTAAGTAGATTGTGCAATCATGAACCCGCGCGAAGTTCTCGTATTAATCAAAGGTGAAATAAAAACGGAAGAGGTGGAAACTCTTTCCTTTGATGATGCTAGCCGGAAATGTAAGGTTGTTTTTCGTAATGGTAGTGCTTATGAATATAGTGCCGGTAATGTTGTTTGTCTTAATAACCCTTGCCAGCATGATTTCAAAAAACAGAAGATTTCTGTAAATGGCATTGAACTTTACAATATTGAAAACATCTATGAGTTTTGTGACGCCAAATCGAACAAAAAATATTGGCATATTGTTTTCAAGGATAAGGCTAAAACCTATAAGTGTGATGAGCTGAAGATCCTGAATGAAACGAAGGATTCTTTTCAAAGTGCCGTCTTGAATTATCTGAAGGATGTCGCGGCAAATAATCCCTTGTTGGTTCAAGAGTTTTGTGAAAATGATAATAAGAAAACGGATGCCTCCTTATTGCAAAAGCAATATGACAAAATAAAAGGAATCTACGAAGGTGAAGATACCGCGTTGGCTCTTTATTTGAAGTCAGGAGCTCAAAAGGACTTGCAAACTACAGAGACTCAAAGTCTTGTTTTCCCGTTTGGTTGCAACCTCAGCCAAATCAAAGCAGTTCAAAATGCGTTCAAATATACAATTAGCCTAATTCAAGGTCCTCCAGGAACCGGTAAAACACAGACGATTTTAAATATCCTGGCCAACTTGCTGATTCAAGGGAAGACCGCGTTAGTCGTATCCAACAATAATAGCGCCATAAAGAACGTCCAAGAGAAGTTGTCTCAATATAAATTGGATTTTCTTTCGGCTATGCTTGGTAAAGATGAAAATAAGACATCTTTTATTGAATCGCAAAAGCCTAGAAAATTGGAACCTCCCATAGAAAAAAATCGTCCGAGCCTTGCTTCGTGGCAAAAGAACATATTAAAGAAAGTTTCCGACGCAAAACGGCTTTTTAGTGAGCAGAATGAGTTAGCTCGCGTAAAGACGGAATTTGAAAGTGCGAGAGTGAATTACGAGCATTTTAAGGACTATCTAGATGAATTGAAAATTTTAGACTACTCCGTTGAAAATCGGAATGATCTAAATCAATTCGATATAGAATCCGTAAGAAGCCAACTAGAATCAAATCTTAAGAATAACCCGTCAAGAAACAAGTTTTCTTTTTTTACTCGTGTTTGGCTGCGTTTTGTTAAGGGGCTTTCTAATTGGAAATTTCTCAAGGGTGATGTTGCTGCGATTATAGCAAGTCTTGAAAATTTCTGTTTTATAATTCGATTGGCTGAATATGGAAATCGCATTAAGTCTTTGGAAAATTCTGTAAAGGCTAATGAGCGGGCAGCGTCTGATTTGCAGAGCTTTTCAAAATTGATTTTGTATGAGAGTGTTTTTCGAAAATTTTATTTGCGTAAGGAACAAACTATCTATAAAAAAGAAGATTTGTCCCGTAGGTGGGGTGATTTTCTTAAAGATTATCCAATTGTTTTCAGCACTACGTTTGCGTCAAAGAGTGCGCTTAGTCCAAATGCCGTTTTTGACTATGTGATTATGGATGAATCTTCGCAGGTTGATATTGCTACGGGTGCGTTAGCTATTTCTTGTGCGAAGAATGCCGTGATTGTTGGCGATAGTAAGCAACTTGAAAAGGTGACGACAAGAGAAGAAAAGGAAAAGTATCAAGAAATTTTTGAAAAGCATAAAGTGCCTCAGATGTATAACTGTGCGGATGTGAGTTTCTTGGATTCTATTGGTCGCTTTATTCCCGAAGCAGCTAAAACTTTGTTGAAAGAACATTATCGTTGCCACCCGAAGATTATTGAGTTTTGTAATCAGAAATTCTATGACAATCAGCTGGTTGTTCTTTCTAACAATACAGAACAAAATCCGCTGGTAATTCATTGGACGGCTCCGACTAGTCGAGAAAATAATGTCAACCAGAAACAGATAGATGCAATTGCTCAAGAAGTGATGCCAACACTCAAAACGACCGATGTAGGGATAATTTCCCCTTATAACAAACAGTGTAATGAATTAAGAAAGTTTATTCCGAACATTGATATATCGACCATTCATAAGTTTCAAGGCCGTGAAAAGGAAGTGATAATTTTTTCAACGGTAGATAATGTTTTGACCGAGTTTTCCGGAGATCCGCAGATAATAAATGTGGCTGTTTCAAGAGCAAAGAATAAGTTTATATTGGTTGCTTCCAAACAGGAACAGCCAAAGGGTAGTATTCTTGATGACCTAATAGGTTACATTCAATACAATGCCGGTGAGTCTGTAGAAAGTAGGGTTTATTCCATTTTCGATGTTTTGTTTAGTCAAAAGTGCTGCACGAATTTCAGAAACATGGAAAGTATCTCGAAATATCCTTCGGAAAACATTGCGTACAGAATGATTCGCGATGTCTTGAAAACTTGCCCAAGTTTAGATGTGTTCTTTGAGTATCCAATGAATCATCTAATTCGAGATTTTTCAAAAATAGCGGATAATCAGGCGTTGCTCAGTTATGCCAAACATCCTTCAACGCATATTGATTTTCTAATTACGAACCGTATTTCAAAAACGCCTGTTTTGGCAATTGAAATTGATGGTGCGAATTTCCATAAGCAAGAATCTGTTCAGGCAGAACGCGATCGTATGAAAGATTGTATATTAGAAAGGTATGGCATTGATTATGTGAGATTTTCTACCAAGGGAAGCAATGAACGCGAACAGCTTGAAAGTAAATTGAAAGCGTATATGGTGAATTAGGATTAGAAAGAACTGAAATGCCTCGGAAAATAGTTGCATTTTGTCACTTTGTGTCAAGTGGATGGAGTTATATTTAGGTAGAATAGGAATCCCATGGACTAGAGGAAAATACGAATGTCTTTACAGCAAGAAATTCTGAATGGCGAGAGCCGCACCTTGGAATACAAGGTGGAGCTGCCCGAAGATTCTGAAAAATGGGTCAAGTCTATCGTTGCTTTTGCGAATGGGGCGGGCGGCAAATTTGTTGTTGGCGTTAATAATCGTCGCGAGTTTATTGGCATCCCTAAAAAAGCCGACTTGTTCGAACTCAAGGATAGTATTGCCGATAAACGATGGACTCCCGTATCGTTCGCTCAAGGTGACCGATGCCGATATAGCATTTCTTTGCAAGGACTTTTCAAAAAGGGCCAAGCGTAAAATTACAAAAGCGGATTTAGAAAACTTGCATCTTCTGACAGGTCGTTCGCATGACAAGGCGACGAATGCGTTGGCTATTCTCTTGGGCAAGCATGAATATACTTCGCGAATTCAGTGTGCCCGGTTCCGTGGAACTATGCGAGCTGACTTTCTAGATAAAAAGGATTATAATGGCCCCCTCTGCAAGCAGATTGACGATGCTTACAAGTTCGTTCTCAACCACCTGAATATGGCCATCGAAATAAACGGGGTCGTTCATGATGAAAAGTACGAACTCCCGCCGAAAGCTATTCGAGAGCTAATAATCAATGCTGCAATCCATAGGAATTATCAAATGAATTCCAGCGTGCAGGTGGCTGTATATGATGACCGTGTGGAGATTTCTTCACCGGGAACTCTTTACGGAACGCTGACTCTTGAAGAGGCCTTGAGCGGTCGCTCGTCTATCCGTAACAAGACTCTTGCCCGCACTTTGGAAAAGGTTCATGTTCTCGAAGGATGGGGCTCCGGTTTCCAGCGGATTAATACGTTGTGTCAGGAATATGGCGTGGCCCTCCCGGAATTCACCGAAATCGGGGATATGTTCCGAGTGAATTTTTATCGCCACATTAACGGCGGAAAAGTGGCGATAAACTCAAAAAGTGGCGATAAAACGGCGATAAATCCCGAAAATGGCGATAAATATGGCGAAAAAGTGGCGATAAACGCCGAAAACGGCGATAAAAGTGGCGATAAAAAATCGACAAAATTCAAGAAAATGATTGTCGAATATCTTGCCGAACACGATGAAGCCCGTTCTCAGGATATTGCGACATATATTGGATTGAAGGTCTCCCGAACAAGGGATTACCTTTCCGAACTCGTGGAAGAAGGCAAGATTACTCCCAACGGAGCAAATAAAAACAGAACATATTCTTTGAAGACTTGATGCCGGGAATAACTATGCAACCGCTAAAACTTGAAGATCTTACCGCCCAGTTCGACAGCGTCGTCCGCAGGTATCGCGACGGTGGCCTTATCGCTTACCGTGATACGCGCTATTTCACGAATGACATGCTGAATCTTTTCGAGCGAATCGAAAGGCTACGCCTGTTTGTAAATAATGACGGCGCCAAGAAGGTCCTGGTCCATTTCACGAAAAAGCTCGGGAACCTGAACATTGACGACTCGAACGGCGAAATGTCGATTCTCCTGCCGGAATTCAAGAATCTTTGGATGGTTTTCCTGAATACGGCGTCGGCCGATGTCGTTACCGAATGCCGCAAGTGGATAGAGAACAACATCCTGAAAACGGAAATGTGGCTTGTGGAAGACGAACTGTGGGATGTGTACAACGAGGCGTTCAACAGTGTGGCCGACCTGAAGGCGAAACTCAAGTATTTCGACAAGATTATCGAAAGTGAAAAACAGAGTGACAGTTTCCGCTCGTACCGCATAGGGGGTTGGGCCCGTTCACGCGCTACCGTAATGCGTAAGCTGAAAATGGACCATTCCGAAGTCAAGAAATATCTTGCCGACTACGCGAATTTTACGGATTCCGCCTTTTTGCTGTTCGATATTTTGGTGGAACAATCGAAATTCGAAGAAGCTGAGAATTGCCTAAAGTACTTGCTGGCCGCTCATGAAAACTGGTCGGGGCTTGCTGAAAAGGTCCATGCCAAATTGAAAGAAATGTACCGTGCGACAGGCCAAACAAAAAAGTTCGGCGATATGCTGAAAACAATGGTTGTTGCGCAATCCAGAATGGATTTTTACAAGGAGTACAAGGACTTTGTTCCAAAGCAACAGTGGAAAGACGCTCTGGTTGAATTATTGAATTCGATTACCAAATGGGATTTTCGGATGGATGTCCTTGCGTATGAAAACATGACGGATGAACTCTATGCGTTTTTTTGCAGGGTGTTTTCGATTGGGCCGAGCTTTTTTTTTTTCAAGCGTTACGGAAAGGCGCTGTGCCCCAAGTACAATGCAGAATTTGTCAAGATGTTTGTGGAATATTTGGATGGCGCGATGGAACATGCTAGCAACCGTAAGGAATACAGGAATGTTGTCCGTGAAGCGGGCGAACTGCTCAAGTTCGAAGGCGGCCTCCCGGAAGTCAACCGGCTGAAAATATCTTGGCTGTCGCGGTTCAAGAATCGCTCGGCCATGAGAGACGAGCTGGAAAAAATTTAGTCTCGTCAGCTGTTCGGAATTTCCGAACAACTGCGGCTGAGCCTAGTGTAAAATTTCCTTGCCCCTCTTGCCAGAATCCCAATATTATCTACATTTCTGCTGCGGTTCCTAATAGTGCAGGCTCCGAAAGGCATTTGATGATTATCAAATGTTTTTCTTTTTTTCAAAGGAGCCACTATGTCTAAAAAGAAACTAGCTTCGTCAAAGAGCAACGCGAACCTCAACGCCGACTTCATAACGGATTTGAAGAGCATCGTTTCTACGGCACGGAATATGAGTTTTCGTGCGGCAAATCTGATGCAGGTCGCCTGCAATTGGCTACTGGGCTGGCGAATTGTGGAACAGGAACAGCAGGGAAAGGCGAGGGCTGATTATGGGAAACATGTTGTTGAAACGGCTTCCGAAAATTTAACTGCTGAATTCGGAAAGGGTTTCTCGATCGCATCGTTAAAAAGTTATAGGAAGTTTTATCTTAATTTTCAGGATTTACAGGTATTTCAAACTCTGCCTGTAGAGTTTAAGAAAGCGATTGCTGCAAAAGGGCAGGCATTGCCTGCCCTTTTTGAAAGTGAGGAAATAAGGCAGGCTCTGCCTACCCAATTGTCATGGAGCCATTACGAATGCCTTATGCGTGTCTCTGACCTCGAAGCTCGAATGTGGTATATGCAGGAAACCGCCTCGCAACAATGGGATTATCGCACCCTGAAGCGGAATATTGCGTCTCAATATTACTATCGGTTAATGCAAACGCCCAAGGCCAAAAAGGCTACCGTTGTCAAGGAAATGAAAAAACTGACGGCCGATTATCAGAAGGAGCGTTCGGAGTTTATCAAGAATCCTTTGATTGCAGAATTTCTTGGAGTAAATCAGGATGCTGCGGTGACTGAGTCAACGTTGGAAAATGCGATTTTGAATCACTTGCAAAAATTCCTGATGGAAATGGGGAAAGGCTATGCTTTTGTTGGTCGTCAGCAACATATTCATACAGAAGATGACGACTATTATATTGACTTGGTGTTTTACAATTACATGCTGAAATGTTTTGTTTTGATAGACTTGAAAACAAGAAAAATATCGTACGAAGATGTCGGGCAAATGGATATGTATCTCAAGCTCTACGACACTTACAAAAAGACCGAAGGAGATAACCCGACAATTGGCATAATTCTCTGTTCAGACACTAATGCCGATGTCGCTCGTTTTTCAACACTTGCAATAAATAAACGCATGTATGCAGCAAAATATCTGACCTACATTCCTTCTAAGGAAATTCTGGCTCGCGAGATTGAAATGCAAAAGGAACAGTTTATTGAGCAATACGGAAATTTAAAGAAAAGAAGTAAAGCAAAAAGCTAAGGTTTCAGAGATTGTCGAGAACCATTTTGCCAACGCCGGCATCATACAATTAGTAAAAAGCGGGGCTTAACTCTGCGTATTGTTAAAAGACGGCCTTTGGGAGATAATGAATTAAGGGCTTGTCGCGTGGGTGACTTTTTCTCGCTCTCTGCATTTTTCTACATTTTCCCCCGTACAAGTATAAGGACTCGCTTATGAATATTCTCGTCGTTGGTAGCGGTGGTCGCGAACATGCCATCGCTCTTGCAGTCAAGAAGTCGCCGCTGTGCGACAATCTCGTGTGCGCTCCGGGCAACCCGGGCATGGCTAACCTCGGCAAGTGCGTGCCGGTGGATGTGGCCGACCCGAAGGCAATCGCTGACCTCGCGGTTGCCGAAAAGATTGACCTCGCGATTATCGGCCCCGAAATTCCGCTGGTCGCGGGCGTGGTGGATGAATTCCGCCGTCGCGGGCTGCGCGCTTTCGGCCCGACTGCTGCTGCTGCCGCGCTCGAAGGCTCCAAGGCTTTCAGCAAGGATATCATGAAGAAGTACAACGTGCCGACGGCAGCCTTCGAAACCTTCACCGATCTCGCCTCCGCCAAGAAGTTCCTTGCCGAACACCCGGCTCCGATCGTGGTGAAGGCGTCGGGCCTCGCTGCAGGCAAGGGCGCCATCGTCTGCATGACCGACAAGGAAGCGAACGACGCTGTCGAGGAAATGCTCGGCGACAAGGCGGTGTTCGGCGAATCCGGCAAGACGGTTGTGATCGAAGAATTCATGGACGGCGAAGAAGCCTCCATCTTCGTGGTTTGCGACGGCAAGGACTACGTGATTCTCTCTTCTGCCCAGGACCACAAGCGCGTCTTTGACGACGACAAGGGCCCGAACACTGGTGGAATGGGCGCCTACAGCCCGGCTCCGGTGGTGACGGACGCTCTCCTCGACGAAGTGAAAAAGACGATTATCGAACCGACCCTCAAGGGCATGGCCGCCGAAGGCAAGCCTTACACGGGCGTGCTCTACGTGGGCATCATGGTGACTGCGAAGGGCCCGAAGGTCGTGGAATACAACTGCCGCCTCGGCGACCCCGAATGCCAGATTGTGCTCCCGCTCTACGACGGCGACGTGCTCGCATTGTTCGACGCTGCCGAAAAGGGCGAACTCGCCAAGCTCGGTGCCCCGAAGGCTCCGAAGGGCAGCTCCGCAATCGTGGTGCTCGCTAGCAAGGGTTATCCGGGTTCCTACGAAAAGGGCAAGGTCGTGACGGGTATCGAAGAAGCCGAAAAGAACGGCGCCCAGGTGCTCCATGCCGGTACCAAGATGGTCGATGGCAAGCTGGTCACGAACGGTGGCCGCGTGTTCGGTGTGGTGGGCCATGGCGAAACGCTCCAGGCCGCTCTCGACATCGCTTACGAAGCCGCCGAGAAGGTTCAGTTCGAAGGCAAGTTCTACCGCAAGGACATCGGCAAGAAGGGCTTGGCCCGACTGGCGAAAAAGTAAGAAAATCCCCAAACGTGTCATCCTGAGCGAAACGAAGTGAAGTCGAAGGATCTCTTGCTTAAGGACGTTTTGCTTATCGAAAGCGCTCTGTTGTATGATTTGAACAAGGAAACTTAAATATGCAGATTAATGAAGTTCCGAATGCAAAGGTCGGTATCGTTGCGGGTAGCAAGTCCGACCAGGAAACTGTAGACAAGATCACCGCCGTGCTCGACAGCTTCGGCATCGTGTGGGAATTCAACATTCTCTCGGCACACCGCACCCCGAACGCCACAGCGAAGTATGCTCGCGAAGCCGCCGGGCGAGGCCTCCAGGTCCTCATCGGTGTTGCTGGCCTCGCTGCAGCCCTCCCGGGCGTGCTCGCAGGGCACACGATTCTTCCGGTCATTGGCCTGCCCTGCGCCGGCGGCCCGCTCAACGGCGTCGATGCCCTGCACTCCATCGTGCAGATGCCCCCGGGAATCCCGGTGGCCACGGTCGGCATCGGCAACGGCAAGAATGCCGGTTACCTCGCCGCCCACATCGTCGCCCTCTCTGACGCAAGCGTCAAGGAAAAGCTCATCGCTTACCGCAAGGGCCTCGGTGACATCGAAGGCTAGTTAGAAGTAGTCGGTAGGAAGTAGGCTGTGCTATAGTCGCGCTCCGCTCCCTCTGAGCATGCGCCTGCGGTGCGTTTCTCATGAAAGTTGCACCGAAGGTGCGATTATAAAGAGCTTAATACCTAAAATCAACCTCTAATACTTTTTTTTAAAACAAGCTCCAAAAGCGTTAAATTGCGTTATTAGCCATTAACCAATGACCAATGACCATTGACCAATAACAATTAACTTCATTCGCCGGCATCCTGCTGGCGTTTTTTGTCCCCTTCCGTCTCTTATATCTTACTTTTCATCAAAAAACTTTCATCTCTCGTCTCTCGTCTCTCGTCTAACGAATCCCTACTTTTATATATTGTCCTTATCTTAAATTTTATCCATTAAAAGAGTATTGGGGCCTATGTTTTATCGTGCTTTGAAAAGTGTTTTGTTGTTTGCGCTTACTTTATCGATTTCATCTATGGCGGCGGAAACCTCGGTTTCGTCTTCGTCCGCGCAGTCCCAGCCTGCAACGCAGTCTCTGCCTGCACAAGTATCCAACGCGCAGTCTCAAAGCGCGGCGGCTCGCGTAGTGCAATCTTCAAGTTCCGTGGCCTCTTCCTCAGCTTCGCTCCCCAAGTGGCAAACTCTTCCCGAAGTCAATGCTCCGTGGATGAAGGGCGAACGCCTTGAATATGAACTCAGCTGGGGCTTTATCACGGCTGGCTATGCTACGCTCGAGGTCAAACCTCGTAAAGACGGCAAGACCGAATTCCTGACTTTTGCAACAGCCAACAAGACGGTCAATAAGTTTTATCCCGTCCATGACACGGTTTACACTCTTGTCCACAAAAAGGGCCTTATGACGGACGTGTTCCGCAAGTCCCTCCACGAGGGGACGTTCCACAACAAGTCGCTTATCCGTTTTGACCGCAATGCCAAGAGGGCTGTGCTTTCCGATACCGTGTTCAAGGATGCCGACCAGCACAAAGTCAAGCGCTCTGCCGATACGTCCGTGACCATTACCGGCCTCGAACACAGCATCATGTCTGCCTTTTATCTTGTGCGGACCATGCCTCTGAAAGTTGGCGAAACTTCGCGTTTTTCGGCTGTGAGCGGCAAAAAACGCTATGAACTCAAGGTTGTCACCCATGGCAGGGAAACTATCAAGACGGACCTTGGCTCGTTCAAGACCGTTAAGGTTGAACCGGTACTCGATGGCGATGGCATTTTCAATTCCAGTGGCCGTATATTCATTTGGTTTACCGATGATGACAAGCGGATTCCGGTGCTCATGCAGTGCGAAATCAAGCTTGGGAGCATCAAGGCGACGCTGACGAAGGTCAAATAGACATATTTGAACCTTACGAAAATGTAAAATCAAACGAAAAAACAACTTTTACAAGAAGTTTTTGAAAAAAACTTAGATAATAAGTTATATTCCAAGCGTGGTTATTTATTTGAGGTTTTTTCAATGCTGAAAAAATTGTTGTTGTTGTTGTGTCTCTCGAGTTTAGTTGCATGGGCTGCCCCTGCAAAAGCGCGTAAAGCGAAATCCAAGAAGGCAACTCCTGTTGCTGAACAGACCGTTGAAGCTCCTGCAGCCTCGGCTGATGCTGATGATGGCTTTATGTCTGTTGCCGAAACTGCGGCTCCGGCAGCCAAGGTTTCCGATGAAGACGAAGAAGAAGAAAACGTCGAAGCGTCTATGGCAGGTATGAATGCCGCACAGCGCAAGGATTTTCTCGCTCGTAAAAAGTTCGAAGAAGAGCAGCGTCTGGATGAATATGCAAACTCCGAACGCCGCCGTGACTGGCTCAAGGACCGCCTTATTTTCGAAATGGGCCTTGGTTCCCGCATGCCGTTCATGGGCGAATCTGGCATGGGTATGGGCTTTGGTATCGGTGCCGAATACATCACCCGTTGGCATGTTGGCGCCTATGCATCTTATGGCTTCTTGCCGAAGGTCAAGGACAGCGAGTTTGAATACTGGCAGCTTGAAGGCGGTACGGGCTATAAGGTCGGCTTGAACTACTACTTCTTCCCGAAGATTCCTATCCACTTGGGCTTGTCCGCTTCTTATGGTACGGTCTACTTTGACCACGATATGGAACCGGAAAACAACGTCCGCAAGCTTATTTCTGTGAATGGTTTCCAGTTCGACGTGTTGATTTCTTACCTCACGAACGAATGGTACTATCTCCAGTTCTCCTTCGGTATGTACTACGCGCCGGATCTCGGAAAGGCTCCGGAAAACAACCCGAGCTACAAGAAAACTGTGGACTCTAGAACATCTGCAGTCGATACCTATGCTTCCCGTGTCGTGAATAAGGATGGCATGAGCAAGACGGGCATCGTGTTTGGCATTACCATCGGTTACGCCTTCCCGGAATTCTTCCCGGATGATACCGAAAAGCGCCGTCGCCAGCGTGAAAAGGAACGCAGGAACGCCAAGTAGTTGCTAGCGTAAATGCGAAAAAGCCCGCCAGTTCAAAGGAACGGCGGGCTTTTTGTTTGCTTTTAATACCCATGTCCGGAATCGAACCGGAATACCTTCCTTCGGAGGGAAGGACACTATCCATTGTGATACACGGGCGTGAGCCTTTAAGGCGGGTATAATATAATAATTTAGACGAGAGAAGAAAAAGTGGTTAGTAAAAAGTGGTTAGTAAACAGGAATGAATTTAGTGATTAGTAAACAGTGGCTAGTAAACAGGAATGTAAAAAGAACGTTCTTATTGCAATCCTAACCACTAACCACTAACCACTAATCACTAACTCCTAATCCACAATCTTCACCACAAGTTCATGCGGTTCGGCATCCACGACAAGTGCGTTGTGGAATTCTCCTACGTCGCCATCGCCCTCGATGACTTTCACGATATCGTCGTTTTCCATCGAGTTGCCTTCCGTGCGGCCATAGAAGTGGTATTCGCTTTCTTCAGCGACCTGGTCGATGATAATCTTGACTGTCTTTCCAATCATGTTCTCGGCGTATTCGGCGGCGAGTTCTTCCTGGTAGTCCGTGACTGCTTCGAGCCTTGCGCGGGCGTCGCTTTCGTCCACGGCGGGGAGGTCCATTTCCATCACGGGAGTACCTTCCTCTGGGCTGAACACAAATCCGCCCAGGTGGTCAAATTGCACGTCTTGCAAAAGTTCCATCAGCTCTTCGAAGTCTTCGTGCGTTTCGCCGGGGAACCCGACGAGCACAGTACTACGGAGCGTCACGCCCGGAATGCGTTCGCGGATCTTGTGCAACAGTTTGACAAGTTCCTTTTTGCGGTAATTGCGCTTCATGAGCTTCAGCATCTTGTCGCTGGCGTGCTGGATGGGCATATCGACGTACTTCACGAGGCGCGGTTCCTTTGCCATCAAGTCCAGAAGTTCATCGTCCACAAACATCGGATACCAGTAAAGCATGCGAATCCACGGGATGTTCGTGTTGTCAAGCAGAGCGCGCAAAAGTTCAACAAGCGTGCCGCCTTTTTTGCCCTTTTCACGTCCAAAGTAAGTCGTGTCCTGTGCAATCAAAGTAATTTCCTTGACGCCCTGCGCTTCGAGGTCCTTTGCCTCTGCGACGATGTCTTCGATAGAGCGAGAATCCTGCTTGCCGCGGATGAGTGGGATGGCGCAGTAGGCGCAGCGGCGGTTGCAGCCTTCCGCAATTTTCAGATAAGCGTGGTGGCTAAATCCTCCCAAGTTCATGCGGGGGAGGTTCTCGGCGTCACAGCTCTGCGGAGCGACAATGCCCATCTTCTTCAAAAGTTCGCCCGGCTTGTACGTGCCGACCCAGTAGTCCACCTCGGGCAGTTCCTTCATCATCTCTTCGCCATAGCGGCCGCTCAGGCATCCCGATACAATCAGCTTCTGCTTTGCCTTCTTGGCTTTGGCCTGGGCAAGAATCGCGTTGATGGATTCTTCCTTAGCGGCTTCGATAAAACCGCATGTGTTCACGAGGATGTAGTCCGCCTTCCCGGCGGTATCACAGGTCGCAAAACCTGCATGGAGCATTTCGCCGACGAGGTTTTCCGCATCGACCTGGTTTTTAGCGCATCCGAGATGCACGACAAATACTTTGGGCTTTTTTGTAGGCATATCCCAAATATAGATTTTACCCCGTATAGCCCAAGCTCCGTAAACTAGATAACGGCGTTCTTTTCGGACCTCCTCTAGATGAACCCTGCCCCTTTAAGTGTTTGTTTGTGCGAAATTTCGATTGCTTTTCAAAAAAATCTTTGCTACATTGCTCTAAAAATTAATGTGGAGAAAATTTTATGAAAAAACTTATTCTTGCATCGGCGTTCATGTTTGCCATGACCGCTTGCGATGATGGCAGCAGCCCGACATCTAGCAATACCCCGTCTACGCCGGATACAGGAAACCAGGCTGTTGTTGATCCGGTTGGTGGAGATCCGGCTAATGGCTTTGTCCAAAATCAGGAAAATCAAAATATCCCGGTCGTCGATGCGGGCGAGCCGTCTTGCACGGTTACTACGACTGCTAATTCCGTAACCACAGTGCAGACGTTACCCGGTGTGGGGACCTATACCTCGACCGCAGTCAAGAACGGTTCGCGTTATTCAAGCATCACGTCGGAATACTGGTATGCCGACAACGCGACTGCTGCTGACGAGTGTCAAAAAAATAAAGAGGAGGCTAGCCATTGGCTGGATGGCTCCATGAAGGTGACCTGCTCTGGCAACAAGATTTTTGTTGAAGAAGTAGATGAGGGCGACCTGAGCGAATATGAAGCCGATTTCAGGGAAAACTGTGAAGAATTCAAGGTCTGGGCAAAGAATTATTCGGCATCGTCCAATCCTTCTTCATCGACCGATCCCTCATCCACGATTGTCGATATTGGCGGCTATAAGTGCGAAGTATCCCGTTCCGGCAAAACCGTTACAATCCTCCAGTCCTATAAGGGCCTTGGTTTTGAGGAGACTACTTCGTTTGAAAGTGGCACGCCGGTAGGTGTTCGAAAGATGACGTTTACCGACGCTGAAGAAGCTGCTGAAGAATGCTATGATCAAAAGGAAGAGGCCGAAGATTCCAATGACCCGCTGTACAAGGTTGAATGTTCCGGCAAAAACGTCGTGGTGACCAAGAAGGTCAAGGATGAGTTTGGTTGGGGCGTTGACGGCTTTGAGGAGTATTACAAGTCCTGGTGCGAAGATCAGAAGCGTCGCCTGAAAAACGGCGAAATAGACATGCTCATCTGATGATGAAAACCGCTTGAAAATCAAAAAAAAGGCTCCGCAAGTGCGGGGCCTTTAACAGTTCGTTGCTTTTGTAAATTACATGTCTTCGCTTGCGCCAGGCTGGCCAATGCGGTCGTTCTTGCGGTTGTCCACCCATCCGGCGTAACCCTGCGGAGCGAGGACTTCCTTGCCAAACTGCTGGGCGTTTGCAATCGTGGAGAAATATCCGACACGTACGCGGTAGAACGTGCCTTCGAGTTCGCCTGGATTTTCAACTTCGGCAACGTATGCCTTGATGCCCTGGTCAGAGAGCTTGCTTACGACATTGTTTGCTGCTCTTCTGGAGGCCTGGATGCTCACCTGGATGACGAACGGGCCGGAGGATTCCTGTTCAACGCTAGATACCGGTGCGGCCGGTTCTGCAGGAGCGGCCTTTTCTTCGCTAAGAGACTGGATGGGGACCAAAGCCGGTTCTTCCTGGGCTGGTTCCGGTGCGGCTTCTTGTACGGGAGCTGGTTCTTCGACGGCAGGCTTTACTTCGGCTTGAGGAGCCGGTTTTTCTTCCTTGCTACCGCAGGCGGAAAGTAAGGCGCATGAAAGGGTTATTGCCCCGATTAACGATACCGATTGCAGCTTCATTGTTGTACTCCGCGTTAAAAAATAATGGCTTCGGCTATTTTGGAATATTCTTACAAATAATATACATAAGTCTTTGATACTTCGCAAGTTACGAAGATTTATTTTTGTGAAAAAAGTTGATATTTTACAAAAAATTACGCAAAAAAAACTAGTTTTTACCTATATTTAGTGCTCAAATGTTTAATGGTTTTGCGGCGCGCTGAATCGGTGTCTTTTGCAGTGACGTTATTCGTCGAAATTTTTTTGGGGAGTTCCTACACAAGTCCTGTTTAGTTACATATATTTTCGCATGTAATAAAAAACGATTTTTGTCGTAGCAAAAAGAAAAGGTTTTCCTTATGGGCTTCAACATGCACGGACTGGCGTTCAAACAGTCCATGATGACCCTAGTCGGTTTCAGCATCGTGTTCGCGACGCTGTTCGGGGTTCTCAGTTTCAAGGTGCAAAGCGAGCTTTCGACACTGCTCACAGAAAAGGGCGAAGAGATCAGTCTCGCCAATGTCGCCATTATTGAAAAACTTTTCGAAAAAGGGAAAAAGATTGGCGATGAATATGCCGAAGTGCTTGGCAAGGAAATGCTTTCGGGGAAGGACCTCGACGACTTCTTGACCCAGGCTGTCTTTGACGCCCGCCAGACGCTCCCGCAGGTACTTGCCGTGGTTGTCGCTTACGAGCCGGGTATGGCGCCCAAGGCAAAATTGCATCAGGAAGTGATGCGCCTTGCTCAATATTCAGGTAACGAAATCAAGCTCTTGAAAGGCAAGGATTACCTTGAAAAGACTTGGTACAAGAGCACCAAGAACTTGCAGAAGGGGCTTTGGCAGGAACCGTTTGTCGGTGATTTTATCAAGGAACCGATTGCAATTTATACGGCACCGATTTACCAGAAGGATGCCTACGGGAACACCGTTTTTGCGGGTGTTCTTTGCGTCGATATGTCGATTGCGTTCCTCAAGGAAACCGTGGCGTCGATTCCTGTGTCGAACTCGGGCTATGTTGTCGTGCTGTCTGCGAACAATACCATTATCGCTCACCCCAAGAACGAGATTGTCTTTAAAGAAAGTTTGTCCGACATCTCCGGAGGAATGACCGCGCAGACGGTTACGGAATTCGAAAAGACCGTGCAGAGCATGAGGAAGGGCCTCTTCATGGGAACAACTGCAGATGGCAAGGATGCGGTCATTTACTTCAAGGCGATGGAATCGAACGGCTGGACGTTTATGATTGTATGGCCCGCGAGTGAATTCATGGAAAGCCAGCGCTCCCTGGAAAAAATGTTTGCGTGGATGTGCTTTGCCGGCTATGTCGTGATGCTGCTTTTGATATTTGTGATTTCGACCAGGGTGTCCCGTCCGCTCAAGGAACTTGCCGTGGCGGCGAACAAGATGGGGCAGGGCGACTTTGATGTGGCGATTCCGCACCTTTCGGGGCGTGACGAGATTGCCCAGTTTGGCTGGGCGTTCCTGAACATGCGCACTTCACTTAAGGAGCACATGGAAAAGCAGAAGGATCTGGACCGCATCGAAAGCGAACTTGATTTTGCAAAGGATATCCAGATTGGATTTTTGTCGATGGACGAAAAGGAGGAAGGCTCAGGAGATCCGTATCATGAACTGACTCCGTTCCTCTTACCGGCGAAGGAAGTCGGCGGTGACTTTTACGATTTCTTCAAGCTCGATGACGGACGTCTATGCGTGGTCGTGGGGGATGTCTCTGGCAAGGGCGTGCCTGCCGCGCTGTTTATGATGGTTTCGCGCATTGTGCTTCGAACGATGGCGCAGAACTTAAAGTCTGTTGCCGAGACGTTTGAAAAGGCAAACTATGAGCTGGCCAGGCGCAACCGGGCGAACATGTTCGTGACGGTGTGGATGGGCTTTGTCGATTTGAAGACCGGGCATGTGGAATTTGCGTCTGCCGGGCATAACCCGCCTGCTATCCGCCATAAGGATGGCTCGGTTGAATTTGCAAAGAGCAAGGCCGGCGTTGTCATGGCGGCGATGGAAAACTCGCGCTACAAGATGCAGACGCTTGAACTTGCTCCGGGCGATACGTTATTCCTCTACACTGATGGCGTCACTGAAGCGACTAACGAACACAATGAACTGTTCGGCAACGACAGACTGCTAGACGCGCTTACGCATGGGGGCGGAAAAGGCACCAAGGAAATGTGTCGCTTTGTCAAGCGCCAAATCGACGCGTTTACGCGCAACGCTTCGCAGTTTGACGACATTACCATGCTCGCAATGGAATATAAAGGGGGTAATATAGGTTAGGGCTGGCGTTGCAAAATTGCGCTCCAACCGCTAAAAAATTGTTACCCTTGACGGAATAGAAAAAATTAGGTATATTTGGCTATCAAAAAATTGAATTTTTAACCAAAGGATTATCGTGATCGGCGTTATTGTTAAGTCCAACGAACCGTTCGAACGCGCTCTCAAGCGTTTCACCAAGTCTTGCGAAAAGAATGGCATCATCTCCGACGTCAAGAAGCGTCAGCGTTTCGAAAAGCCTTCCGAAGAAAAGAAGCGCATTGAAACTGCAGCTCGTCGCAAGCGTCTCAAAGAGATTGCTGACCAGAACCGCAAGCGTCTCTACTAATTCGATTCCTTAATCGGACTTTGTTAAGCTTTAATGAGTTGTCGGCTAGTGCTGATGACTCATTAGGTGTTTTATAACAAATCTTCATCGCTTGGAGCGAAGCGTTATAATCGCTCGAGGTCAATATGAGTTGTGCTTTGCTTACCCAGATTCTCGACGACATCAAGACAGCCATGAAGGCCCACGATGCCGAAACTCTCGGAACTCTTCGTACGCTCCATTCTGACATCAAGAACGAAGCTATGAAATCTGGTGCCACTCCGGCACAGATTACCGAAAGCATTACCGACGCCATGTGCATCGATGTTCTCGCCAAGAGCGTGAAGCAGAAACAGGAATCCATCGAAATCCTCAAGAAGGGCGGATTCCTGGACAAGATTCCGGCTGAAGAAGCTTGCATTGCACTTTACCGCAAGTACATGCCTGCCGAAATGACCGAAGACGAAGTCAAGGCCCTCATTGCCGAAATCAAGGCTGCAACGGGCGCCTCTTCTCCCAAGGACATGGGAAAGATCATGAAGGAACTCTCCCCGAAGGTCAAGGGCCGCTTTGATTCCAAGCGCGCTTCCGCACTCGTTCAAGAAGCGTTGAAGTAACGCTACGCTTCCAGCCACGCTTTGTCATGCCCGCCTCCGAGCGGGCATCTCCATTTTATACAGTTCAAAAATTTATATTGTTAGTCCATGCCTACGACTCACGCCAAGATTCAAGAACTGGAGCTGCTCTACAAGATCAGCTCTATTTTGAACCAGAGTCTTGATTTCGAAACGGTGGCGCATCCTGTATTGCAGACCGTCGAATCGGTGATGGGCGTCGAGCATGCGACCCTCACATTGTACAACCGTCATACCGGCGAAATCTCCATTGAAATTGCCGAAGGCTTGAGCAGTCGTCAGGCGAGCAAGGGCCGTTACAAGGTGGGCGAAGGCATTACGGGCCGAGTTGTTGAAACGGGTAAGCCCATTATCATTCCTTCCGTCGCGAAAGATCCGGACTTTTTGGACCGCACGGGCCGCGGCAAGACCGAAGACAAGGCGTTCCTTTGCGTTCCGATTATCATGGAACAGGAAGTCGTTGGTGCCCTGAGTGCTGACGAGCACAATCCCGACGAAGCGAACCTCAACGACCAAATTCATTTGCTCGAAATTATCGCGCAGATGCTTGCGACTGCCGTAAAACTCCGCCGCCAGGCCCGAGAAGAAAACGAAATCCTCAAGGCCGAAAACGAACGTATGGCGATGGAACTTAAGGCGCGTTTCCAGCCGGATAACATCATCGGTAAAACGCCCGAGATGCAACAAGTCTATACGCGAATTGACCAAGTTGCAAAAAGCCCGCTCCCGGCGCTCATTGTGGGCGAGGTGGGGACAGGCAAAGGGCTTGTTGCAGAAGCCATACATTTCCGTTCTGACCGCAATTTAGGGCCGTTCGTGCGAGTGCATTGCGCGGCCCTCCCGGAGTCCGTTTTGGACCGGGAGCTTTTCGGTAGCGAAAAGGGCGCCTTGGTTGGCGTCGTCAACGAGGCGCCGGGCCGCGTCGAGCAGGCCGAAGGCGGAACGCTATTCCTCGATGAAGTTGCGGAACTCACTCCGAACTTGCAGATAAAGTTGCTTCGCCTTTTGCAGCAGGGTGAAATGGAACGCGTGGGCGCCCGCTTCCCGAAAAAGGTGAACGTTCGCGTGATTTGTGCAACGACCAAAAATTTGCAGCAGATGGTCTCGGATGGGGCATTCCGTGAAGACTTGTATTACCAGCTCCACATCGTTCCGATTTACGTGCCGCCGCTTCGCAAGCGCCGCACCGACATTGTGCTTTTGGCGGATTACTTTGTTGAACATTACTGCCGCTTGGTGGGTAAAAACGTGCGCCGCCTTGCTCGCGGTACAATCGAAATGCTCATGAGCTACCCGTGGCCAGGCAATGTGCGCGAACTTGAAAATGCGATTGAACGTGCGGTGCTCTTGACCGAAGAAGATGTCATCTATCCACATCACTTCCCGCCGACCATCCAGACCGATGAAACCAGCGGAACGCCCGTGAGCGGAAACCTCAAGCTCATGGTCGAGGCGTACGAACGCGACATCATTTGCGACGCCCTCAAGAGCAGCAAGGGCAAGATGGCTGCGGCGGCCCGCAGTCTCTCGACCACCCCGCGCATCCTCACTTACAAAATTAAACAGCTCGGCATCGACCTTGCTGCTTTTAGCAAGTAGCAGTTATGTTGTCATGCCCGCCTGATTGTCATGCCCGACGCCTGTCCTCGCTTGACGGGGATGATCGGGCACCTCCCTCTCGTCTAAAAACCTATATTTCACCCCATGGAACTGACTCAGCTCAAATACTTCTTGGAAGTAGCCCGTACGGAACACGTGACGCAAAGCGCGAAGAACCTCTGCATCGTTCAGCCGGCGCTTACGCAAGCTATCCACAAGCTCGAAGATGAGCTGGGTGTATCGCTGTTCAAAAATTCCGGGCGTAACATCAAACTCACGGATAGCGGAAAGTTCTTTTATGAAAAACTCCAACCGCTTTACGAGAATATGATGGCGCTTCCGGCACTCCTCAAGGAGACGGCGAACAAGCTGAATAACAATGTCAAGCTGAACGTTCTTGCGGCATCCACGCTCATTACAAGTGCAGTGATTGAGTATAGACGAAGTAATTCAGACATTGATGTGGATATTGTGCAGAACGAGGAAACGAGCGTTTTCGATATTTGCGTGCGCACTTACGCGAACTACAGGCCCGAACTCGACAATACCGAAAGCGACGAGACCTTTGTCCATTCTGAAAAGATTTTCTTGGCGGTTCCGAATACGGCGCAGTACAAAAAACTCGATTCTATTTCGCTTTTTGACTTGAAAGATGAAAAGTTCATCCGCCTTTACGGTTCCAAACAGTACCGCCAGATTTGTAACGAACTCTGCGATAGCATCGGATTTCATACAAACGTTACATTCGAAAGTGATAACGCCGCTGTTGTCAAGGAAGCGGTTGCCGCAGGCATTGGCGTTGGCTTCTGGCCTGAGCTCTCATGGGGCAAGATGGACCACAAACGTGTCAAGCTTCTCGAAATTACCGATACGGATTTTAAGCGTGATATCGTGGTATCGCTCCGCCGTAACAAGCAGGATAATTCCAAAACAGAAGAATTCTACAACTTCTTGACCAAGTATATCCTTCGCCGTCAACAGAACAAACGGAAATAATCACGCTTGCGTGACAGGACTGTAAAAAAGAAAAGCCTCCATGTTAGACATGGAGGCTTTTCAATGGTTTAAATCAACAATTAGTTGAACGTGTAGGATGCCACGATGGAGAACGAATTGGAGGAGGCTTCGTTCTTTTCACCACGATAGTTACCGTCAGCGGAGTGATGGGAGAACGAGAATGCCACGCCGAGAGCGTTTTCATCGTTCAGCCACCATTCTTTGCCGACGGTGATGTTGAAGCCGAAGCCGGCATCAAGATTGTCGAAGTTGTAGGAGTTGCTGTTTAGAGAAATGCTTATGTCGGTAATGCCGAAAGAAGCGCTGGCATAAATGTTTTGTTCGGGGACGACGTAATAAGTTAAACCGCCGCCGAGCATAAGCATGTTGAAACCGTCGTGTTCAAGAGACTCTTCGTCGCGCCCGGCTTTGAATTCGAGGTCTGAGTAAATGGCGTTGCCAATGAAGGTAAAATGAAGGATTAAGTTGGGGTATATAGTACCGCCGAGTTTAAAGGATGCTTCGAATGCACCGCCGTCGCAAGTCATCTTACCGAGACCGCCTTCAATCTTGTCTTCAAAGCTGGAATAGCCTGCACCCATCGTGGCGTTCAAGAAGAAACCGTCATGGGTCTTCGGGGCAGAAACTGCAAATGCGCTGATGGCAGCGAGTGCAATGGACAAAAGAATTTTTTTCATATAATGTTTTCCTGATAAGTTTTGCGAGCAAAACTAACAAATGAATGTGATAATTAAAGTGCAAAATTTGTGTTTTTCTGTAAAACTATTTTTACATGTATCATTGTGATACTATGGACTGCTAAACTTGATTTGTTTCAAAGTCGAATTGGGTGGCCCCGTTTTACTTAATTGCTATCTTTAACCCGTTATGATTATCCATTCCTTTAAAATGGGCTTCCAGTGATTAGCGGTTTAGACTTGTATTTCCCTAACCACTAACCACCAACCACTAACCACTTAATTAAAAACATGCAATTCCGTCCTGTAAAAGAACAGCTTGAAATTTTGATGCGCGGCGTTACCGATGTTGTGCCGCAAGATGAACTCGAAAAGAAACTCCAGAAGTCCTACGAAACGGGCAAACCCCTCCGTATCAAGATGGGGGTCGATCCGACGGCTCCGGACGTACACTTTGGCCATACGGTCGTGATGCGCAAGCTCCGCCAGTTCCAGGACCTCGGCCATACCGTCGTGCTCATCGTGGGTGACTACACCGCACAGATCGGTGACCCGAGCGGCCGCAATAAGGCACGTCCGCGTCTCACGCACGAACAGGTGCTCGAAAACGCAAAGGAATACCAGGAACAGTTCTTCAAGGTCGTCCGCCGCGACCAAGTGGAAATCCACTACAACGGCGAATGGTTCTCTAAGCTCCCGTTCAGCAAGGTGACCGAACTCATGGGACAGTTCACTGTCGCCCAGATGCTCGAACGCGAGGACTTCCACAACCGCTATACGGCCAATACGCCCATCAGCCTCCACGAATTCATGTACCCGATGATGCAGGGGTATGATTCCGTCGCTATCCAAAGCGACGTGGAACTCGGCGGCACTGACCAGAAGTTCAATGTGCTCCGTGGCCGCGACCTCCAGATTTTTGAAGGCATGGAACCGCAGATCGGTCTCTTCATGCCGATTTTGCTCGGTACTGACGGCAAGGTTAAGATGAGTAAGTCCATCGGCAACTACGTTGGCCTCAATGAACCGGCTGACGTGATGTACCACAAGATTTACAGCCTTGCCGACAGCATTGTCGAGAACTGGTTCGAACTTTTGACCAACATCCCACTCGAAGAAATCAAGCAGATGATGGCGGACATTGCCGCAGGCAAGATGAATCCGAACGATGCCAAGCACCGCCTCGCTATCGACATCGTGACGCAGTATTACGGCGCGGAAGCCGCCGAGGCCGCTGCCGCGAAGGAACGCGAAATCCACAGCGGAAACGCTATCCCGAGTGACGCTCTCGAATGCTCCGTCGATGCTGGCTCGTATGGCGCCCTCGACCTCCTCGTGAACATCAAGGCTTTTGCCAGTAAGGGCGAAGCCCGCCGCATGGTGCAGAACGGTGGCGTAAAGATTGGTGGCGAAAAGCTCGCCGATCCGCAGGCCCAGATCGAAATCAAGGGTGGCGACCAGCTCGTTGTCCAGGTGGGCAAGCGCAAGTTCTACAAGGTGAACTTCTAAGGTAAGCGATGTCAAGGGAAATCTTAGTTCTCGGTTTGAATCCTGCTTGGCAGAGGGTGTTCTTTCTGGACAAGTTTACTCCAGGCGAAGTCCACCGCATTCAGAAGGTCAAGGAATACGCATCGGGCAAGGGCATCAACTGCTGCCGAGTGTTACAGCTTTTGGGCGGCACGCCCCGTTTGATGCATTTCCTCGGTGCCGGGAACGGAGAAAAAATTTTTGACGAGCTTTCTGCTTGCGGCATCCAGCAGGTGCCAATCTGGATTCGCGAGAATACGCGTATCTGCACGACGATTGCTTGCAACGGTGACACGACGGAACTCGTGGAACCGTCTCCGACTCTTGCGGATTCCGAGAACGACGATTTTGCACAAACGCTCAACGATTATTGGGATTCAACGCAATACATTGCTTTGTGTGGAACGTTCCCGCAGGGCTTTAACGCAAAGATGTTCAATGACCTAGACTTTAGCGACAAGCATATCTTTGTCGACGCTATTGACGGCATTGATGATCTCCTTGCAAAAGGCGTGGACCTCCTGAAAATCAACATGCTGGAATACTGCAAGCTCCTAGAACGCATGGGCATTCCGCAGGTGAAGTCTAGCCCGCAGTTCTGGAAGATGACGGCGACCGCAGTCCTTGAACGCCTCCCGATCAAGAACCTTGTCGTGACCGAAGAGGATGCTCCGGTGCGAGCCTTCCGCCTCATGGAAAAGAAGTTCCAGGGCATCCAGTTGCAACCGCCTACAATTACGGTCAAAAATGACATTGGTGCCGGAGACTCGTTCTTTGCGGGCTGGCTCTATGCTTTTGAACAAAATCTGAGCTTTGAAAGCTGCTTGGCGAAGGCTACTGCTGTGGCGAGTGCTCGCTGCGAAGTTGAACGCCCGTGGAACTTGAGCCTCGACCGTGTTGCAGAACTGGAGGCCGATCTTTCGACAAAGGTTGAACGCCTCGAATAAGGACTTTGCGATGGAAAACGACTTTGTTCCTTTGTTTGCTTTTGCCTCAAACGTGGAATTCTTTGGCGTCTTTCCAGAATGCAAATCCTTTGTCCAGAATAACATTCGTTTAGGCGAAATCATCGAACTTCCTGAAAGCCGTGGCTTTGCTGTAGTCCTCGGCGTGGGAATGTTGGAATTTGCAACAAATTTATCCGTTTTGCTCTCTCGGTTTGCCGCCGAGGGGCCTTTTACGCATGTAGTGCAGGCTGGAATTTGTGGCGCCTATCCGGACCGCGGTCTTGAAATCGGCGATGTCGTCCGTGTCGATTCCGAAATTGTAGGGGACCTTGGCGTTGTAGAATGCGATGGCACGTTTACGCCGTGGCACAAGGTTTGCGGAAATCCTACAAATGGCGCTTTGCCTAGCGTGCACGCACAAGTTTACGAATCCTCGTCGTTGCGGGGTGTTCCCACCTGGCTTTCTGGGCTAAGGTCGGCAGCAGGGTTTACGGTCAACTGCTGCACGGGGACTGCCTCTATGGCAAAAGAACGTAGCGAAAACTTCAATGTCGATGTCGAATCAATGGAAGGTGCCGCCTGTTTTTCGATTTGCCATGCCTTTTGTATTCCCTGCTACGAAATTCGCGCCGTAAGCAACTTTGCCACCACCCGTGACAAATCCACTTGGCGCATTGCCGATGCACTTGCAGCCCTCCGCACGGCTCTAAGTTCTAAGTTCTAACCACTTCCTACTGCATATGCAACTCTCCCTCGGTATTTCCACTTGCCCTAACGACACCTTCATTTACGAAGCCTTACTTCACGGTCTCGAAAATTCCCCGTTTGAATGGAAAGTCACGTTTGCCGATGTCCAGACGCTCAACGAAATGGTCTTGCGTGGCGAACTTGATGTCGCAAAGATTAGCGCTCAGGTCTATCCTCAAATTGCCGATACGTACCGTTGCCTCGGTTGCGGGGGTGCAATCGGGTACGGCTGTGGCCCGCTTTTGCTCTCTTCGCAGTCTAATGTGTTCAATCCGGAACTTTTGACGACCCTCCCGGGCGCAAATACGACCGCTGCGCTCCTTTTCAAGTTCTGGTACGCCCATCAGTTCAAAAATGCCCCAAAACTCGAATACGCCCTCTTTAACGAGGTTTACCAGGGGCTCCTCCACAAAAGTATTCCCCAAGGCGTGACAATCCACGAGCACCGCTTTACGTGGAAACGTGATGGTCTGCACCTTTTGCAGGACTTGGGTGCCTACTGGGAGCAGGAAACAGGCTCTCCGATTCCTCTTGGAATTGCAGTTGCAAAAAAGGAACTGGGCAGTGCAACTATCGAATCCGTTGAAAATGAAATTCGCCGTAGTCTCCAGATTGCCCGTCAAAGGTGTAATCCTGTGACATCGTTTATCGTCGAAAAAGCGCAAATCGATGATAGCGAAGTCATTAAGTCGCATATCGCCATGTTCGTAAATGACTTCTCGGAAAATGTCGGTGAAGCTGGCTGGATGGCTCTCGAAAATCTGTGGCGGTTATCACATTGTTAATAAGTTGTTGAATTGTGCTAAATCTATGTAATAGTTTATAAACGTAAACATAATTTTGCAAAACGGCGAATTTTTAGCAAAAACTTTATTTATTTTCCAAAAAGCATCTTTTTTTGGAGTTTGCTTATGAGTTTAGTAAACGATCTCGAACTAGAAATTGAAAATTTCAAACGCGAATACGAGAAATTCGAACGCGGCAACAAATCTGCTGGCACGCGCGCGCGCAAGGTCTTGCAAAACATCAAGAAGACCTGCCAGGAAATCCGCGTTTCAATTCAAGGTGCAAAAAAGGAGGAGGAGAAGGAGGACGATCTTCCTAGCGAGGATTGACAGATAAGTTTTCCCTAGAGGCTATACCTGTGTATTTTTTACACGAAAAATGGCGTTTTTGACGAAAAGTATTTGACTAAAGTCATTTTTGAAGGTATATTCCCACATGGGTTTTGTGTTTGCCAAACAGGCAAGCGTATGTTTAACGAATTTAAGTGTTCTATGATTGGAGAAACGTAGCAGTATGACCCTAAAGAAACTGGTCTTAATTACGGCCGGGGCGATGCTTCTTTCAGGAACCGCCATGGCAAAGAATATCAACGTGCCTGGCGATTTCGCAAAGATTGCAGATGCTCTCGGAAATGCGGATGCCGGGGATACAATCCTTGTCAAACGCGGTGTTTATAACGAAAACATCACCTTGATCATGGGTGTTGTTCTCAAGGGCGAGGACCCATTGTCTACCATCATTGATGGTGGCCGCAGAGGTCCGACCGTCATGGGTACTTCGGGCGCCGAAATGTCGCACTTCACAGTGAGGAACGGTCTTGAAGGTATCCTTTGCGAAAACGCAGCTCCCTACATTCATCATTGCTATGTGATCGATAACCATGCAACGGGTATCGGTGCTTTCATTTCTCTGCCGTGGCTCCGCAACAACGTGGTGTACGGCAACCGCTGGTCCGGCATTCTCGCCTGGGGTGCTAAGTCTCTCGATGCCTACATCGAACAGAACGTCGTGCTCCGCAACGGCTACTCCGGCCTCACGTTGAAGGGACCGACCAACCTGGTCGCCCGTAACAACATCTTCATGGAAAACCACTACTACGGTGTGTTTGCTGACCCGGCTGCCGGTCAGACGAAGGTGGAATACAACAACATCTACAAGAACTACTACCCGTTCAACCAGTTCATCAAGGTGAACCGCACGAACGTTTCCCTGGACCCGAAGTTCATCAGCCCGTCTCTCGGCAACCCGAACTTCTTCTGCCAGTCCACCTCGCCGATGATCAAGCGCGGCAAGGGCAAGCTGGATATCGGTCTTACTGCAACTGACGTCGTTAAGGAAGAAGAAGCTGTCGAAGAAACTCGCAATCCGGATACTGATGGCGATGGCCTTTGCGATCCGTGGGTTTCCGAAGAAGGTCTCTCCGAAAAGTACGCTGGCGTCTGCTCCGGCTTTGACAACTGCCCTGAAGAAGCCGAAGACTTCGATGGCTTCCAGGACGATGATGGCTGCCCGGATGCCGATAACGACCGCGACGGTCTTTGCGACCCGTGGGTCGAAGCGAAGGGAATGCTCTCCCAGTACGCTCACATCTGTAAGGGTGTGGACCTCTGCCCGGAACAGTCTGAATCTTTGAACAACTACAAGGACGACGATGGTTGCCCGGACGAAGTTCCGCAGCCGCCGAAAAAGGTCTTCGTTCTTGAAGGCGTGAACTTCGAATCTGGTAAATCCACGATTACTCAGGACTCCTACATCTCCTTGATGAAGGTTGTCGATATCATGGAAACCTTCCCTGAAGCCACGTTTGAAATCGTTGGTCATACAGATAACATCGGTAACAAGGACAAGAACATGGTCCTCTCCGCAGACCGTGCTAATGCAGTGAAGAACTTCCTTGTTGAAAAAGGCATTGCCGAAAGCCGTATTACAACTCAGGGCATGGGCGATACAAAGCCTGTTGCTTCTAACAAAACACCTGAAGGACGTGCGCAGAACCGTCGTATCGAGTTCATCCGCACGGATATTAAGTAAAGGAGTAGGTGATGATGCGTACTAGTTTCATCAAGACGTCCGCGATTGGACTTGCCGTAGCCAGCACTTCTTTGTTTGCAGAGGCCACCTACACGCCGAATAAGTATCAGCAGAATGACTGGTTTGCCGAATTTGGCGGCAACACCGCGATGTATGTGAACCCGGCTGGAATTTCTGAAACTGATCAGCTTGAATTCAGCGCTGCATTCTTTAGCACCATTAGTGGTGAAGCAAGCCAGGAATACGTCAGCTTGACGTACCCGATTGACTACAAGCACACTTGGGGCATTTCTCTTTTCGAAAACGGTGCATCCATTGAAGGTGGCGAATCCTATAGCGAAATTGCCGTTCAGTTCGGTTACGCTTACAGGCTCTTCCACTTGCTTTCTCTCGGTGTCAACCTTGATGTGTTGTACATCAACCAGTTCGATGAACTCAAGCAGCTCACTGTCGGTGCAGACGTGGGCTTGAGCTGGAACCCGCTCGCTTCCTCGAAGTACGGTTACTTGCTCATTGGCGTTGCCGTGCAGAACCTCCTTGCTCCGGCTGTCAGCGAAGCTGATGGCGACGGTAGCTTCAAGTTCGTTCTCATGACTGCCGATGACGCTTACAAGATTCCGACGAACCTCAACATCTCGTTGTTCTATCGCGGATTCAACCGTCTTCTCGAAATGAAGGCCGAGTTCTCCCTCATCGACATTATCCATGACTCTAAGGAAGGTGGCAAGGGTGCAAATCTCGAAATGAGCTTCTCCTTGACCTATTACCTCTCCTCTCACCTCGGTGTCCGCGCCCGCTTCACGAAGGAAGGCTACCCGGTCATCGGTGCTACGGTTAACGTCAAGGATGTCAGCATCTTCCGTTACCTCGCTCTTGACCTCGAAATGTCTCACGATGATCTCTGGGCCAAGAAGAACCGTGGCTTTGTGTGGGCTGTTAAGCTGACTTCTCGCTTCGGTGATACCCGTGAAGAGAAGATCGGTGAAGAACGCTATCGCCGTTTGAAGATCGAACCTGAAAACGACTACCGCGCTGCTATGCGTCTGTACTTGAACCGTCAGTTCCTCGAAGCTGCTTATGCTTTCGGTAAGGTCCAGACCAAGTACCCGGCATTCCACCTCGTTGACCAGGCTGCATTCTACAAGGCTAAGTCTTTCGAAAACCTCCGTATGCACAAGGCTGCTAAGTCTGTCTACGAAGACGCTATCAAGCGCTACCCGCAGAGTGACCAGCGCGCCAAGTACCACTTCCAGTTGATGAACATCGACTATAAGGAAGGCAAGTACACGGAAGCTATGAACAAGTATCAGAACATTGCCCAGAAGTTCGGTGAAAGCGATGTGAAGGCTGACGCTGACTACGTTGCTGGCCAGATCAAGTTCGAACAGGGTCTCTATCAGGAATCTGTCGACCTGCTCTCCTCCATCCTTCCGGGTAACGCCAACTACTTCTACGCTCGCTATACAATGGGTATTGCCAACAGCCGTATGAGCAAGTTTGACGAAGCTGAAAACTGCTTCCGTGACATTACGGAACAGCCGGTGTCCAACAAGTCCGAACTTGACTTGCAGGACGCTGCAAGAGTTAAGCTCGGCCACCTCTTCTTCTCTGGCGAAAAGCCGGACATCGCAGCTGCCGCTCAGATGTATGGTCAGGTCAAGGAAGGCTCTCCGGTGCTCGACGAAGCTCGCCTCGGTATTGCATGGTCCTTCCTCAAGGTTAACAAGCCTGATGAAGCTATGAAGCATGCAAACTGGATTATTTCTAACCTTCCGGAATCCTTCCTCGTTTCTGAAGCCTACCTCGTGATTGGTTACTGCCACTTCATGAAGAAGGACTACCAGGGTGCAATCACGGCTTTGGAAGAAGCCGTGAAGCGCACGGAACAGCCGATTGTCTCTGTCGCTGCACGTGACAGCGCCCGTCAGGCTTATGATTCCATGCAGAGCCAGTTCGATTCTGTCCAGGTGATTGCCTTGGATCTCGCTCGTCAGTTGCCGACTCCGCGTGTGGAAAGCAAGCGTGAAGCTTTGCGCCCGACGTTCAATAAGGCTAACCAGTCTATTGAAGATTACGCATCGTTCATGCAGAGATCTATCCAGAGTGACCGCTTTGAATCTAACCGCAAGCGCATTTTGGAAGACGCAGGCTTTACATTGGCTACTGCAAGAACCAAGGTTGCCGGTTCTGGTGGCAGCGCTACAGATACTGGTTTGGAGGACCTGGAGTAATCCGGGCCCGTCCCTTTATTTTGATATAATAGGTGGATAGAGAACGATGAAAAATCTTTTGCTCGTCTCAGCAATCGTTTGCTCCATGATTGGAACATCTTTTGCTGCATCGGATCCGTGTAAAGAAAAAACGGACGAAGCTAAGAAATTGCTTGCAAAGTGCAAGTCCATTGGAAAGGGCAACTCTGGCTATGAACAGTGCGCCAGCTCCTATAAAGTTGCAAAGAACCAGGCCGAACAGGCTTGCCGCTCTGGCGGTCTTGACGAAAAGGGCATGCGTGACGCTATTGCCGAATGGGAACGTCAGGTAGAACGTTGCAAGGGCAAAGTCAGTAACCGTTGCGCAAGCTCCTTGCAGCAGCTTGGTCACTACCAGTTCTTGCTCGAAGAAAAGCTGTTCCTCGACAAGAATGCCCAGTACGAAGAAGATGTCGCATGGTGCGCTGACCGTGATAACAAGCCGGCAAAGTGCGCTAACATCAACCAGTTCCCGAAGGCCGATCACCAGAAGTCCTTGGGCTACTTCCTTGAATACATCGACAAGTATCCGAAGGAATCTAAGGCTCCGACCGTGATTTACCAGGCTGCCGCAGTGCAGGAAGCCAGTGGTGAAGACGACAAGGCTTACAAGCTCCGTATGCAGCTTGTCAGGGACTTCCCGGATAACGGTCTTGTGCCGAAGGCATGGCTCCGTATTGCTGAATACCACTTCATGAACCGTAAGTTCAAGGACGCTATCAGTGCCTATAAGAAGGTGACTGGCTTTGAAAACCTCACGGGTAAGGAAGCGGCTCTTGCCATGTACCACTTGGCAGAATCTTACTATAACACTGCCGAATACGAAATTGCCGCTAAGCAGTACTTCGATTACATCGTTGGTGCTGACAAGGGCAAATATCCGAACGACTTGCGCGCAGAAGCTATGGACTTCATGGCTGCCGCATTCTCTGACTTGGAAGGTGGTGGTGTTCAGGAAGCTGAAGCTTTCTTGAGAGACAAGAAGGTCGCTTTCAAGGACTCCGTCTACTACCGTATCGGTATGAAGAACAAGGACCATGACCGTAACGAAGAAGCTGTCCAGTCCTTCAAGCGCTTGATGAGTATCAACCCGGACTACATCGACGCTCCGCTCGCCGATATCGCCATGGTCGAAATCTTGATCGTGCAGCAGAAGTTCGAAGAAGCTCAGGCACATCGTTACGAAGTCGTGAAGCGTTATGACCGCAATTCCTCCTGGTTCAAGAAGAACCAGAAGTATCCGGAATCTGTGAAGAATGCTGAAAAGGCTATCCGTGGCGCTATGCTCGATATCCCGCAGTATCACCACGCTCAGGCTGCCAAGCTCACCAAGGAAGGTGATATCGAAGGCGGCAAGAGACAGTATTCTAAGGCTATCGAAGCTTATGAAGCATTCTTGAAGCGCTATGCCAAGGAACCGACCTGGGATGAATACAAGGTTCACATCAACCTCGCTCTCGTCTATCAGGAAATGGGCCAGCATGCTAACGCTGCCAAGATGTTCAACTGGATTGTTGAAACCGATACGACCCGCTATGGCCGTCGCGAAATGGGTTCTGGCAACCTCCTCTCCAAGGATGAAGCTGGTTATAACGCCGTTCTCATGATGGACCAGGCTCGCGAAAATGCAAGAAAGACGAAGGCTAACGACGATGCCGTCCAGGCATACAACTTGCCGGAAACCAAGGCTTACTTCGACCAGGTCGATAAGTACATGGCCAAGTTCGGTAAGAACAAGGAAGCTGCAGAACTTGCATACAACGCCGCTATCGTTCATTACGATGCCAAGCAGTTCTCTGTTGCCGTGAACGTCCTCCGCAAGCTCAAGAAGGACTTCCCGAAACACCAGTACATTTTGCTCATCAGCCGTATGCTTGCTCAGTCCTTGCTGGAATCCAACCAGCTTGACGAATCCCTCACGGAATTCGAATGGCTCCTCAAGCAGTACAAGGCCAAGGAAACTCGCAACGACTCCATGGCTGCTGAAATCGAAAAGGCTATCGCTTACGTTCTCTTCCAGAAGGCTGAATCCTCTGTCAAGGCAGGCAAGAATGAAGCTGGTGCCAAGGCATACTTGGACCTCGTGAAGCGCTATCCGAACATCGACATTGCTGACAAGGCTATCTTCGAAGCTGCTGCTGCCTACGAAGCTACGAACCAGTACAAGAAGGCTGCAGAAACGTTCATGCTCCTCCCGAAGAGCTATGCCAAGTCTCCGCTTACTATTAAGGGTATCTTGCGTGCTGCAAGTAACTACAAGAAGGACAAGCAGCCGGTTGTCGCTGCCAAGACGTTCTTGTTCATTACCGACAACTTCCCGAAGGATTCCATGGCCTTCCCGGCAATCGGCTTTGCCGCTCAGACCTATGACTCCATCCCGGACAAGAAGCAGGCCGCTATTACCTTCGAACTTGCTTACAAGCGTTACCCGCAGAACGAAGAAACTCCGTCTTTCCTCTATAGCGCATGCTTGAGCTACGACGAAGCCAAGATGACCAACGAAGCTATCCGCTGCTCCAAGGACCTCGTCCGTGACTATCCGAAGAGCTCTTACGCTGTTGACGCTGCCTTCTCTATCCCGATGGCATACGCTAACGCTAAGAAGTGGGACCTCGCCATCCAGGAATATCGCAACTTCATCAAGATGTACCAGGAAGACAAGGAAAAGCTCATTGCCGCTTACATCGGTATCGCTCGCGCTTACCGCAATGTGAAGGACATGGAAAACTCTGTTGATGCCTACAAGAAGACTCTTGAAGCTTACGACAAGTACGGTTTGCAGATCAAGAATGCTGATGCTGCTATCCCGGCTGAAGCAGCCTTCTACATGGGTGAATATGAATACAACAAGATGACTCCGATTGTCTTGAAGGGTAAGGAAAAGGAAAAGGCCAAGATCATCAAGAGCTTGGTTGAAATCCTCCAGAAGGCTATGGGTCACTACTCCAAGTCTGCTGCCTACGCATCTGAAAAGTGGACCTTCCGCGCCACGAACAAGATGGGTATGCTCTTCGTGACGATGGCTGCAAAGATTCGTGAACAGCAGCTCAACGGTAAGAAGGAAGAAGAAAAGTTTGCAGAACGCATCGGTATTGTGCAGCAGCTCCCGTCTTACTATGAACAGGCTCGTCCGATCTTCCAGAAGAACATCGACCTCGCTCGTGACCAGGGCTTCTACAACAAGGACGTGATCGCTGCAGAAATGGGCTACATCGAAATGTACTACCAGGGCTGCGCTGTGTTCGTCGAAGTTGCTGACGCATTCGCTAACTCCCCGCTTCCGGATAGTGCTTTGATCGTGCGTGAATACATCGGCCAGGGCATGGTGAAGGATGACGCTATCATGGCTGCCCACGAAGACTTGGAAGCCTACCGTGAAGAATTGAACAGCCGTTCTGATGCCGCAAAGCAGCTCGCTATCCCGCAGTGCGCAACCGGTATCAAGGCCTCTGCTCACTACGGTATCGATAACGAATGGACCGCCAAGCTTTACGAAACCTTGAGAAAGCTCGATGAAACCAACGAAGACCTTAACATCAAGATTGAAAAGTTCGACCCGTCCACGCTGTTTGCCGACCCGGCATACTTCAAGTTGAAGGCACGTATCGAGCAGATCGAACAGTCTGATGCTATGACTCTCGAAGAAAAGGTGGCTACCTTCCGTAACATCGTCAAGGAAACTAAGGACGATCGTACCAAGCTTGAAGAAGAACTCGCCAAGCTCAAGGAATGGACTGCTAACCCGAGCCTGATCCCGGCTTCCGAAAGAGGTGTTGAAGCTGTTTCTGAATCTTCTAGCGATGAAGAAGCCGTTGAACAGACCTCCAAGAAGTCTAAGAAGGGCAAGAAGGCTAAGTCTGAAGCCAAGAAGTCCAAGAAAAAGGGCAAAAAAGGCAAGAAGAAATAGCGGTAAAAACTATTTTACGGGGAATCCTGCTTCGTGGGATTCCCCTATTTTATTGGGCTTGAGGACGATTGCTCAGCGGTAAAGAAAGTTTTACTACTAAAATCCCCCCACAATGCTCCAAAAAAAAATAAATATGAACGAAGATTATCAAAAACAACAAAAAAACAATAACTCAATTAAAGGAGTCTCTAATGTCTAAAATGCTTCAATCCTTCAGCCCCGAATCTGATGGTTACCAGTTCATGTGGATCATCTTGGTCGTGTTCATTATCGGCCTCGGTTTCTCCCTGGAACGCATAACTTACATCATGATTAAGAGCTCCAAGGGCCGCGGTAAGTTCATGGCCGATTTCGGTAAGCTCGTTATGCAGAACCAGCTCGAACAGGCTCTCCAGTTCGCCAAGAGCTCTAAGCTCCCGATTGCTAAGGTTATGGATGCTATCGTTGCCGCTAAGCTCAACTGCAAGGATGCAGACAAGGCTCGCGAAGTTATGACTGCTGCTTCTGACGCTGTGTTCCTTACCGAAGCTCCGCGCCTCACTCGTTATATCTCCATCATTTCCGTTATGGCTTCCATTTCCACGTTGCTTGGACTTATGGGTACGATTTACGGTCTGATTTTCACATTCGATGCTGTTGCTAACAAGCCGGCTTCTGAACGTGCTAAGGCTCTTGCTGATGGTATTGCTATCGCTATGGGTACTACGCTCCTCGGACTTCTTTCTGCAGTTCCGCTCCTCGTTATCGTCGGTCTTCTCAACATGAACTCCGAACGCCTCATCCAGGAAATGGAAGAAAAGGGTCTCAAGATTATCAACTCCCTTGCATAATCAATCAGAGAGTTTAATTTTAACTGGAGTTTAAATAAACATGGCAAAACAAATCAAGAAACCAGGAAAGGTCGAAGAACCGGACTTGCTTCCGGCGATGGGCTTGTTCACCATCTTGATTCCTATGCTTCTGACCATGACTTCTTTCTCCAAACTCGCCATTGTCGAAGTGAATCTGCCTGAACGTAGTCAGATGATCATGGACAATGACGTGCCACCTCCTCCTGATGAGCAGGCATTGAACTTGTCCCTCGCTATCGCTAACAACTACCTTGTTATCGGTGCACGCGGTGGTTTCCAGCCGAACGTCTATTTCAAGGAAATGTGGACGTTCCGCTGCAAGTCTGATGCTCAGCTCGTTACCTATGCGATGGAAGACGTGAAGGCGGCTGTTGAAAGTGGACACGGTCCGAAGTGCAAAGATGGTTCCGAAATGGACAAAGAGAAGTATCTCTACGAAATCGAAACCATCGAACTCTGGGCTATTCAGAAGGAATCTGAAGAAGACCCGGGTAAGGTCATTTGGGCCGCTTATAAGAACGACGGTAGTGCTGAAGAAGCTCATGCCGACAGTGCTTATGTAGATGGCGCTAACAACTTCTTGTCCCTTCCGGGTGAAGGCGTAGGTGGCCTCCAGAAGCCGGCTGCTCTCAAGGCTCCGACTCCGGGTATGGCAGTTGCAACGCTTCAGCCGAACTCTGCCCGTACTCTCAAGCCGGGCGACAAGACAATGGTTTATCCGCTCTCCGCATACGATCTCATTGCTAAGGACTTGATCGCAATCCATACTCAGTTCATCGACTTGGACGACGTTGATAACATCATCATCGTTGCAAACGACGACACTCAGTTCGACAAGATCATCCAGCTCATGGACCGTGCTAAGGAAGCTGGTTTCAGCAAGATCAACCTTGCTAAGTTGGGAGGTTAATCATGGCTAGAAAAGCTCGTAAGTATAGCGAAGACGTACCTTTCTCCTTAACGTCCATGATGGACATGATGACCATCATCTTGGTGTTCATGATCAAGAACATGGACGCTGAAGGTCAGCTTTTGACCCAGGCAGAAAACTTGATTCTTCCGATCTCGACCTCCAAGGTCCAGCCGAAGGAAGTTTCTTTGACTGTCGTGGTCGATGCTAACTACGTTATCGTTGACAATGAAAAGGTCGTGCCGACCGCTGACGTTCTCGCTCAGGAAGACCTCCTCGTTACGAAGGTGGACGAAATCCTGAAGGACCGTCGCGCAATCGAACAGGAACACGCTCTCAAGATGGGCCTTCCTGCCGATGAAGCTGGTCACATCATTGTCCAGATTGACAAGAACATCCCGTATGATGCGATGTACAAGGTGATGGCCACTTGCGGCTTCTCCGGATACACGAATATCGCATTCGCCGTGATGGAAAAGAACGGCGGGGAGGAATAATCAATGGCAAAGAAGAACTTAGATCCGTTTATTGCGTCGCTCATGCCGGAATCCGACAAGAAGATGGGCGCAATCGCCGGTGTCTCTCTTGTGATCGCTTTGGCTATGTGTATTTGGGCTTCCATGTACGAACAGGTCGTTGCTGAAGTCGTATTCGACAACGCTGATTCCGTGGACCTTACTACTTCCATGCAGATTGAGCAGAAGGAAGAAAAGAAGGAAGAAAAGAAGAAGCCCGAACCGAAGAAGCCTCGTAAGAAAGCTGGTGGCGGTGGTAAGCCGCGCGGTAAGGGTCAGCCGAACGCTCCGCAGACTCGCGGCGTGCTCAAGCTCCTCACTGCTCAGACAAAGAATGCCTCTGCTGCTGCTTATGACTTGATGAAGAACCAGAAGTTCACCAAGGACATCGATAAGGTGCTCAAGGACGTCGCTGGTCTCCAGACTACGGGTAAGACCGTTCTCGGTGGCCGTCGCGGTAAGGCTAATGGTGGCTTCAACGAAGGTTATGCAGAAGGTGGTTCCGGTGGTATCGGTGACGGCCTTGCAGGTCTCCTTGGCGGTGGTGGCGGTGGTATCGCTACTAAGGCTAAGGGTTCCATCAAGACTCCGTCCATGCGCGATATCGACATGGGTGCCGGTGGTGGTTCTCGTTCCGCAGCTGACATCATGAAGGTTGTCCGCCAGCGTACTCCGGGTCTTCGCCACATCTATAACAAGTGCCTGAAGAAGAAACCGGGATTCCAGGGTAAGGTTACCTTGAAGTTCACGATCGCTCCGGGTGGCGAAATCATCAGCATCTCTACTGTTTCTTCGACGACCGGTTTCGCAGAATTCGACTCCGAAATCAAGAATGCAGTTAGCCGCTGGACCTTCAGCAAGGTGAAGTCCGGTAACACGACGGTTACGATTCCGTTCACGTTCTCCGAATAATTCACTTGGAAAGCTTGAAAAAGACCAGACGAAAGTCTGGCCTTTTTTGTTTGCTAAAAAATGTTAAAAAAAATGGTGTTTTATTAAAATGTTGTTGCGTTTTTTCCTTTATAAAACTAACTTTATAAATGAATTTTCAATAGGAGTCATTCCATGAACTTAAAAACCGTAGCTGCGGTTGGTACCGCATTTGGAATTCTTGGTGTTGGGTCTGCATTTGCGACTTTCGCCCGTATTGAATCTATGGGTAAGAACACGACTTACATCATGGACGATGTGAGCATCTTTGATAACGCTGCAAACATCAACCTCTACTCCAATTATTTGATTGGCGAATTTGGCCCTTATACAGACCGTGTTGAAGTGGGCGCAAACCGTGATCCGCAGCACCCGAACTTCGGTGGTATTTTCTCCATCGCTGTTGGTGGTGACAACAACCCGGATCCACGTATTTCCCTCGGTGGTCTTTTTGGCCGCATCAATGCTGATCTTGCTCAGTATTTGCCGGATGTCGTGGTCGGCGATAACGGTTCCAAGACCAACGTTCCGGAAACAGTGACGAACTTTGACGGCTTCTTGGGCTGGACTCTTGCAAACGGTAGCGCCTGGGGCTTGCATGTGTACATTGGCACACAGGACGGTGGCGACAAGGGCGAAGATGGCAACTACCAGGTAAAGAAGGATGCCTTCGCTTCTATCGTTCAGGCCGATGGTGGTATGAACTATCAGTTCACGAACTACTTTGATTTGGAATTCTCTTTGGCCTTGGCCCGTATCCAATATGGTCCGGAACACCACAACTTTTTCGACGACGGTAACTTCTCCTGGTTAATCAAGTCCCGTGCATTCTTTACTTTGGATGCCATCAACGGCGAACTTGTTCCGGCTTTGAACCTCAAGTTCATCGATGCTCCGGGCTTGGATGAAAAGCATGCCCAGGTGGGTGTCGGTATCAACGTCGCTCTTGACCGTGGTTTCTTCTGGATGGGCTTGGACTTCATCTACAACAAGAAGAAGGCTCATGACTGGATTTTTGACGCCATCTCCAAGACTTGGACTTATGATTCCCGTAACGAAGACAACAAGCACTGGGATGAACGCACCGATATCGGCGGCATGATCAGCTTCGGTATCGAACGCAACATCTGGTGGGATTGGTTTGTGATCCGTGTTGGCGGTCAGAAGTCTATTCTTTATACAAAGTGCAACGTCAACAACAAGAACATTGACAAGTATAACGACAAGCAGTACGGCATCTGCAAGGATGACGGCAACTTCTTCAGCACGAACCCGCTCGCTGATGGCACCTCCAAGGACCATGTCGGTTTCGGTTTCGGTATCAACATCGAAGAAAAGTTGAAGATCGACGTGACCGTTGCTGAAGACCTTCTGTTCCGTAACCCGTTCCAGGGCGAAGGCAGACTCTTCTCCAGAATTTCTGCAACGTACTCGTTCTAACTGGTCATTAGTCAATGGTTAGTAGTCATTAGTTAAGGTCATTGGCTTGAGTCGATAATTCTAACGACTAATGACCAACAACTAAACACTAGCAACAATTTTTGAAGCGCACTCCATCTGAGTGCGTTTCTTTTTTTATTTTATGAGCATGAAAAAAATTTTATTCCTCTTAGTTCTTGCATTGCTTTCGTCTTGTTCTGAACCGACGGAACGCATCGAAAAGAAACTTCTCACGTACTTGCAGGAAGACCTGAAGTTTATGGTGGCGGAAACCCTGAATGCGAATGCGACAAAGGCGGACTTGCTTGATGAACCGTATTACAAGGTTCGTGATTTTAGGTTGTTCGAAGGTGCCGAAGCAGAAATCTATGCGGCGTATGCCGAGGTCGATTTTTACATCTACCGAGACCTTGCCATGTACGAAAAGCGCAAGTATCGTTACGAGGTTCATGGGCGCCATTGGGACCGTTATTCCAAGGTTCTAAAATTCGGCAAGGATAAAAATCCGTAGTTTATAAACGAGCCTAATTTAGTTATATTTGGTTCTGTGGGATTTTTATTTAGAGGGCTAAATTTTGTTCGGACTATTCTCTTGTGATATCGGTATTGACCTGGGTACCGCAAATACGCTAGTCCACGTGGCTGGACAGGGCATTGTCATTAACGAACCGACTGTGATTGCTGTTGACCGTAAGAGCAATCGAGTGACTGCCATTGGCGGCGAGGCTAAGAAGATGCTTGGCCGTACGTCTGGCGAAAGCCGCGCTATTCGCCCGATGCGCGATGGCGTGATTGCTGATTTTGAACTTGTTGAAACGCTTTTGCGCACCTTTATTACGCGTGTGCAACGCTATCCATTGTGGATGGTAAAACCGCGTGTGGTGGTTGGCGTTCCGAACGGAATTACTGAAGTGGAAACGCGCGCCGTGATCGACGCCATCAAGATGACGGGTGCGAAGGAAGTCCACCTGGTGCATGAACCGATGGCTGCCGCTATTGGCATGGGCATTCCGGTCGAAGAACCGGTGGGCAACATGATTGTGGATATTGGCGGCGGTACGTCCGACATCGCCGTGATTGCCCTCAACAAGTCCGACTGCAACGGCTCTGTGCGCGTGGGCGGTGACGAGATGGACGAGGCGATTGTGCGTTACTTGCGTACGCAGTACAATCTCTGCGTGGGTGAAAGCACAGCCGAACAGATCAAGATCCAGATTGGTTCTGCAAGCCCGCTCGAAGAAGAATTGACGATGGAAGTCAAGGGTCTTGACTTTATCGAGGGCATGCCGCGCACGATTCCTGTCGGAAGTGCCGAAATTCGCGAAGCGATTAACGAACCGGTAACGACAATTATCGGGGCTGTGAAGCAGGCCTTGAGCATTACGCTCCCGGAACTTTCTGCCGATATTTACGACAAGGGCATTATCCTTACGGGCGGTGGTTCACAGTTGCGCGGTCTTGACGAACGCATCCGCAAGGAAACGGGACTTTCCGTGAACGTGATTGATGATCCGATGACTTGCGTTTGCAGGGGTGCAGCCCGCATTCTTGAGGACTTGGACAAGTACCGTCCTGTTTTGGTGGCTTCTTCTACTTAAATTCTGAATTTGCACTTCGATGCTTAGAGCTTTTCGCTTTATTGTCGATTTGTTTACCCAAAGGCATGGCGTTGTCGCTTTTGCCTTTTTTCTCGTTTTAGGGATACTGATGCATGCGTCTTCGACGGCGGTGCGTGAAAGCATTGTCGACAAGGCTCTTTCGACGGTGTTTTACCCGGTGCAGTTGTTGCTTGCGTCTGTGAACGACTTCAAGTCTTTGCAGGCCGAAAATGACCACCTGAAGGCCGAAAACGCAAGGCTCCGTCAGGAGACTTACCACGCGAGCGAGGGCTTGCAGGAGTTGGCGAGGTTGCATACGCTGGTGCGCTTTGACGACAAGTGGGATTTCCCGATTGTGACGTCTCGCGTGGTGGGGCATAACCCCGGGCGTTTTCTGACGACTCTCGTGATTAACCGTGGGACGCATCACGGCGTGAAGGAGAACATGCCGGTGATGTCGATGAATGGCCTTGTCGGGAAGATTTCAAAGACCTCGTTGACGCATTCCCGCGTGCAACTTTTAGTGGATCCGAACCTGAAACTCTCTGTGCTAGAGCGCCGTACGCGCGTGGTGGGCTTCTTGGAGTCTGTTGACGGTCATTTGCTTTCGGCGATGATTCCCTCGCATGCGGGCGTTGCTGAGGGCGATACGCTCATTACGTCGGGGCTTGGCGGCATTTTCCCGAAGGGTATCCCGGTGGGCACGGTGCACAGGGTGCGTAAGGCCGATTTGGATGTGATGAGCCTTATGGATGTGAAGCCTTTCCAGGAATTTTCGACGCTGGAAGAAGTTTTTGTGATGCAGAAGGAACCGGATTGGATTATCCAGGAGTTGCTCGATGAGTAATTACGGATGGCTAAAGACGCTTCTAATGTTTGTCATCGCTTTTGCTGTGCAGTCGACGATTGGCGACTGGCTTAAAATTTTGGACGTTGGGCCTGATTTTATATTAATCTTTATCGTATCCGTAGCACTGCGTTATGGGGCCGCTACGGGCTGTTTCTGGGGATTTTTGGCGGGTTTTTCGTTGGATGTGTACGCTCCGGTGGAATGGCTTGGCGCCAATACTATTGCCATGACGATTGTGGGCTTTGCCGTAGGGCAGCTCGAGGAACACTTCCTCACGTTGAATTTACCGCCTAAGGTGGGCGTACTCGGACTTGCGTTCTATGTGAACGATATGTTCTATTTCCTAATTACGGGGCTAGATAGGGATGTCGTAACGACTTTGTTCCTGACGAAAACGGTACCGGAAAGCATTTATACCGTGGTCATTGGCGGTATTTTGTTCTATCTCACTTCGGGGAAGAAGTCGGATGTATAACGATACTTCGGAGAACGAGGCGCGAGTCCGTAGGAACTGGAACGTCCTGATATTTTTGGCAGGGACGGTCATTGTCTTTACGGTGATTCTGTTCAAGCTTTTTTCGTTGCAATACCTGCATTATGAAGAAAATTTCCAGCGCTCCGAAAATAACCGTTTGCGTCGAATCGAGCTGATTGCCGACCGCGGATACATCTATGACCGCAACGGAAATGTGCTGGTGCGTAACAGACCTTCGTACCAGATTGCGCTCCAGGCGCTTGAAATGCCGCGAAAGAAGGCTGCCAGGGATTCCATCTTCAAGAAACTTTTGAACATCCGCGATGCGGCTGGCGTGCGTCTTTTTGATTCGCTTTCGCTTGATACGGCGTTTCAGAGAATCCGCTGGGTGCGTACGCGCCCGGTCCGCATTCTCGAAGATGCGACGATGGAGCAGGTGGCGGTGATTGAAGAACATTCGACGGAACTGCCGGGCGTATCGGTGATTATTGAATCCCGCCGCGAGTATCCGTACGGGACGCTTGCCTCGCATGTGCTTGGCTACACGAGTGAAATTTCGGAAGAGCAGCTGAAGCTCCCGGAATACGAATCTTATTCGCAGGGCGACCGCGTGGGGCAAAAGGGCTTGGAGCAGGAATACGACAAGGAATTCCGCGGCAAGAACGGGCTCAAGCTTGTGGAAGTGAATGCTTCGGGGCGCGAAGTGCGTACGCTCTCGGATGTGGGTGGGATGATTGAGCCTGAACCGGGCTTGCACATGGTTTCGACGATTGACTTGAAGTTGCAGAAAGCGGCGGAGGCGGCGATTCCAGATACGGTGAGGGGCGCGTTGGTGGCGCTGGATCCGCGAAACGGTGAAATCCTTGCGATGGTCTCTTCGCCGCGACTCGACCCGAATATCTTTTCCTTAAAGCGCCGTGAACGCAACAAGGGTTGGGCGCATGTGGCGCTTGATTCGATGCGACCGCTCACGAATCGTGCGATTTCGGGCGTTTACCCGCCGGCATCGATTTTTAAGCTTGTGACGTCTGGCGCTGGCCTTGAAAGTGGGATTATTTCGGAGACGAAGTATTATCCGAAGCCTTGTACGGGCGGTTACCAGTATGGGGCGCGTTACCAGAGGTGCTGGGGCGTGCACGGAAACTTGAACGTGGTGCATGCGCTGCGCCTTTCTTGCGATGTGTATTTCTATCAGGCAGGCCTTGAAATTGATATGGCGCGCATTAATGAATTTGCACGGCGTTTTGGCTATGGCGAAAAACTGCTCGGCATAGATATCCCGGGCGAGCGTGCGGGGTGGCTCCCGGATTCGGCTTCGTTCAATAAGCGTAACAAGCGCCTTGGCTGGCGTTGGGCTCGCGGGCTTATTTTGAACCTCTCGATTGGGCAGGGACAGATGGTGACGCCTTTGCAGCAGGCCGTGTTCATAGGCTCGCTGGCAACGAACAAGGGCGTGTATAGACCGCATTTTATGAAGGAATTGCAGGATGCCCAGGGAAACGTTGTGCGTCGTTATAAACCGGAGATTATCCGTCCAGGAACGATGAAGCCCGAAACGCACCGTGTGCTCCTGAATGCGATGGATTCCGTGGTGAACCATCCGGGCGGCACGGGTAAGAAGGGTGCTGTGCCTGGAATCCGCGTGGGTGGAAAGACGGGGTCCGGCGAATGGAAAAAGGGGCAGAAAACGCATGCCTGGTTTGCGGCTGTAGCGCCTTTGGAAGATCCGCAGATTGCCGTTGCCGTGATTGTCGAAGCTGGCGGCGGCGGCGGCTCTGTCGCGGCCCCGATTGTGCATAAAGTGCTTATGGCATTTTTTGGAAAAGAAGAAGAGGAACAACAATGAGTACCGACCGCATTCAAGACAAGTCGTTAAAGTTTGACTGGTTCTTTATTGCCGTGACGCTCACGCTCATGACTTTTGGCGTGTTCCTCGTGTATTCGGCGACAGTGGGCGAGGAACTGGCCGTTTACGATACGCACTGGTTTAGGCAAATCATTTATTTTTTGACGGGTATTGCGATTGCGGTGGGGCTTGTTTTTGTGAAAATTGACTGGCTCAAGCGTGCGGCGGTGCCGTCTTACGTGGTTGCGCTTGTTCTGCTTTTGTTCGTGCTCTTTTTTGCGGGCGATGTGAAGGGGGCGGGGCGTTGGATTGACTTGAAGGTGATCAAGCTGCAGCCTTCGGAATTTGCAAAGATTGCGTACCTGATTACGATTTCGTACTGGCTTTCGAAACATCCTGTGAGTTTGCATAAATTGAAGTCATTCTTGGTGCCGCTTGGGCTTTTTATTGTGCCGTTCTTGCTTGTGCTGAAGCAACCGGACTTGAGTACGGCGCTAGTGTTTACGGCTGTGACGCTTGTCGGGTTCTTTTTTGCGGGGCTTACGTTTACGGACTTGTTTCTGATTGTAAGCCCGGTCTTGTCGGTACTGTTTTCGCATTCGCAGTCGATGGTGTTTCAGGTGCTGTGGGGAGTGCTGATTTGCCTTGTTGTGTTCTCGGTTTTGCGCAGGCACTTGTCCAAGAAGTTTTCGGGCGTGATTATTGCAACGAACATTTTGGCGGGGTATGCAAGTTCAATGGTGTGGAACATGCTGGAACCGCACCAGCAGAAACGCGTGAACACGTTTTTGGATCCGATGAGTGACCCGCTTGGCGATGGCTATCAGGTGTTGCAGTCGCTTACGGCAATCGGTAGTGGTGGCATTGGTGGCAAGGGCTTTGGGAACGGCTCGCAGACGAACCTCTCGTTTTTGCCCGAAGAACATACGGACTTTATCTTTAGCGTGCTCGGGGAGCAGTTTGGCTTTGTCGGGTGTGCTGCTGTTTTGGTCCTGTTTACATTGTTCCTGTGGCGAGCCTCCTCGATTTGTAAGACGAACGATGATCCGTTTGTGACTCTTGTGACGATGGGCGCTGCGACAATCTTCTTGTTCCACATCACGGTGAATATTGCGATGACGATTGGGCTTATGCCGGTGACGGGGCTCCCTTTGCCGTTCCTTTCCTATGGTGGCTCGTTTGCACTTGTGTGCATGTTCCTCGTGGGGCTCTTGATGTGCCTCCGGTATCAGGGGAATAAGTAATTAGTTATTGGTTGTTGGTCATTAGTCATTAGTTGGCTCGTAAAATAAAATTTTACCGTGCAAGTCGCCTAAAAAAAGCGTGTTATAGAGATAGGGCGCGATTTTGCGCTGCTTTTTATCAGGAGGCTTTATGGGCGTTTTACGGACGGTGGCAAATTTTGTGTTTGGGATGGAGTGCTTGGGGTGCGGATCTTCGTCGGAGAAGCTAGATCCGTGGCTTTGCCCCGCGTGCGCGGCGGAACTTGCACGGGAATCGTGCTCTTCGAAGTTCCCGAATGACGATACATTTTGTTTGTTCCCGATGCGTCCACTGACGCGCAAACTTGTGCATGCGCTCAAGTACAGGAACATTCCGGGGCTTGCGTCATATCTGGTGCGGCATTCTTCGGCGGTAAAGCATGGGGTTGTGGCGCAGGAACTTTCGATGCTTGCGCAGCCACTTTATTTTGTGCCGGTGCCGCTCCACAGGGCAAGGTATCGCGAACGCGGGTACAACCAGGCGGAACTTTTGGCGGCTGCGCTTGCGACGGTAACCGGTGGCTCGGTTTGCCGTTGGCTTAAGCGCAAGACGTTCGTGGTTTCGCAGACGAAACTATCGAAAGAGGAGCGCGAGTTGAACGTGGCGGGTGCGTTTGTACCGGATTTCCCGCGGGCGATGCCTGCACGTGGGAGCGTGGTTGTCGTGGATGATGTCTTTACGACAGGCGCGACGACTTCGGCATGCATGGCGGCATTCGGGGCGGATTTTAAGATTTCGCTCAAGGTCTGCACGTTGCTTTACGACGAGCCTGCATCGGCGGCTGCCGATTTTGCCGCAGATTGTCGCGCGGATTGGGACGGGTTTCGCAGTAGGCGGTAGGAAGTAGACAGTAGGAAGTCTGAATTAGGAATTCGGATTTCGGAATTGAAATAATTGCGGCGAAGCCGCCTAACTAAATAATTACTAATTCCTACTTCCTAATTCCGAATTAAAAAAGCTCCCCGAAGGGAGCTTTTTACGGAGGAAGAGGGACTCGAACCCCCAAGCCTTACGGCGGCGGTTTTCAAGACCGCTGACTTACCAATTAGCCTATTCCTCCAATTGGTGCGCAAAGAATAGAAAAAAAAATCGAATATCGTCAACGATACTTTGCTTTTTATGCGGAATTAATTATTTTTTTACATAGTATGAGCTATCAGCATGACAATACTGGCCTTGGGGACGGCGAAGTTGCCGCACTCTTGTTCGAGTACATGCCCAAAATTGCTGCCGAACATGAGACGGACAGCCTCTTGGTGCTTATGGCTGATTTGGGGCGGCAGATTGTGCAGGCTGACCGCTGTTCCCTTTGGCTTATTGACGAAGAAAAGAACGAGCTGTGGACCAAGGTGGCTCATGGCGTAAGCGAACTTCGCATTCCGCTCTCGGCAGGTTTTGTCGGGTATTCCTTCAAGACGGGCGAGCCGCTTCTGGTTGATGATGCCTACTGCGATGCAAGGTTTGACCGCCGCAGCGACTTGAAGAACAACTACCACACGACTTCGGTTATGACGATGCCGCTCGAAAGCGATGACCGCGTGATGGGCGTTTTCCAGGCGATTAACAAGGTTGGCGAGAACGTGTTCTTCTCCAAGAAGGACCTCGAACGACTGAAGCTTATCTCTGTTTATTCTGCAAAGACGATTGAGTCCGCGATTCGTGCGCAGAAACTGGAGCGCTACGCAAAACAGCTGGAACGCAAGGCTGAAGAGCTCAAGTCGGCTCACATGGAACTTATCCGCATTTTGGGTGAAGTCTCTGAATTCCGCAGCCAGGAAGTGGGCGACCACATCCATCGCGTGGCTGAGATTTCCTTGAAACTTGCGAAGTACCTTGGGCTTCCGGCAGACCAGCAGGAGCTGATTTACTATGCGGCTCCGCTCCACGATCTTGGAAAGGTCGGCATTGCGGATATGATTTTGAACAAGGCGGGCAAGCTCACTCCGGAAGAGTTTGGCATCATGAAGAGACATTCTGTTATTGGACGTACGCTGCTTCGCGATTCCAAGACGGACTTGCTCTGCATGGCATCTGACATTGCGAGCGCCCACCATGAACGCTGGGACGGCACCGGCTACCCGGATAAACTCAAGGGCGAGGAAATTCCGCTTGCTGCACGCATTTGCGCTGTGGCCGACGTGCTGGATGCGCTTTCGAGCCCGCGCTGCTACAAGCCCGCCTGGCCGGAGGACCGCGTCAAGGAAGAAATGAAAAAATCAAGCGGTTCGCATTTCCAGCCGGAACTCATCGATATTTTGATGGAACACTGGGACGAGTTTTATTCCTGTTACCGTCCCGAAGGCGAGTTCGTGAAGAAAGGACTCTTGCCGCCCGTGAAAAAGGTCTGCTAGGTTTTTGGAAAAATCTTTTTTCAATTGAACCTGCTCTAATCGCTTTTGGCAATATCGCTGTTTTTTAGGGTGTGAGCCAAGTCACTTTATTGGATTACTGATCCCCGTGTTGGCTTACGTGATGGAAAATTGTGCGCTATATCACGTCATAAACACTTTGCATCGCAAATTCATGCAACGAAAGTGTGGTAAATAAAGAAAAAACCTCGGTTTTCACCGAGGTTTCTTCGTGGTTCCGATTGGAATTGAACCAACGACACGCGGATTTTCAGTCCACTGCTCTACCAACTGAGCTACAGAACCATTTTGGTGACCCAATTATAGATATTTATTTTCACCTTGTCAAGGGTAAAGAGAATATTACTGTTATTTTTTTGAAAAAACTACTAAATTTAGTGTTGTTGGATGGATTATTTAGGTGTCCCATGGAAAAACTATGGGAAAAGTGTTCTTTATTTTAGGTGGTCGCCGTGATTCGCTCAAAAAAATGGATTAGAGAGATTCTTTCTCTGGCTGCGGTTCTTGGTACAGCTTTTGTGATAGGCTGTGCTGATGATAATGAAAATGGCTCGTTCAATGGGCCGAGTTCTCCGGATTGTACTGCACTTAATAATTGCGGTGCCTCTGTTCCGGGTTCTTCTGCTGGCACCAGCGTTCCGTACTCTTCAAGTATGGAAATCATCCAAATCGTAACTAGCAGTAACGATACCATTGCGGAGACGACCTGGGTTCAATTGCCGCCCGATACCACTGTTCATTGGGTGGGCCAGTCCGCTTTGCGTATAACTGAAATTGCCCCGCTTAACTTGGATTTCCTTGATGAAAATGGCAACGACCCGTCTTGGGTGGAAATCTACAACTCTAGCGATCAGGATGTGGATTTGGCGGGCTATACGCTTGTCGAAAATTTGAAGAACTTGCGCAAGTGGGTGTTTGGCCACGACATTCTCAAGGCAAAGTCCTTTAGAGTTGTTTTCTGCGACAAGAATAATATTTCTGCGGTAACTATTGCCGATAACAACGGTCGCCATACGCGCCCGCATACAAACTGGAAACTTGACAAGAACGGCGGCACGCTTTACTTGCTCGACAAGTTCAACGGAATCCGTGACTCGGTCGCTTATCCGGAACTGACGGGTGGCCTCAGCTGGGGCATTGTCGATGGCGGTTACTGGAAGTATTTTGAAAAGCCGACTCCGGAACAGCCGAATACGACATCGCAGGCTTATGACGAAATTGTCCCGGCTGCCGATATGAGCGGCCTCAAGTCCGGTTTCTACAATGAGCCGTTTACTTTGAACCCGCCTTCTCTCCCGGAAGGTGTTACGCTCCGCTGCACAACCGATGGTTCTGTGCCGACCGAAAATTCTCCGGAATTCAATGCTCCGAAGCGCGTTGAACATAGCATGTCTTTCCGCTGCGCAACGTTTAAGAAGGGCGCTATCTCGAACACGGTAACGACCCGTACGTTCTTTGTTGACGAAGATCAGGTGAAGATGCCGATCGTCGCTATCAGCGTGGACTCCAGCTTCTTCCGTGAACATTATATCAAGACGAGCTGCGATGCTCCGAAGAACTGCAAGGACAGCGCCGGCCTCTATGCCGATGTGGAATATCCGGTCCATGTGGAATACTTCGAAAATGGATCTTCTACGAAGGATGGCTCTACTTGGGAAAAGGATGCTGGTATCGCACTCATGGGTGGCTATAGCCGCTTGAACGACAAGAAGTCTGTCTCTATCCGCCTCCGCGAAGAATATGAAGAAGGTAGCATCAATTATCCGTTGTTCGAAACCCGCAAGGGCGTGAATGACAAGTACAAGTCCTTCAACCTCCGCAACAACGGTAACCGCTATGTGAGCGACTATATCGAAGATGCCATGGGCGGAGCCCTCCTTGAAGGTACGAGCGTGGATTACCAGAGAAGCCGTCAGGTGGTGGTGTTCTACAATGGTAAGTATTACGGCATTCACGATATGCGCGAACGCTTCAACAAGCATTACGTAGAAACGAATTACAAGATTGAAGCGAATACGGTGAACTTCATCAAGCACTTGGGCAAGGAAGTTGAAGCCAGCAACGGTACGACTGATGCCTACATGAACATGCTCCACTTTGTGGCTGCAAACGATTTCTCCGGCGAAAACAATGCGAACTACGCTTCGGCAAAGCTCTTGCTCGATGTGGGTAATCTTGCCGATTACATGGCTGCTGAAATTTATATGCACAACGGTGACTGGCCAAACAATAACGTCCGTGCATGGTCTGCTCCGGAACATCCGTGGAAGTTCATGGTTTACGACCTTGACCATGGTTTTGATTGGATGTGGGGCGTGAATGGCGGTGAATTTGACCAGCACAGCAATATGTTCGCTTGGATCAAGAAGGGCGGCGGAAACAAGCCGTGCAAGGAAGAAGGCTGCTTTGCTAACCTCTATATTCAGCTCATCAAGAACCCGGAATTCAAGCGTATGTTCATCAACCGTTCTGCTGTGATGTTCAATAGCTATACGAACAGTGCAAATGTCGAAAAGATTGTCGATGCGATGACGTCTAAGATTGATGCTCAGGAAATGGATCGTGACCTTGCCAAGTTCAAGCAGAATGAGAAGTATTATTCTAACTCTTGCGGAAAGGGCTTTGACAAGACGGGTTCTTGCCTGAAAACTTGGGCTGCTAGCCGTGATTCCAAGGTTATTCAGGAATACGAAGAAGAATTTGGTTTGAGCGGTATGGCTTCTGTGACTATCGCTGCTTCTGGCAAGGGTACGGTGCTTATGGAAGGTGCCGCACTCCCGGGTGGCGCAACGAGTTACAAGGGCAAGTTCTTTGTAGGTAACCCGATTCTCTTGACTGCTGTTCCGACCGCTGGTGCTGCGTTTACCGGCTGGAGCGATGGCGTTGCAGACAATCCGCGCTTGGTTGAACCGAAGGAAGGCGCTACCTTTACGGCTCAGTTCCAGTAATTTAGAACAACGAGAGTGATACGGCGAGAAGCTCGTTATCGAGATGCTCCTTGCCGAGACGCGTCGCCGCTCGTGATGAAATTTGCGGCCTGGATGAAAATCCAGGTCGCTTTTTATTTCTACATTTTGCTATATGAAAAGTCCCGTGCGAAAGATGTTCGATGGCATTGCGAGCCGTTACGATTTTCTGAATCACTTTCTGAGTTGTTATCAGGATGTGCTTTGGCGCAGGTATTGCTGCAAGCGCTTGAAAAAGATGATGTGTGGGATGCCGCGCGATTTGAATAAAGTTCGCTTGCTCGATTTGTGCGGGGGCACGGGCGATTTTGCCAACACGTTCCGCAAGATTTTCGAGCGAAAAAGCTGCTGCAAGTGCGGGTGTGCGTGCAAGTGTGTTTCGGAAAACAAGGCGTCGCGCGACTTTGTTGTAGACCCTGCTGTAATCGGTGATTTTTCGTACGGGATGCTCGCTGAAGTCAAACCGAAGAAAATTGATGCGCATGCTGTACAGCTTGATGCCATGAAAATGCCTTTTGCCGAACGCCAGTTCGACGTGATTCTAAACGGCTTTGGCATGCGTAATGTGCCGGACGCCCGTGGTGCCTTGCTGGAATCTTACCGTGTGCTCGACGAAGGTGGCTATCTCTGCGTTCTGGAATTTTTCTCGCCGAGAAACTTGTTCAACAAGTTCTTCTATAAAGTGTTGGCTCCGCTGTTCATCCCGGTGATGGGTGCTTTCTTTAGCGGCAAGCGCGATGCATACGAATACCTGGTGAATTCGATTATCCGCTTTTTGCCGGTCGATCAGTTCTGCAAAATGGCAGAAGAATGCGGCTTTGAAGTCAAGCAAGTCAAGATGTTCGATGGCGGAATTTCGTTTGGCGTGTTCTTGCACAAGCCGGGGAATGCATGAGTCGCTTTGTGCTAGGAGTGACGGGCGCAAGCGGCAGCATTTATGCGACCCGTACGGCGATGTACTTACAGCGTTTTGGTCATGAGGTGACGCTCATTGTGACGCACCCTGGCAAACAGGTGCTCGAGTACGAGAGCCAAAGTGCGCTTTTCGACTATTGCAAAGACGTGTGCAACGTGGATGATTTTTTTGCGGAATGCGCGAGTGGTTCTAGCGATATTGCGGGCATGGCGGTGGTGCCGTGTTCCATGGGAACGCTCGGGCGCATTGCGGCTGGGACTTCGGATAACTTACTTGTGCGTGCGGCGGATGTTTGCCTCAAGGAACGTCGCCCGCTTGTGATTGTGCCGCGAGAGATGCCGTACAACTTGATCCACATCGAAAATATGAAGTGTGTGACCTTGGCGGGAGCGGTCGTGATTCCTGCTTCGCCGCAGTTTTACAGCAAGCCGCAAAGCGTTGAAGAGCTTGTGGATACCGTCGTCGCGAAAATCTTGAAGCATTTGGGTGTGGAACAATCGCTTGTCGCGAGTGTTGCTAAAGTGTGGGGCCGGGAAGAACGGGAGATTCCCTCCCGGAACGGGGTCCGGGATGACAAAGGTGGCGGGAATGACAAATCCACGAAGGCGGGAACGACAACCAATGACCATTGACCAATGACTAATAACTAACCTATGAATAAAATCCTTGAATTTACACATCTTGTCCGTTTGAGCCATTCGCTGTTTGCGATGCCTTTTGCCATTGGTTCCATGTGGGTTGCGGCAAACGGTTTCCGAGACATGAGCGCTTTTGAAACGGCCCGCATTATCGTGCTCATCGTGCTTTGCATGGTGACCGCCCGTAACAGTGCCATGAGCTTTAACCGCATTGCAGACGCCAAGTTCGATGCGGAGAATCCGCGGACGGCAAAGCGCCATTTGCCCTCTGGGCGCCTGAGCCGCAAGTCGGTGATTGCGTTCCTTGCGTTGAATGGAATCTTGTTTGTGGTGTTTGCGTGGATGCTCCAGCCGCTTGCAGGGGCGCTTGCGTTTCCGGTGTGGCTTTTGTTGCTCTCGTATTCGTACTGGAAACGTTTTAGTTGGCTTTGCCACTGGTTCCTTGGCTTTGCGATAGGCATGAGCCCGCTTGGTGCCTGGATTGCCGTTCGTGGTGAATTTGCCGTGTTCCCGATTTTCCTCCTGTTCATTCTGATGCTCTGGATGGGTGGCTTTGACATCATTTATGCAACGCAGGATATTGAAATTGACCGCAAGCAGGGCCTGCATTCCGTGCCCGCTCGCTTTGGCCTTGAAAAGGCTTTGCGCATTGCACTTGCGAGTCATTTGGCAATGCTTGTGCTTTGTGTTGTGTTTGGATTTTTCTGGAACATGGGCTGGATTTGGTGGGTGATTACGGGACTCATGACCGCTGCTATTGTCTATATTCACTTGTTCAGAAAGTCCAATGATTTGGATGCGATGAACCGCGACTTTTTCCTTGCGAATGTGGCAATTAGCGCTCTCGTGATGATAGGCCTCATCGTCTGGATTTGCATGGGAGGTGACGTCAATGCCCTTTATTAATCGCCCGAACGGAAAGTTCACGAACGAAGAAAAAGTCAAGATGTTCCACCTGATGGGTGGCGTTGCTGCTGCTTTAGCGCTTGTCTGCATTTTGCTCATTGAAACGGGTGCTGCGGGCGAACGCCGCGAATTGGCGGATATGGGCCTTACCGCGATGATTGTGATGCTCGCCGTTTCGCTTATTGGCGCGATGTATTTTAAGAGATAAAACTCTCTTAAATTTCCAAGTCCGCTGAGATGACTGTTTCAATGGTTCCGTCATCGCATTCAAAGAGGAGACTTCCGTCATCGTTCATGTCGATGATGCGGCCTGTTTTTTTGATGGCGCCTTCTCCGGAGTCTCGGTTTTGATCTGTGCAGTGATTGTTCACAACGATGGTTCCGCGGGCGCCGATGAACTGGTCCATGCGTTTCCAGGCTTCGACCCACGGGCGGATGCCGAAGGCTTTGAACTGCCCGATGGCGCGCTCAAGATTTCCGATAAGTGCGCGCAAGAGTTTTTCGCGGTTGATGGAATGCCCGAAGATTGCTTTGAGCGTGGTGACGGCGCGGTTTAGGTGCGCATAATCGCTTGGCTCGCTATTGACGTTGATGCCGACTCCCATCGAAAGGGCGGGGCGAGGCATTCTTTGTTGCGGTGCAAGCTGTTGTTCGGACTGCTGCGGACGCACATAAACAATTTCGGCGAGAATCCCGCAGAACTTGCTTTTGCCGTAAAGAATGTCGTTCGGCCATTTGACCGTGATTTTTGGTGCGCCTGCGCAATCCCGGCTTGCAATTGCATCGCCTTCTTGAATGTTGTTGAAAGTCTCTGCAAACGTGAGGGCTGCAATTTGCGTGATTTGTGCGAAGTTGTTTGCAGGCACGCCATCAAGCGGAATCAGAATATTGAAGTACAAGTTCTTGCCGGCGGGGGAGTCCCAGGTGCGTTCGTGGCGACCATGCCCTTCGCTTTGTGAGTCGGCAACAAAGAGTGTTCCGGGCGCAATTTCGCCAGAGGCTGCCATGGACTTCATGAGCTTGTGCGTACTGCCGATGGTCTCGAAGAGGTATGCGGGGGCGTCGCCAAAGCCCGTGAGTTGCCATTCTGTAAAATTGCGTTCTTGCGAAAACATTTGCTAGCCGTTAGTCGATGGTCATTAGTTGTTAGAAAATCTAGTAAAAGGAGCTGCCCGCTCGGAGGCGGGCATGACAAGAACAGAGATGCCCGCTCGGGGGCGGGCATGACAAGGACAGAGATGCCCGCTCGTCCCCGTCAAGCGAGGACAGGTAGGCGGGCATGACATGGGCGGCGATTCTCGTCTTTCGCGAAACTTACTCGTCAGCTTGCTTTTCTTGGAGCTCCTTGAGCGCTTCGTCGGGGAAGATTTTGAAAAACTCCTGCTTCTTGTCTTCGAAAAGCTGCAACATGCGTTCCTGCTCGAACTGCTCGCGGTCAATATTTTGCATAAAGAATTCATCGCGGGCGAAGTTTCGGCTCGTAATCATTTTTTTGATATCTTCAGAAAGGTCGATGTTATCCCAGAGGATGTAGTAGGACTGCACATCAAGACTTCCGAAAATGTCAACGTTCAACATAATGGAGTTGGCTTTGCTTGAATCGACAAGCTGGACTTTAGTTTCGCGCTTTTCGGGGCGGAACACGTCGACATCGCTAATCGGCTTGCTCAAATCCTGCGCCCAACAGAGAACTGTGGAACTCAGGATAAACATTACTTTATGTTTGAACGACAAAATCATATTAACAATATACAATGAAAAATGCAAAAAGAACAAAGTCCTTTTGAAAAGCGCTGCTGAAAACGCGCCAAAAAAGCGCTAAAATGTGCGGAAACTGTATATGCAACGCTTTTGTTCTGCATAACGTATTATATAGCCCACTTTTCGACATGAACCATTTGAGAAATGATGGTTGGGGCAATTTACCCTAAGTTCTAGTAACTCAGAACTAGCAACTCTTGCTTCCTACTTCCTACCGTCTACCGCCTACTAAATAGCAAGCGGCATCCAAGGCTTTACGACGTCGATGGATTCGAGCTTGCCCTGCAACTTGCGGCGGATGGCTGCGGCTGCAATCATCGCTCCGTTGTCTGTACTCAGGCTGCGGTCCGGCACGCAAAAGCGGATACCCTTCTTGTCGCAGTAGTCCTGCAAGCGTGTGCGCAACCAGCTGTTGGCGCTCACGCCACCGCCCATCACGAGTGTCTTCATCTTCGTCTTCTTGAGGGCGTTGATGGTCTTTGTGACAAGGCTATCGACAATCGCGTCTTCGAGCGAGGCGCAGATGTCGCCGAGGTTCTGCTGGATAAATTCCGGGTCGTGCGTTTCGGTGTAACGGAGCACGGCGGTCTTTAAGCCGCTGAACGAAAATTCACAGTTGTCGTGCGTGTGGAGTGCGCGCGGGAATTCTACGAATTTGCGGTTGTGGTCCTTGCCGAGTCGGCTAATCGTTGCACCAGCGGGGTACTTGAGGCCGATGAGCTTACCGCACTTGTCGAATGCTTCGCCGGCGGCGTCATCGCGGGTGCGGCCGATGCTTGTGTACTTGAATCCCGGTTCTTCCATCACGAGTTCCGTGTGGCCGCCCGAGACGGTGAGTGTCAAGAACGGCGGTTCGATGTCCGGGTTAGAGAGCCATGCGGCGGCGAGGTGGCCTTCGAGATGGTTCATGCCGTAGGCCGGGATGTTCAAATCGCGGGCGAGGCCTTTAGCAAAGCTAGCACCGACGAGAAGCGGTCCCATGAGGCCCGGGCCTGTGGTGTAGGCGATGGCGTCAATGTCCTTGAGCTCGATGCCTGCTTCCTTGACGGCGGCTTCGGCGATGGGGGCAATCTTTTGCAAGTGCGCACGGGCTGCAATTTCGGGGACAACGCCACCATAGAGGGCGTGTTCGTCAATTTGGCTATAGAGCGGGTTCGAAAGAACTTTTAAGGGTTCGTCCTGCAAAACGGCGCAGGCGGTTTCATCGCAGCTGGATTCAATTCCAAGCCAAATCATATTCCGTATTCCTCGTCTTTATTATCGTCCTCGGTCTTTGTCTTGATGAGCTTGATCTTGTCTGGCTTGACAAGGATGGCCTTGATGGACATGCTGCGGTCGATATCGGGCGGCAAGTTCAACTTGACTGTGGGAGCGAGGCTGTCCGCATCTTCAATAGCGAAGCGGTTGTATTCAATAAAAAGTTCAATATCGTTGTGCTTGATGGCTTCGATGACTTTATCACCGCCGGTGATTTCGACGGTCGCCTGCTGCGGCGAGAGCGAGTTCAAGGCGCGGTCATAGAAACCAATCAGCTGGATGGGGATGTTCTTGAATTCCTTGGACTTGATTTTCTGAACATCGACGAAAATCTTCGCGACGGTATCGCTAGGCGTTACAAAGGGCGGTAACTGTTCTGTCTGGAGCTTTACGGAGAACGTTTCGCTTGCTTTGATGCTATCGATAAAGATGGAATCTGTCGGGATGTCGATGATTCGCGTGAGGGCGTTACGTGCGCCGGAAACTCTCAAATCTTCTTGCAAGAGCTTGGGCTGCTGCACGAGCACGTAACCAGGGGCTGCACCAAACGTCACGTTGCTCTTGATGGGGATGTTGCGTTCAATGCGCGTATCGACTGCCACATCGATAAAGAGGTACTGGTTATCCGGTTCCACGTAGTGGACGGTTGCAAAGTTCGGGGCCACGAAGTTCTTGGAGTCGAGGTGGATGCGCTTGGAGCCGAGTTCGGCGAGGTGCATGTCGACAACCATCGCGGCCTGCTTTTGCGACTGCAGGCGGATAAGGTCCAAGGGCTTGCCTTCGACGGTCACCGAAACAGTGCTAGGTGGCTTTGAAGCAATCGCGAGCGCTTCGGGCAACTTCACGAACGTAAGCGGCACTTCCATCGTCAGTTGGAAGTCCTTCAGCGAGATGACGTAGAACCAGAGGGCCATCGCGCAGACCAAGGCGGTAATCTTTAATATGATGTTTCCCATAAAAGCCCCTTAAAGAACCTCTATAAATTTAATTATATTCGAGGCGTGTTCGGACAATTAGGTTACTTAATATCGGAATCTTTTAGAGGATGGAAGCAGCACCGCACGGTGATTCTCCCGTCTTTGCTCACGATTTTCCTGTGCTCGCTTTTGCTCTCGGCCTCTTTTACGGCGCTCGGCGTCTCGTTTAAGCTCCTCTCGGCCGAAAAATCGCTGTACGTGATTGAGGCGTTCTTGAAAGAGGACGTTCCCGAAGATTCCATTGCGGTTATCCAGACGCGGCTAAAGCATACGCGCCATGTGGAGTCTGTAACGTTTGTGAGTGCGGATTCGGCGCTCGCCGATTTTAGCAACCATTTTTCATCGGACATGCTGGAACTTGTCGAAGGGAATCCGATCCCCGCGTTTTTCCGTGTGTCTTTGAGCGAAGAGGCTCGCAACCCGGCAGACCTTTCCGAAGTGCGCAACACGATTGCCGAAGAAGCGTATTTTGAAGAGGTGCAGGCTCCGTTGGAGTGGGCTTCGCGAATTGCGTCGTGGAAGTTCAAGATGATTTTCTGGCCGATTTGCATCAGTATCCTTTTGCTCATTACGCTCTCGCTTATCATTTGCAACTCGGTGAGGCTTTCACTCATGTCCCGCAAACTCCTGGTCGAGAACATGAAGTACGCGGGCGGCAGTTATCTGTTTATTGAATTCCCGTTTGTGCTCGAAGGGGCAATGCAAGGGTTTTTAGGGAGTGGCGTTGCTATTTTGTTGCTTGGGCTTGTCATCCGTTCGCTTGTGCAGATGTTCCCGATTGTAGCAAGTGGCGTTGCCTACTTTGGAATCGTAGCGCTGTTTACGGTGCTCTTGGAAACGATGCTCGCGGGCTACTTTAGTTTCCGTACGGTGCGCAGTTTCTTGTTCGAAAAGAAGGGTGAGCAGGAATAATGCGTCTTGTTTGCCGGTTCATTCCGCTTTTGGTTTTCATCTTTGCCGTGGTGGCGGGCTCTGCTGTTTCGTCTTATGCGGCCCCGAAAAAGACCGATGCGCAGATTGATGAACAAAAGAACGCCCTCAAAAAGCTAGAGGTCGATCTTGCGAAAAAGCGCGAGGAACTGGCCGTCCTTGAAACCGAAGAAAAGGGCGTCTTGAATACGATTTCGCTTTTGGACCAGAACTTGAACCGCACCAGGTCTTACCTTTCGGAACTGACCCGCAATGAGGATATGTTGCAGGGGGCGGTCAAGCAATTGGTGATGGATATCGATTCTCTTGACTCAAAAATTAAGGCCCGTAAGCGTGCCATGAGAAAACGTGTCCGTAATTTGTATGTACACGGCCGCAGTAACGATGCCGAAATCCTTTTTGAACTTTTGACCAAGAACGGGAACCCGGAACGCGAAGTTTACTGGGTACACCACTTGCTGAACCGCGACCGCGAAGACGTAGAAACGCTCCGCCAGCTCATTGCTGAACGCACGCAAAAACAACAGACGCAAGAGAAACACTTGGCCGAGCTTTCGAGACTCCGCTCCCGCAAGGCGGTCGAAGAACGCGGTCTTGTAGCGCAGATGAACGGTCAGGCCCGCATGCTGAATTCCCTCAAGCACGACAAGGCCGTGCAGCGCATGGCGCTCAAGGAATTCGAACGCAATCAGAAGACCATGCTTGCGCTCCTCAAGAAACTTGAGCAGCGCCGCAAGCGAGAAATCGAGGAAGCGAAGCGCGCCGAGGCAGCCCGCCTCGCCGCTCTCAAGAAGAAGGAACGCGAAGCCGAGAAAAAACGTCAGGCGGCCGACAAGAAGCGCGAATCAGAAAAGAAGCGTGAGGCCGAAACCGCCCAAAAGCAGATTCCGGTGCCTCACTTCAAAGGTCCCAAGTGCATGCCGCTCGACGGCCCGATTATCAGCGAATACGGTCTGCAAGAACACCCGGTGCTCCACATCATGACGCGCAACCTCGGGGTGGAAATCCGCGGAAAGCGCGGTGGCCGCATTCGTGCCGCAGCAGCCGGAACTGTAGCGATGGTCGCCGAAATTGACGGCCGTGGCCCCTCTGTGATCATTGAACACGAAGATGGAACGTACACGGTGTACGGTCACATGAAGGCAATCCACGTCCAAGAGGGCAAAAGTGTCAAGAAATGCGAAGAAATTGGAGAAGTGGGCGATATTGCTTCGTTAAATGGTATTAAATTGTATTTCCAAGTAAGCGAAGGGACACAGACCGTGGACCCGTTGCAATGGTTGAAACAGAGATGATAGAATATCGCTTAAATGGCCCCGCATCCCAGGAACGAATCCGCATTCGTCTTATGGCGGCGTTGCGTGAGAACCGCTTCCCGCAGTCGATTCTTATCGACGGCCCTGTGGGCATTGGCAAAAAAGCGCTCGCGATGGAAATTGCCCAGGCGCTCCAGTGCACAAACCCGAGTGTTCGCCCGTGCGGTAATTGCTTCGGCTGCAAAATGGCAGCCGATACCGGCGTGACCGACAACTGGGTTGTGCCGATGGAGGCGAAAGAGGCTAGCGCCCGCAATGCTGCCGATGTTTCTGCCGGGAGCTCTGCAAAGACCATCCAGGATTTTAAACAGGCCTACATCGAAGAAATCACGAAGAACCCGTACCGCGTGGATATTTTCAGTGCGGGCGCCGTGATTTCGGTGGAACTCATTCGTACGATGACCGCCTCTTTTGCGATGAAGGGCGACCGCGTGCGCGTGGTGATTATCGCCGAGGCCGACCGCATGAACGATTCTGCGGCAAACGCGTTCCTCAAGACTCTTGAAGAAGTTCCGCCGAACACGTACTTCATTTTGACGACTTCGTCTCGCGAAAAGCTCTTGCAGACGATCCGTTCGCGCTGCCTTGCGCTCCACCTGCCACCCCTCACGGATGAGGAAGTGCGTCAGGAGGCCATCCGCGTGGGCGGTGAAGAATTTGACGAATCGACACTGACCGACGATGTGATTGGTCTTGCTGTGGGTTCCCCTGGCATGGCGCTTTACTACGCTGAACACGCCAAAAACTGGTGCCCGCTTGCAGTCGATTTTATCGAGAAGTCACTTTCGCAGGACTACACGGACCTGTTCTTTAAGCTCGAAGATTCTGGACTTGAAGACCCGGCCATCGTGAACCGATTCCTCGAAGTGCTCTCGTTCTTGATCACGGACCTGTTGCGTCGAGAATCGGGCGCTCCGCTCCGCATCCCGGAAGCAACCTCGAGCGTGAATCTCGAACGCTATCCGCAAGTGGGGGCATCTGCCCTTGAAGCTGCTCTTGTGAGCGTGCAAGAAACTATGTCGAGAATCGCCTCCAGGCGAATGGCGGCAGTGACCTGCCTCCAGAACCTCTCGCTAAAACTTTTTGAAGGCTACAAGTAATGGAAGATCTTGTCGCCTCAACTTTGTCCTCTACGCTAAAGATTCCGCATGCGGTCGCGAGGTTCTTGGTCTCGCGCGGCATCAAGACTGTTTCTGATGCGTACCACATGCTCTGCTCTAACGAGAGCGATGTGCATGACCCGTACTTGATGATGGGGATGGACAAGGCTGTGGAATGGATACTCGCGGTTCGCGAACGAGGCGAGCGCGTGTTCATTTTTGGCGACTACGACCTGGACGGCATGACGTCCGTGACGCTTTTGACCCGCTGCCTCAAGACCGTGGGCATTGAATCTGAATGGCGACTCCCGAACCGCTTTGGCGATGGCTACGGCCTCTCGGTTTCAGCCGTCGATGAAATGTACGAGGCGGGGGCGCGCAATCTGATTACTGTAGATACGGGCATTACCGCGAACGTGGAAATTGCACACGCCAAGGAACTCGGCATGGCGGTCATGGTCATGGACCATCATCAGCCGTCGGGCGATGGACTGCCGGTGTGCGATGTGCTTTTGGACCCGCACCAGGAGGGCGACAATTACCCGAACCCGGAACTTTGCGGTGTCGGCGTTTCGTACAAGTTTATTTGCGCCTTGTTCAGCCGCCTTGGCATAAAGGCTCCGGTGGAATATCTGGACTTGGTCGCCCTCGGAACGCTTGCGGACCTTGTGCAGATGACGCCCGAGAACCGCTATTTTACTCGTACCGGGCTCGAAAGTCTCAAGAACAGTCGCTGGCCTGGCGTGCAAGAAATGTACACGTCCCTCATGAAGCCCCATAGCTGTGTGGGCGGCATCGACGTGATGTACAAGCTTGCACCGCTCCTCAACGCTCCTGGTCGTATGGAACGCCCGGACCCGGCTTTGAAACTTCTTTTGTGCGAAAACAAAGTCGAAGCGGGCAAGCTTTTGGAAGAGCTGAAAGACTGGAACACCCGTCGCAAGCAGAAAGAAGCTGAAATCACCGAAATGGCGATGGAACAGGTAAAGGCTCTTTACGGCGACACCATCCCGACCGTGATTGTAGTTGCCGGCGAAAACTGGCATGTGGGTGTGATTGGCATTGTCGCGGCAAAGCTTGCCCAGGAATTCCACAGGCCTTCGGCTGTGCTGTCGATTATCAACGGCATGGCACATGCGAGTGCCCGTGCAGTTCCTGGATTCAACTGGCACAAGGCGCTTTTTGACAGCCGTGAACTTTTTGACCGCTGGGGCGGCCACGCCAATGCGGCGGGATTCTCGCTTGAAGCCGGTAAAATTGAAGAGTTGCGTGGGCGCCTGTTACAGTCTGCGGCAGATCAAGGCTACACGGGTGAAGTTATCAACACCGATGAATCGTACCCGTACGACATCAAGATTGCGCTCCGCGAACTGACCGTAGAGACGCGCGTGCCGACGGGACGTTATCCGATCCGTGAACGTTCGATTCTCGAGTTCATCGACTTGCTCGAACCGTTTGGCGGAAACTTCCCGTACCCCGCCTTCCGTGCTGAAAACGTGACCGTGCATCGCGTGCGTGAACTTCGTGGCGGACACTTGCAGATGGAAATCTCGCAGGCGGGGAGTGCCGTTTTCCCGGCTATCGCCTTTGGACTGCGTAAGAGTAAGGCTTTGCTCGGGCGCTCCCGCCCAGTGACGGTCGTATTCGAGCCGATTTGGAATTACTATAACAACACCAAGACGGTGCAGCTTTGCATCAAGTCCATCGAGTAGTGCTATGCTGAAACGGAACGCTCCATTGCTTGCCTTTGCGCTTGTCTTTGTGGCTGTGCTGTATTTTGTCTACAGCATTCCGCAGTACGAACCTATCGTGGATGTCGAGGAAGAAGAGGAGGTTCCTGAAGAAGCGTTTACCGGCCGCGTGGAAATGCCCTCGATTGACGAAATCTACGTGATTGAAAATACCGCAGGTCGTGACCTGAACAAGCTTGCGATGTTCTTGGAAGGCCGCGCCGCAGGCCTGCATTACCTCTCCTCGGAGTATTTCAAGAAAATTCGTGTGACCCGCAAAGGGACCCGATTTATCAAGTCCGATGACGATGTGTTCCTCGGGCTGCACCTCACGCTCGATAGTCTTGGACGCTTCAAGGACCCGCAAATCATGTTTACGAGTTCCGATAACGATGTGTTCAAGGTCAAGCTCTTAAAGCACATCGAATATTTCTGGCGCCTCCCGCCCAGCAAACAGGGCAAGCTCGAAATCTGGATCCCAATCCGCTTCCACGGTGGGGTTTAACCCCTTGTTGACACCCCGTACTCCGTTCCGGGGTTACCATACACTATTAAAGGCGATGCCCGCACTGAGGCCGGCATGACAATAAATGCAAAAGAAAAGCTCCACTAGGTGGAGCTTGGCAAATGTTTTGCACATTTTGGCGTTTTTAGCGAGTGATTACGCTCTCAGAATTTCGACGAGCTGCTTAGCGTTCTTTTCGATAAGGACGAATGCTTCGAACATGCGGGCTTCACGCCACTTGGTCAGGTACTTCGTCTGCCAGTCCACGGCAATCAAATCCGGGTCCTTCGGACCATTTTCGTTCTGGTACCAAACTTCCTTCGTGATTTCGCGGATCATAGCACCCATTTCGGCGGCCGGCTGCAAAGAACCCTTGCAGAGGAGGAGGGCGCGGAGGTTGTCGAGGAGGATTTCGTCAGAAGGCTGTTCGGCATCTTCGCGGGCGCATTCCCAAATTTCTTCGCGGTGGCGCTCGGTCCAGCCGATCAAGTACTTTTTGGTCTTTTCGAGCTCGCCCTTGGCTAGCTTTTCGTCGACCGCTTCGCGCGGATAATATATGCTGTTTGGATAGAATTCAATCATGATCTACCTCCCTTCTGCGAAGTGAAACACAAAAACAATGCCCGGGGCGGGACTTGAACCCGCACGGAGTTGCCCCCAAGGGATTTTAAGTCCCCAGTGTCTACCATTCCACCACCTGGGCAGGTTGTGCGTGCAGAATATAGCAAATTTGAGTAACATTAATTACACGCTCTCCCGATTTAATTTGGTTTTTATCATTTTTTTTCGCAGAAAAATTATTTTCTGTTTACAAATGTTTACTTTTAGGGGCGCGTTATTATATATTATAATTTGGAGCAAGGCGGAACCGACTTTTAATTGTTAATTTTGCCTTGACTTTGCTCGGAGAAATCGGTATGTTGAATCGCAGTTCTAAAAAGAAAGGCTATACCCTGGTAGAAGTCCTTGTCGTCGTTTCGATTATGGGCGTCTTATCGACTATGGGGGTGGCAAGCCTTAGAGGTGCTGTCATCAATAGCCGGATAAAGGACCACGCTATGAATACGGCCGCATTTCTCGAGCGAATGGCCAACGAAGCCAATCGAATGTCTAGGAGCCTGTGCGTTGCCTACGACAACGACCAAAGGATTACTGCATATATGTCTAGTGATTGCGATAACGGTAATCTTACAGATGATAGTGAATTTGCGACGTTTGAGATAGAGCCTCCGGCAAAGTTTGGTTGCGATGCCCAAATCAGTTTGGTCGATTACGGTCCGGACTGGATTCAAAATGGCGCTTTGTTCGTTCCGCGAATCGGGCTTTCTGCCGCCCCTTCCGAAGGGCACATTTGCATGCAATATGGAAGCAGCGACGCCTATGGGCTCGTGTACAAGCAAAAGAATAACAATATGATGATTCCAATGTGGAGGACTAGCTCGGATCTCTCCTGGACGAAATTGTAGGTGAATTATGGCAAAACTTTTGAAGGATAAAAAAGGCTTTGGTATTGTTGAAATCCTGGTCGCCGCGGCGGTCCTCGGTTTTATGTACATGGCCGTATTGAATCTTCAGGGGGGTAACCATGATGCCTTGTTGCGCATCCGTGGACGCGATGGTGCTATTGAAGTGGCGCAGCAGGTGCTCGATTCCCTCAAGTCTGTGGGGATTGCGTCTATTCCATCAAAGGCTCTGACCGATACGACGTTCGATGTGCAGGACATTGAACGCAAGTGGGCACGCAGTCTTGGCGATTCCGCTACCGTGACGTACTCTTCGCAGGTGACCGTCTCTGCCACGGAAAATTACACATCGCGGTCCGAATCGAATTACGAGACTGTCTCGCATGTCTATGCCAAACAAGTGAAAGTCAAAGTCTCCTGGAATTTCAAAGGCTCCACGCAGTCGATAGAAGTCTCAAGCGTTATACGATAGACGAAAGAACGCCACTCCGTGGCTATAGACTAGAGACGAGAGGGAAATATTGGCACTTCGTGCCTTTGAGGTGTGGGCTATCCGTAGGTGCGCGCTCAATGCCCTAGAATGTGCATAATGACGGGCCGGTTCTTGCCGGCTTCTGTTTTATGTATTGTGAGCTTTCCGGTGCTGTCATAGCTGAATTGTTCGCCGACGCGTTCGCCGTTCACGTAGTTGAGGCTGTCTTTCAATATGCCGCTCGGGTACCAGTTGCGCCAGATGCCGTGGCGTTTGGATTTGCCGTCAGGAGATCTTTGCCAAAAACCTTCGCTTGCCATTTTGCCACCCATGCTGTCTGGGTAGAAACTGCGGCTTGTGCGAAGAGTCGGATCGCCATAGCTTGACGGCGGATCATCGTATGCCCACAATTCTTCGTACAAAAGAACGTGTCCTTTTTGAATGTATCGGAGCGATGCCGGATATTTGCCGATGCTTTTCTTGAAATCATCTTTATGGCTTAAAGTGCAAGAGTCGAGTTCTCCATTGGGTTTTTCCGAATGGACGAATAAGGTCTCAGCACAGAACAACGTAGATGAATTGGCGCATGTGCCGTAAGCGATGCCTGAATTACTATGGGGCGGGTCGGTTAAATCTGCAACAAAATTGCTTTCACGGATAACATTGTTGTTTTCGTCGAACCATTGGATTTTTTGGCGACCGTATATATAATCGGACTTGATTTTTCTGATGAAGGTTCCATCCGCTCTGTAAAAAGTTAGCGGCAACGGGTCGGCTCCGGCCCATATAATCCCTTCTTCCATAATTGGCGCTTGTTCACAATTCTGGGTGGAATCGGCTGGGCCGTATGATTCGTAATATTTTTTATAGGCGCCGTCTAATCGACCATTGATACATTCAAATTCTTCCAAAATTTTGCAGTTTCGACCATAACGCTTGATGAATCCTGCAATTGGTTCATATTTGCCGTCTTTGGAAAATCCCGATTCGTTCTGGTGGCAATTGTTTTCTTCGGCAAGCACTCCATTGTCGTGCCATTTTTTCCACACGCCTACTGCATTTCCGCTATCGTTGTAATGTTGTTCAAAGGACTTTTGCCCATTGTGGTGCCAGCCTTCCCAGTCGCCAACGGGGTGGTCGTCCTTGTAATATTGGACTGCTTCGACTTTCTTGTTCTGGTAGTAGACCGTCCACTTGCCGTCTTTTTTCCCCTTGTTGTAGCGCCCGACCATCGCGACATCGCCAAAGCCCGTCCAGCGCTTGAATTCGCCGTGCGGGAGACTGTCTTCGTAGGGGATTTCGAGTTCCTTGATGCCATCGTTGTACCATTCGTTACGCTTGAGGATGGTGCCGTCGGGGTAGACCCAGATGGAGGTCTTTTTGACGCCATTTGCATGCCTTGCGAGGATATGTTCTTCGGCTCGTTCGACGGTACACCCGGCGAAACTGCATAAAATGGCAAAAAAGGCGATTAAATGACGGAATCTCATTGTTCGTAAAGTAGAAAAAAAGTAATTTCTAGATGTGAACGGACAGACGAAAAAATCAATTGCAGAAACTTTGCACATGAAAATCCAAACGCCCTGGATTTGGCTTGTCGTCGTTCTTACGATTTGTTTGACGGCGCTGTTTTATGTTTCGCAAAAACCGCAAGTTGCCGTTTATTCCCAATACGTGAAGTCGCTTTGCGATTACCAGTTTGCCGATGCAAGCCTCATGCGTTCGATGGAACGCGTCCGTAGCGGTTACGAGGTAGATTCGGCGGTGGTGCTTGCGCAGATGATGACGCTCCGCGAAGTGGCACTCTCGTTTGAAGGTGGAGTCCAAAAGCTCAAACAGACCGGTTTTTCGGTGCCTCCGGCGGCCATGGTTTCCAATTTCAAGTCGAGCGTCCTCGCTAAAGTCTCTTGCCTGCAGCGCTATCTCTCGGAACGTTCGGCTTGGTTTAGCGAACTGGAACGCGTTTACCGGCTGGCGGAAATGCATTCTTCGGAGGTGGACTTGCCGCTTTTGCGCAAGCTGGATTCGGCTAAAGCGGGGTATGCCGTTATGCCGGAATCGGATAACTTGCCGTTGCCACTTGCCAAGCGCCTTGAAGTTTTGTTCCAGAAAAATCTGGATTTGTACGATGCCTGGCGTCAGTTCAATAACGACAAGACGCTCAGCGCAAGTGACGAACTGCTCCACTTTTTTCAAATGGAAAACGTGAAAGAGATTTCATTGTCGACAAAGGTCCCGCTTGCGTTCTACTTCTTGTCGCTTGTGCTTTTGCTTGCCACGTTCTTCTTTATATTCAAGTCTAATAGGGATTAAAATGTCTGTGTTCCGTGCCCGTAAAATCGCCTTTATCAATTTTGGCTTGCTGTTTATTTTCCTTGCCTGTTGGCTCTCGTGGTATATGTACCCGCTGGCGCGAAGCATCGTGAAAGAGTATTCCGCATACGAAATGACGGATGGCTCGTTTCAGTACGGATTGTCCGAGGAACTCGGGTTCCTTACGGAGCACGTGTTTTATGGCAAGGTGAGCTATGCCGCGATGCCAAGCTTGTTCGGCGGCTCGAACATCCCGTTCTTCGACAAAATCTATTTCCAGCTCAATGGGGATACCAAGTGCACGTTCGTCCTCTATGTGACCGACGAGATTTTGGACGAACTTGCGGAATGGTACGATTTTTCGGCGGTGAATGCAAGTGCAGTCCCGATGGAAGTCCGCGCGGTCAAGGTGGGGGACAAGTATATCGTGAAGTCGATGGCGTCGACCGAGGGTGAACTCAGCTGGGAATTCCTGATGGACGGCTATCATTTTTACTGGTGCTTTATGGGGCTTGCGATTGTCGGCTCCATGTTGATTATCGGAATCATCTTTATTTTTGTAGCGCTTGTGCACAAGCCGCGTCGGGTTAGGTTGCAGAACCCTGCGGATGTATTGCAATGATGAATTGCGGTTTGGTGGCTTGGGTGTTGCTGCTGGCGTGCGCGCTTGCTTTTGCGGCTCCAGATTCCCTTGTAATTGATGTCAGGAGCGCATCGGGAGCGCTGGCGTTCCAGAGTCCGGCGGGAATCTGGTGGCCGAAGGCCGTTCGCGAGAACTCCCGCAAGTTATCGGTGAAGCGCGCGGGCGCGTCGCAAAAGAAAAACCGCGCAAATGCGCCGGTCGTGGTCTGGTTCCATGGTGGCATGGGGAGCGCAAACTGCGCAAAAGGGCTTGTCGCGGGTACGGACTTTGCGGAACTTTATCCTGAAAAGATTGTGGTGAGCGTGTCTGTCTGTCGTGAGAATCACTGGGTCACGCCGGCTGCAATTGCTGCTGTTGATGCGGCGCTGGATTCTGTGGCGGTAAGGCGCGGGGCGCCTGTGGAGCGTGTGTCGCTAGTGGGCGTTTCGGATGGCTCGCTTGGGGTGCTCGTCTATTCGCTGGAGGGTCGTCGTGCTGTGGAAGACCGCCTGCTCATGAGCTCGTTCGGGGCTTTCTTGGGAGAGCCTGCGAAACTTGCCGTGCCGAAGAAAATGCATGTGGGGCGCTTTCGTTTTTTGCAGGGCGGCAAGGACAGGCTTTACCCGTCGGACCAGACGGTGCCGTGGATTACGGAATTTTGCAAGGCGGTGCAGGTGGACTGCGAACTCCGGTTCGACCCGGAGGGCGAGCATGATTGGAGCTATTGGAAAGGCAAGCGCATGGACTGGATCCGCGAAGCCGTCCGCAAATAAATTTGGCCCCGCCCGCAAAAAAGCGCCAAATTCCCGTGACCCCTTGACAAAAGGGCTTTTTTTTTCAAAATTTGGTGCACCACGCGGATGTGGTGGAACTGGTAGACACGCTAGATTCAGGTTCTAGTGCCTGCAAGGGCATGAAGGTTCAAGTCCTTTCATCCGCACTGAAAAACCCGGTAGTTTGCTATCGGGTTTTTCGTTTTTTTACGCCAACCACGCCAACCGCGCCAACCGCGCCAACCGCGCCGCGGTTATGCCTGAATGGCTCAGAATGACGAGTTTATTGGGTGTTTTTTGAGGGGATGCATATAAAAATGAACAAAATGGCTTTTTATATGCACGTTTTTATACAAAGTAATGAATTATGCCGGCGTTTGAGCATATAAATTGACGAAATTGTCGGTTTTTATATGTATCATCGGTAAATCTAGACCTTAGTTTGGTGCGTAGTTTATAAGAAATAGGCTCAAAAATGCATATAAAAATGCTTAAAATTGAAAATTATATGCATGTAGTCATGAAAACCGCTAAAAAAAAACGCCATAACCCCTTGGGTGCGTTATCTTCTGCGTCTTCGAGCGATATGGTAAGATGCGGTGACATGACAAATGCTATCGTTGAGTTGAATATGAACGATTTTTTAGATGATGAACTTTGTGAATTCTCGCTGCAAGAGGTTGATGGCGAGCGTGTCGTGTTGCGCCCACTTGGCGAGGCGGACGTGCAGCCGCTGTTCGAGTTGATTGATGGCTCTCGCGAGTTCTTGTCTGAGCATTTGCCGTGGCCTGCCGTGGAATGCCGCACTCCCGAAGATGTTTCTGCGAAAATCGATGCCTGGAACATGCAGGCGCAGATGGCGAATGGCGCCTGCTGGGGCGTTTTCAAGAAGGTCGGTGAAGACACGCTTGTGGGCGCGAGTGCTGGTACGCCTGTGGAAAACAGCGCGAAATTGAAAATCGCGGGCTGCATCATGCTTGGCTGGGTGCAGTGGAAAAATCGCTCGGCGACTGTGAGCTATTGGCTTGGGGAGCGTTTTTGCGGTCGTGGCCTCGCGACTGAGGCGCTTTTGCTCGTGGCGGGCGAAGCTTTTGCGATGGGGCTCAACCGCCTTGAACTTACGGCATCGGTCAAAAATCCGAAGAGTGCCGCGGTCGCCCGCCGTGCCGGATTTGAAGAAGAAGGCATTTGCCGCGAGTTCGAACGCCTCCACGATCATTTCGAGGACCATGTGCGCTTTGCGCTCCTCGCGCGGGATTTCTGCTGAGTACTCGCGGTGCTTGATGCGTCCGGGGCTGCAATCAGGGGAAAGCCTGCCCCTCTCGTCTAACATGGTTACCTCAGTAAACGAGAAAGAGCAATTATCCTTTGCTTTTGCGCCCGAAGACTTCTATTTTTTAACGTATGGAAACAGGAGAAAATCGCATAGTTGAACCTGATGTGCTGCAGTACACGAACTACCGCGTGTACTTGCGGGACTACTATGAGTTCAAGAAGAAGACGGTTCCGGCGTTCAGCCTCCGTTTCTTCGCGGAGAAGGCCGGGCTTTCGAGCCATGCCCATCTCAAGCTCACGATTGACGGGAAGCGAAACATTACAAAAAACACGGTGGTGAAGCTCATCCACGGCCTCGGCTTGGATGGCCAGCGTGCCGCATATTTTGAAAGTCTCGTTTTCTTCAACCAGGCTCAGACGGATGCGGACAAGCAGGTGTACTACGCCCAGCTTTTGAAGGCGAGCCCGCGCTCCAAGCTGCACAAGATGGATGCGGCGCAGTTCCGCATTTTCCGTGAATGGCACCACTCCGCGATTCTCGAGATGGTGGCGCTCAAGGATTTTCGCCCGATTCCCGACTGGATTTCCAAGCGCCTCGGCGGTCTCATTACGCCGGTACAGGTGACCGAATCGCTCAAGCTGCTCGTTGAACTTGGGCTTCTGGTGAAGACTGCGAACGGATTCCGCCAGCGCGATCCCCTGATTACCACCGACGACGAAGTCCAGGACATGATGGTCAAGATGTACCATCTCCAGATGCTCAAGCTCTCGGCGGACATGCTTTCTACGCTCCCGGGCCCGCAAAGGGACGTTTCGGCGCTTACTTTCAGCATAAAACGCGAAGATTTCCCCGATTTGAAAAAACATTTGCAACTGATGCGCAAAGAACTACTAGATTTCTCTGCAAAAGCGGGGGAAGCTGAGGAAGTTGTGCAAATCAATATCCAGCTGTACCCTCTAACTCGAGGAGTATGATGCGTTTTTTGAATTCAATAATCGGTTGCATGCTTGTGGCATTGTGGCTTGCCGGGTGTTCTGAATCCGACACTACGGCCGGTATTGAAATTGGGAATCCTGAAATTGCGGAAAACCTCGGCCTTACGGCGGACTTCTCTATCGACTATTCGGATACAAAGCCTCTCTCGCTTACGAAGGCTGCCGCCGAAGATGAAAGGGTGGTCATTGACACGTTCCGGCTTACGCTTACCGAGGTCCGCTCTTATTGCAGTTTCTATGTGGGCACTTCGGTGATTCTCGAAGACGGGCTCCAGCTGTGGCCCTACGAGGACGACCCGGCGGCGGTGCTCCCGATTTCGTTCACGGATGGCGAAGTCGTCGAGGAGGCGTTCAACAACATCAATCTCAAAAATGGCGGGTTCCTTAAGGAAATCGGCGTCGCCTTTGAAATCGACAAAAAGGAAGGCTACGACGCGATTTACGGACGCATTCATGAAAATGGCAAGGACATTCCGTTCGTCTATGAGATGAACAGCGTTCAGTTGTTCGAGTTGCGGTACCATTACTCCCAGATTGAAATTGAAAACAATATTGTGAATTTGTCTATAGCGTTCCGCGTGCACCGCTTTGTCGATGGGCTTGACCTGTCTAGCGCCAAGGTTGGGGAAGACGGCGTTATCCATTTCAGTAACACGGAAAACACGGAACTCTGGAACTCGCTGAACGAACGGTTCCTGCCGAGCTTCCAGGCCCTGCGCTACGAATACTCGGATTCCAAGGGCGTGGAACACTGCGACTATGTCGATGATATCTGGGACGAAATCAGCGGAAAACTGAACAAGAACTTTGTCTTCAATGGCGACTTTAGCGAAGGCGGCAACGGCTGGATTTTCCACAAGCAGCTGAATGGCCTTGCCGATACGTCTATCATCAAGGAAAAGAATTCGAACGTGATGCAGGTCCACGTGACGAGGGGTGGCGACTTTTCGTACAGCGTCCAGCTTTTGCACGAAAACATTCCTGTGGTCATGGGCGCTACGTACAAGATTGTGTTTACAATCTGGTCTGATGTCGAAGGGATAATTACGGCGCGGTTGGGCGGCTACATCTATAACGACAAGACCAACGGTTTCCAGGAACATGTCAATGTCAAGACGACTGGGCGCTCGTATGAGTTTGAATTCACGCCCAAGGTGACCGACCCGTTTGCACGCCTGGACCTGAACCTGGGCAAGGCCGAAAGGACGTTCTGGATCAAGGACGTGCAATTAATTAGGATTAAGTAGTTAGGCGCTCCCTTAACCTTTTTAATGCTTTGATTTTTGCTAAATTTAGCATACCTTAGCCTATACTCAAAACGAGCTTATAATGCTAGACAAGAATTCAAAGATTTACGTTGCGGGCCACCACGGCTTGGTGGGCTCTGCCATTTGGAATAATCTCAAGTCCCGCGGATACAACAACCTTGTTGGCCGCACCCACAAGGAACTCGATTTAACTGACCAATATGCCGTCAAGAAGTTCTTTGACGAAGAACGCCCCGACGCAGTGGTGTTAGCGGCGGCATTTGTCGGTGGCATCATGGCAAACTCGCTCTACCGTGCAGACTTCATGATGATGAACATGAAAATCCAGTGCAACGTGTTCAGCGAGGCCTATGCCCACAACGTGAAGAAATTTTTGTTCCTCGGCTCTACATGCATCTACCCGAAGAACGCCCCGCAGCCCATGAAGGAGGACGCCCTCCTCACGAGCGAACTCGAGTACACCAACGAGGAATACGCCATTGCAAAGATTGCAGGCCTCAAGATGTGCGAAAGTTACAACCTGCAGTACGGCACCAACTATCTCGCCGTGATGCCCACGAACCTTTACGGCCCGAACGACAACTTCCACCTGGAAAACAGCCACGTGATGCCCGCCATGATGCGCAAAGTGTACCTCGCAAAGCTCATCCATGATGGTGACTGGGCAAGCATCAAGGTCGACATGGACAAGCGCCCGGTCGAAGGCATCAATGGCAACGCCTCCCAAGACGAAATTTTGAAAGTCCTCGCAAAGTACGGCATCGAGAACAACAAGGTGACCCTCTGGGGAACCGGCAAGCCGCTCCGCGAATTCCTCTGGAGCGAAGACATGGCCGACGCATCGGTACATGTGCTGTTGAACGTGAATTTCAGCGACATCATCGGCATCGAAAAATATTCCAGCGTACATTACGGCGCAAGCGTCGATGGCGCAGTGGACCGCAACCACAGCGCTGGCCGCGGCGGTGCCATCCCGAAGCTCGGTGAAATCCGCAACTGCCACATCAACGTGGGTACGGGCAAGGAACTCACCATCCGTGAACTCAGCGAACTCGTCGTGAAGGCGGTCGGTTTCGAAGGCGAAGTCGTGTTCGACGCGAGCAAGCCCGACGGCACCCCGCGCAAGCTCATCGACGTGAGCAAGCTCCACAGCCTCGGCTGGACACACAAGGTCGAAATCGACGAGGGCGTGCAGAAGTTATTCGATTGGTACAAGGAATCCCTGAAGGCATAACATTTATGGCCGTCTGTGTCATCCTGAGCGGAGCGCAGCGAAGTCGAAGGATCTAGGAAACTTAAAACATGACAAAACGAAACGTAGCACTCATCACAGGCGTCACCGGCCAAGACGGTTCCTACCTGTCTGAATTCCTTTTAGCCAAGGGCTACGAAGTCCACGGCATCATCCGCCGTTCTTCGGTAGACTACCGCGAACGTATTGCCCACCTCGAGGGAAAGCCGAACTTCCATTTGCACTACGCCGACATGGGCGACTCCATGAGCCTCGTGAAAGTTGTGGGCAAGGTCCAGCCGACCGAAATCTACAACCTTGCAGCCCAGAGCCACGTGCAGGTCTCGTTTGACTCCCCGGAATTTACCGCCGACGTTGACGCTACAGGAGTGCTCCGCGTACTGGAAGCCGTGCGCACCAACCATTTGGAAAAGACTTGCCGCATCTACCAGGCGAGTACCAGTGAACTCTACGGCAAGGTCGAAGAAGTCCCGCAGAACGAGAACACCCCGTTCCACCCGTACAGCCCCTACGCCGTGGCCAAGCTTTACGGCTTCTGGATTGTCAAGGAATACCGCGAAGCCTACAATATGTTCTGCTGCTCCGGCATCCTCTTCAACCACGAATCTGAACGCCGCGGCGAAACATTCGTGACCCGCAAGATCACGCTTGCCGCCGCCCGCATTGCCCAGGGCAAGCAGGACTGCCTGTTCCTCGGCAACCTCGATAGCCTCCGTGACTGGGGCTACGCCAAGGACTACGTGGAGTGCATGTGGCTCATTTTGCAGCACGACAAGCCCGAAGACTTCGTTATCGCGACCGGCGTTCAGCACACCGTCCGTGAATTTGCGACGCTCGCGTTCCACCACGCAGGCATTGAACTCCGCTGGGAAGGCGAAGGCGTCCATGAAAAGGGCATCGACGTTGCTACGGGCAAGACCGTTGTGGCCGTGTCCGAAGATTTCTACCGCCCGACTGACGTGGTGAACCTCTGGGGCGACCCGACCAAGGCGAGGGCCGAACTCGGCTGGAACCCGCAAAAGACGACGTTCGAGCAGCTCGTGAGCATCATGGTCGAAAGCGACATGCGCAAGGTCGCCGCCGACGATGCCGCAAGCCGCGTCCGCACGAACCTGGCCGAATACTTGGAAAAAGGTTTGGTGAAGTAAGAGGGAATGGTGGTTGCTTTTGAACGATATATTTTAGTCAAGGCAACCGCCTTATTTGTCATTCCCGACTTGTTCGGGAATGTTTTTTGTATATTCAACCGTTTGCAAAATGGTGAATATTGCAAACCGTTGGTGACTCTGTATAGGGCGGCGAGGTAATGACTAGTAATATTTCTTCAAATAATAAAACCCTAGCAAAAAACACTCTTTTTTTGTATTTCCGAATGTTACTTACTATGCTCATCGGATTATACACAAGTCGAGTTGTTATCAATGTTTTGGGGATATCAGACTATGGTATATACAATGTTATTGGTGGAATAGTTGCGATATTCGCCTCATTAAATGGTGCTATGGCGTCTGCGTCATCTAGGTATATAACTTTTTATATAGGTAGAAATGATCAAACGCAGCTTAAACATATTTTTTCAATATTGGCCTTGTTTCATATATTTATTGCGGTAATCATTTTATTACTTTGTGAAACTATTGGTTTATGGTTTTTCTATGAAAAGATGCAAATACCTTCAGACCGAATGAATGTTGCTTTTTGGCTTCTTCAATTTTCGTATGCATCTGCTTTTTTGTCCGTTATAAACACTCCTTATACATCACTTATTGTTGGACGTGAAAAAATGGATATATATGCATATATATCTGTTTTTGATTCTTTAGCAAAGTTGATTATTGTTCTTCTTATATCTTATTCCCCTATTGATAAACTTCTATTTTATGGTTTTTTCCTTTTTGTAATACAATTTGTTGATTTTATTCTTTATAGAGTTTATTGTAGACGACGTTTCCCGGAAAGCATAATGACGTTAAATATAAATAGAGGGATTGTAAAAGAAATAATATGTTATTCAGGCTGGTCTTTGTTTGGAAATTTGGCTTTTGCGGCGAATACACAGGGCGTAAATCTTTTGTTAAATATGTTTTTTGGACCTGTTGTAAATGCTGCAAGGGGTGTTGCTGTTCAAGTGAATAATCTAATAAATTCTTTTGTATCTAATTATCAAATGGCGTTAAATCCGCAAATAGTCAAAAATTTTGCAAGTGAAAATTTTAATAGAATGCATACCTTGATGTTTGCTAGTGCAAGATATGGCTATTTTCTTCTTTTTTTTATTATGTTGCCAATTTTTTTTGAATCCGATATATTGCTTAAGTTGTGGCTCAAAATAGTACCTGAAGATACAGTAGTATTTTTACGATTGATCCTTTGCACTTGTTTGATAAATTGTTTGGCGAATTCTTGGACAGTTGCTGCTGGGGCTATAGGAAAAGTGAAGAAATTAAATATAATAGTAGGTTCTCTTTTGTTGGCTGTTATTCCTATTTCGTATATTTTTTTTAAAATCGGTTTTTCTGCATTAACTGTTTTTCTTATACATCTAGTTATTACTTTCTTTTGTCTTGTAATAAGAGTTTTGTTGTTTTACAAGGAGATTAATATGAAAATGGCAAGTTACGTAAAACAAGTAATCATTCCGATATTTTGCTCATCTGTAATCGCATTAGTTTTTCCTTTCGTTGTCTACTTGAATATGAATCAATCTTGGACGCGTTTTTTTATTATTACTGCAGTATCCTTTTTTTGGTCTTTTGTTTGTATATGGTGTGTTGGTTTAAAAAAAGAGGAACGTTCTAGTTTTTTAATCTTTTTAAAAAAATTATTGATAAATCACACATCTTTTTTTAAAAAGATGCAAAAAAAAGGAAAGTTTAATGTTTGAACAAAAATGTTTTTGTGCTCAATATAAAGGGCCTGAATTGTTCAAGTCAACATCTGGGGGTGTATTTTTTGCTTTTGCAAAATATATAATAGAAAAAAGAGGTTGTGCATGTGGAGCTGCTTTTGATCAAAACTTGGTGTTAAAACATTGTTGTGTCGATAATCTTGAAGGTTTGCATATGTTACAGGGTTCAAAATATGTTGAGAGTAATTTTGTACATATTTTACCAGAAATTAAAAAAAAACTTGAAGAAGGTCTATTAGTTTTATTCTCTGGAACACCTTGTCAAGTTGCTGCGGTTCGTTCACATTTTAAAGAAAAATATTCTAATCTATTATTGATCGATATATTATGTCATGGAACACCGGATTATAATCTTTTTAAAAAATATATTGAATGGAGAGAATTCAAATGGAAGGCTAAAATATTAAGTTTCGAGTTTCGAAATAAAATGGTATCACCATGGGGAGGTATTCCAAAGGCTTATGTAAAGACAACGAAAGGTGAAAAAATAATCCCGGCAATTTGTGACCCTTATTATTGGGCTTTTCTTAATGGACATTTAGCGAAAAAAAATGTTATTCGTGTAGATATGCTTCTGTAAATCGTGTAGGTGATATTACTGCTGCAGATTTTTGGGGATGCCATGAATTTTTTCCGAATTTCCCTTATAAAAAAGGGGCTTCATGTATTTTGGTTAATTCTGAAAAAGGAATGAAATATTTTAACGCTATAAAGGACCAATTTTTTTTGAAGGAAGCTTCAATTGATTTAGCAAAAAAATATAATTATCAGTTTAGTCGACCGTTAGTTTTTTCTATTCAACAGGAAAAAATATATAGTATGATAAAGGACACATCAGATTTTTCTTCTGTGTTACCTTTTTGTGGCCATCGCTCTATGTTTTTTTATTATTATTCAAAACTAAAGTCTATCTTTTCTGTAATATATTTAAAAAGAATATTAAAAAAGGTATTAACAAAGTTGAAAAAGAAAAAATGAAAATAGGAATTCTTACTCTCGTACCTTATGATAATTATGGAGGAATCTTGCAAGGGTTTGCTTTGCAGACAGTTCTTACGAGACTTGGTCATGATGCGTCCATAATGAATACGAAACTTTATAATTATTTACCGATTAAAAGCAAATTGAAAAATTCTGTATTGTGGTTGATAAGACGATATATATTGGGAAAAAAGGAGTTATCATGTATCAATCCTTTGTTATATCTTGATTATCGAGTGAAATTAATAAAGCCTTTTATAAAAAAACATGTAAACCTTACGCGAAAATTTTATTCTAAGAAGGATTTAGAAAATTTTGTCATATCAAATCATTATGAAGCTTTTGTTGTTGGTAGCGACCAAACCTGGAGACCGTCTCTAAGTCCTGATTTATATCATATGTTTTGTGATTTTATTCCCAAAGAATTGCAAATTAAACGAATTTCTTATGCTGCATCTTTTGGTGTTGATAAAAATGAATTTTCGCAAAAACAGCTAAATATTTGTAAACCATTATTGCAACGGTTTAATAAGGTGTCTGTTCGTGAAAAATCTGGCGTTAGAATATGCAAAGATTATTTTGACGTGAATGCGACTCAAGTGCTTGATCCAACAATGCTGCTTGACAAAGAAGACTATCTTCATCTGATTAAAGGGTATGTCCCTTTTAACAAAAAAATAGATCTTATGCAGTATGTTTTTTTCTTTAATGATGATGAACGAAATGTAATAAAAAAGGTATCCGGTATTTTAGGTGTAGAGCCTGTAAACTTAATGACTCAAAGATTTTTATCTCAAGTATATAAAAGAGAGCAATTAAAAGAGGCTCAATTTATGCCTGTCGAAGAATGGATTTATGGGTATAGTAAAGCTAAATTTGTTATAACTGATTCTTTTCATGGAACTGTTTTTTGTATTATTTTTAATGTCCCTTTTATTTGTGTTTCTCCGGTTGCTGTAACAAGATTTAAATCACTGTTGTCTACCTATGGATTGGAAAATCGTCTTGTTATGTCTACAAAAGATGTTACAGAAAATTTGGTTTTAAGTAAAATTGACTGGAATAGGGTTAACGAAATTAGACAAAAGTTAAAAACAAAATCCATCGATTTTTTAAAAGAGGCTTTGTCATAATATGAAAAAATTCGATTATCTTATTGTTGGGTCTGGTCTTTTTGGCGCGACATTTGCTTATCGTGCTACTAAAAGTGGTAAAAAATGCTTAGTCATTGACAAACGTCCACAACTTGGTGGCAATGTTTATTGCGAAAAAATTGAGGGGATAAATGTTCATAAGTATGGCGCGCATATTTTCCATACGAGCAATAAATATGTGTGGGATTTTGTCAACTCTTTCGTTGAATTCAATCGCTATACGAATAGTCCCATTGCAAATTATAAAGGCAAGCTTTATAATCTGCCCTTTAACATGAACACGTTCTACCAGATGTGGGGCGTTACTACTCCGGCAGAAGCAAAGGCAAAAATCGAAGAACAGAAAGCCGAAGCCTTAGCGGCATTGAATGGTCGTGAGCCAACAAACCTCGAAGAACAGGCGTTAGTTTTGGTGGGTAAGGATATTTTTGAAAAGCTCATTAAAGAATATACAGAAAAACAATGGGGTCGAGATTGTAAGAATTTGCCTGCTTTTATTATAAACCGCTTGCCGGTTCGAATGGCTTTTGATAATAATTATTTCAATGATAAGTACCAAGGAATCCCAATAGGAGGCTATAATAAGCTGATTGAGGGTTTGCTTGAAGGTGTTGATTGTAAAATGGAAACAGATTTTTTTAAAGAATATAAGGACTCGTGGCGAAATGATGCTGAAAAATTAGTTTATTCAGGAGCTATAGATGAATATTTTGATTATAAATATGGAAAGTTGGATTGGCGTTCAGTTTACTTCAAAACAAATATTTTAGATTGTTCGAATTATCAGGGAAATGCTGTTGTTAATTATACGTCGCGTGATTATTCTTATACACGAATTATAGAACATAAACATTTTGAAATGTTTGGATCAGCTGTTTACGATTGTCCTAAAACGGTTGTTTCTGAGGAGTATCCTGTGGAGTACAAAGAAGGGATGGAACCATATTATCCAGTAAATAATGAGAAAAATAATGCGTTAGCAGATAAGTACCGCTTGTTAGCCTTGCAAGAAAAAAATGTTATTTTTGGAGGTCGTTTAGGACTTTATCAATATTTTGATATGGCTCCGATTATTGAATATGTGTTAAATATGAAAATGTGAAGAAGCATATGACTAAGTATCAAAAGATTTATGTTTTAGCTCCTTATGGAGGTCAGACTGGTGGTGTTGAACTTTGCCATCAGTTGGTGGATTATCTTCGAAAAAAGGCTCAGAATGCTTTTATTGTGTATATAGATACATATTGTAGACCGGCATTACAGCAGAATGTTACCAAATATTATGAAAAATACGAAGTAAAAACATCGAATGCTATTGATGATGATCCTTCGAATTTGTTGGTTGTACCAGAAGTTTTTTTTGATGCTGTTATGATTTACACAAAAATCAAAATAGCATGCTGGTGGATGTCTGTAGACAATAGATATAATAGAGCTACTTTGATGCAACAGCTTATATTTAAGAAAGGAATTCTTGAAAAAGTAAGATGTATAAAGAATTGGCTAAAACGTGGAATGAAAAGTGTTTGTAAAAATGATAATGATATTTTGAAAAAAAATGATGATCGTTTGATTCATCTTTATCAATCAACATATGCTCAGCATCACCTATACAATCAAAATTTTTCAGTAGTATTGCCTCTATCAGATTTTATTAATACGGAACTTGCAGGTAATCCCCAAAATGAAAAAAATAATATAGTTCTTTACAATCCCGCAAAGGGTCTTAAATTTACAAAAAAAATTATTTCTAGGTTGCCTAATGTTAAGTTTATTCCGCTTAAGGGATTGACTCGAATACAGTTAAAAGAATTGTTAGAAACCTCGAAATTGTATATAGACTTTGGAAATTTTCCTGGAAAAGATCGACTTCCTCGTGAAGCGGTTCTTAATGGCTGTTGTATAATTACTGGAAGGGAGGGTGCATCATATTTTTATGAGGATGTTCCAATACGTGCTTTTTATAAATTTGATGTGAAAGAATCTAATTTAGCAGTTATTACACAAAGAATTCTTTATGTTTTAAATCATTATGAACAGTGTGTAAAAGATTTTGATGAATATAAATTAAGGGTTTCTAGGGAACAGAACTTATTTTACGATGAAATTGAAAGGATTTTCTTGTGATTGCAACCATTATTGTCGGATATAAAAATGATGATTTGAGCATTTCGTATATACGGAATGAACTCTCTAAAATAGATGTCGAAAATCTAGTTGTTCTTGTTAATAACGCTTCTACTGATGAGAGTAACAAACATCTGGCGGGTGAATTGGGGGGGGATGTTGTTTGTGATATTACGAAACCTATAGATTCATCAAAGAAATTTTTTGTTATAGATTCAAAAGAAAATCTTGGCTTTGCTAGGGCGAATAATTTAGGTGTTGAATTTGTAAGTAAACATTTCCCCAAAATAGAATATCTTCTTTTTTCTAATAATGATATAAAAATTGTTGATAAAAACGTTGTTGAGGTTATGATTGAAAAATTGGAGCATATTCCTGATATTGGAATTATTACTCCAAATATTATTGGAGTAACAGGAAAAAGACAAACTCCACAAAAAAAGCCTTATTTATTTCGTGTTATATGTAATTCGTGGATTGGTCTGATAAAGAAATATTTTTTCAAAAATGAAAAAAAAATTACATATGCGGAATTGGCTTCTGAGGGCTTTCATTATACTTTTGCAGAATGTTTTTTTATGTCGCGTATGATTGATTTTAAAAAATGTGGAATGTTTGATCCTGCAACATTCCTTTATGCAGAGGGCTTGTGCTTGAGCGAACGGATGCTGAAAGTTGGGTTGCGCTACTATTTTGCTCCTGAGGCGACGGTTATTCATGAAAATGGAACTACAACGACAAAATCATATAATTGGGCAAAAATCGGGTTAATGATGACCGAAGCTAATAATCACTATTATAAAGCCTATCGCCATTATCCTAATTATATGTTGAAACTTGCTATTTTTTCTACAAAGATTTATGGGTGTTTGTTAAATTTAAAAAAATATTTTAATTCAAAAAAAAGAAAAAAAATATGGGAAAATTAATACACTTTGTATTGAAAGTCCTGCAAAAAATATATCAGAAGACGATGCCGAGTCATCGTTCAACTTATGTAATGCCAGAGGATGTTGGGCTTTCAGTTGAACAAAGTTCTGATATTATATTCAGTAAATTAAGTTCTGATGCTCCATGCATGATTGCGAGATTTGGAAGTACGGAGCTTCAAGCTATCCAGAATTGCCTAGCCGTAGAGTCTTCTGAACACAGTGCTTTAAAATATATACGAGGGCAACAACCCCAGTGGTGGTGGATGGATTCTGCAATCAAACAACTTGAACGGTGGTCTGGTTTTTTCCCTTCAAATCCGGAAACGATTTCTAGGTTTACAAGGCTTATGATTGAGGATTCCAAGGAGTTAGATGTTTTGGCTCTTTGGATAGGGCACGAAAAAGCTATGCCTCTACCGCAACATTGTAAATTCATTCATTTACTAATGTTGGAACCATATTGGTCTTCAAAGCCGTGGTCGAAAGCTTTAGAGGGAAAAAATGTTGTTGTTGTACACCCGTTTGCTGAACTAATCGAGAATCAGTATTATAACCATAGAACGGAATTGTTCGATAATCCGGATGTTTTACCTAATTTTAATTTGAGAACTGTCAAAGCTGTTCAATCATTGGGGGGGGAGTGTGAGTTTAATGACTGGTTTGACGCTCTTCGATGGATGGAAAATGAAATTGATAAACAGGATTACGATATTTGCTTAATTGGTTGTGGTGCTTATGGCTTTCCTTTGGCAGCGCATTGCAAAAGACAGGGGAAAAAAGCGATTCACATGGGTGGGGCTTTGCAATTGTTATTTGGTATTAAGGGAAATAGATGGGAAAATCCGAATTATTGCAAAATATGGCATATGAAACCGGAAGATTTCTATTTAAAAATGCTTTCGAATAAAAATTGGGTTCGACCGGATAATTATAGAACAGAAAGAGCTGAAAAAGTTGAAGGCGCTTGTTATTGGTGACGTATGGATCGTTTAGTAAAATTGATTCCGTTTTTTATCGTATTGCTCACTTTCCCATCTGTTGCTCAATGGGTTGAATTGCCTATTGGCAACACTACAGTTTGGTGGGTAACGGAATTTTTTACTCTTTATGCTTTCTATCAATTAAAAAAACAATACTATCGAGGGGTTGAATATCCCAAAGCAATAAAATTTTTCCTCATTTGGGTCATAGTTTCTGCCGTTTATGGTTGCTTTATGGCGGATTATTATTGGGATAAAAAATTGTTGATCAATAATTTGATGATATACTTAATGGGGGTGTCCTTTTTCTATTTGTCAATACCTGAAAATATTTCAAAAATATCTCGACAATGGTGTTGTTTTGCAATTATCGCATTTTGGTTTTTTCTTCCGTTTATGCAACTTGAAGCTCCTGGAAAATTTTTATCACCATTTGCATTTCTTGTGATTTTTTGGCCGTTCTATGAAAAAAAATGGAAGATTGTTGTAGTCTTTTTTTCTTTGGCTGTTTTTATATATGGTTCTTTTGGGGCCCGTAGCACGGCAATTCGATTTGCGTTTGCTATATTGCTTTCGTTTGTTTTTTTGAAGATTGATGTTTTCTCTTTACGAGTTATAAAAAAGGTTACTTGTTTATTATTTGTTGTTCCTTTTGTTTTATTAATTTTAGGTTTGACGGGTATTTTTAATATCTGGAAAATGGATGATTATCTAGGAGATAAAGAAGTTCTTGTTACGGGTAGTTACTCAATGGCTGGTAATAATACTCCAAGTGAAAATTTAAAATCTGATACGAGAACTTTTATATATGAAGAAACCATATCTAGCGCTATAAGGCATAATTACATAATTCAAGGGCGATCACTTGCTCGTGGATACGATTCCCCGTTTTTTTCATGGATGGCAGATTTGCAGTTTAATGGAACTCCATACCATAAAGGAGAACGTCAGAGTAGTGAGGTCTCTATTTTGAATGTCTTTACTTATATGGGCTTGATAGGAGTTTGTTTGTATGCCTTGATTTTTTTGAATGCAATTCAAAATGTTTTCAAGTATTCCAATAATAAATGTATGTATGTTATTGCTCTTTACGTTTCTTTTCGTTGGGCGTTTGCGTGGATGGAGGATTTTACACGATTTGATTTGAATAATCTTTATCTATGGGTTATTCTGTCAATGTGTTACTCCCCATATTTTTTACGGATGACTGATTTTGAATTTAAAATATGGGCGAAAAATATTTTGTTGCCATCTAAAGTATAGGAACGCGTAAAAATGATTTACCATATTTATAAAACGATCAGATTGATTTTTAGTAAACTTACTTGTATTACAAATCATTGTATTACATGGTTGAAGTTTAAAGGGAATAATGTATCATTTTCGTCTTTTAAAACGGGCGGAACGCCTTATGTTATGGTTGCTCGTGGTGGAAAAATGTGTATTGGAAAAAATTTTGCGATGAATAATGGTATTAAGCATAATCCGATTGGTTGCCCACAACCGTGTACATTTTTTGTCGATCGCACTGCAACTTTATCTATAGGGGATAATGTTGGAATTAGCCAAACGGCCCTTGTTGCTATTGATGATATCTCAATTGGAAATAACGTGAAAATCGGAGGTGGTGTATGTATATATACAACAGATTTTCATTCTCTTGATCCTAATGTAAGAAAATCAAAAGATGATATGAAAAATAGAACTAAAAAGCCTGTCGTCATTAAAGATAATGCATTCATTGGTGCACATTCGATTATTCTTAAAGGTGTTACTATTGGTGAAAATTCCATTGTTGGTGCAGGTAGTGTAGTGACCAAGAATATACCTGATAATCAAATATGGGCTGGAAACCCTGCGAAGTTTATAAGAAACGTATGAAAACAATAGCCGCACTCCTTACAGTCTTTAATCGCAAAGAAACAACTTTGCGCTGCTTGGATAATCTTTTTAAGCAATTTATTCCACAGGATTATTCCTTAGAAGTTTACTTGACAAATGATGGGTGTACTGATGGTACGCCAGAAGCGGTTCGGGTACAGTTTCCGCTGGTAAACATAATAGATGGCGATGGAAGCCTCTTTTGGAATCGAGGTATGTGGACCGCTTGGGATGTTGCAGCCAAGACTAAAGAGTATGATTTTTATCTTTGGCTCAATGATGATACTTTCCTTTATGATGGTGCCGTAGAAAAATTACTTACCACTTCTCAAAAGTTCAAAGACCAGGCTATTGTTGTTGGTGCTTGCCACGATACTACGACTCATTCGAAAATAACTTATGGTGGTCGGAATAGAAATGGTATTGTGTTGCCGGATGGAAATGATGCCGAAATCAAGCATTTTAATGGTAATATAGTTCTAGTGCCTAGATATGTATATGAAAAACTAGGGAATTTGGATTATTATTATAGCCATTCAAAGGGGGATTTTGACTACGGAATCAGGGCTCAAAAAATTGGAATCAAAATGATTCAATGTGGAATCGTTCTTGGTGCATGTGATGTCCACCCCAGAATAGATAAGTGGTGCGATCCCGAGATTCCGTTAAAAAAACGATGGAAATATATGAACAAGCCGAATGGGATGCCTCCAAAAGAAACTTTTCATCTTGAAAAACAGACGAATATTGTTTTAGCCGCAGTCCATTTTGTAACTGTATATATTCGTTGTTTGTTCCCTATATTATGGAATCATAAAATTAAAGGATAGATGCTAATGTTGTATGCTCCCATAGTCATTTTCGCGTTTAATCGTTTGGAACCTTTAAAACGATTAATAGCTTCTTTATTAGAAAATGAAGAGGCTAAAGAAAGTGACCTTTTTGTTTTTGTTGATGGTGCGAGAGGGGGAAAAACTAACGAAAAAGAGCTCGTTGAAAATGTTCAAAAATATGCTGAATCAATTTCTGGTTTTAAAAGCGTTCGTTGTGAATTTTCATTGCGTAATATGGGCTTGGGGCCAAGCATAATTTCTGGAGTGACTCGTGTCATAAACCAATATGGTCGAGTTATTGTGTTGGAAGATGACCTTGTTGTGTCGAAGAATTTTTTGGCGTTTATTAATGATGGATTAAGATTGTATGAATGTGAACAGAATGTTTTTTCTATTTGTGGTTATAGTAATCGCGTGAAAAAGCCTTCTGATTATTTATTTGACTCGTATTTCTGTACCCGTTCTTCTTCTTGGGGGTGGGCTACATGGGCAGACCGATGGAATTCCGTAGATTGGGAATTAGAAAATTGGGATAAATACAAATCGATGAAGCGATCCTTTAATAAATGGGGTGGTTCGGATTGCTTTAAAATGCTTAATGATTGGCGTATCGGAAAAAATAAATCCTGGGCTATTCGTTTTTGTTTTGCTCAATTTTTGCAAAACAAGGTTTCTCTTTTCCCTATTGTTAGTAAAGTTGCAAATTTTGGATTTGATGGGCAAGGGACCAATTGCAAAAAATATAGTCGCTTTAAATGCGATTTTGATAGGGGCGATAATAAAGAATTCGCTCATCCACAAACTTTTGATATCAACAAGAGTCTATACAAATCAGTAATGTCTTATAATTCATTGTTGATAAGATTGTGGAGCCGATTTAGATACATTATTGATAGGTGATTTTATAGGAGTCCATATGCTAAAATTTTTGATATTAGTATTGTCTTTACCTAAAGTTCTCTTATTTAATTTAAGATATTTGCCGTTTAAGCAGGCTGTTAAATTGCCTATATTCATCAAATTTGATACGAAGATAAATGTTCCTGGGCGGATTGTATTACAAAATAATTCTGTAAGAACAGCCATGATTAGAATAGGTTTTCACGAAGTTCCTACAAAGGATGTTTCTCGTGCGATTCTTAATATAAAAGGTAAACTAATTTTTTTAGGAGATGCGCATATTGGTTGCGGCTCTATTATTCATGTTGCGAAGGATGGAACATTAATTTTGGGGAACAATTTTGCAATTTCTGCCCATACAACAATTAACTGTTATAAGTCAATTTCATTTGGGAAAGATATCCAGTTTTCTTGGGATTGCCTTGTTATGGATTGTGACACTCACGAAATTTATGATGAAAATCATAATGTTATAAATCTTCCAAAAGAAATCATATTTGAAGATCATATTTGGATTGGTTGTGGTGCGACAATTCTAAAAGGTGCTTGTGTTCCCTCTGATTGCGTGATTGCTGCACACAGCTCAGTTACGCAAAAACAATTTGAAAAATGCACAATTATTGCAGGTGCACCCGCAAAGTCGGTAAAAAAAATTGGAGGATGGAAACTGTGATGCTTTGCATCCTCCAAGGTCGGGCATGGTAGGCTGCTTATGGGAAATGCCTTGGTTTCATTTTTGATGTTGCGTGCGACGCTTTTGAATTTCTTCCAGAGGGATGCCCGAAATGGAGGAAATTTCTTCGTCAGTCAATTTTGTTTTTTCAAACATGGCATCGACCATTTCAAGCTTTACTTTTTCCTCTCTTTCATGAATTTCGTATTCGTAAGTCATATACCTGCTCCTTATGAGAGTATCATCTTTGTAAAAAGATACTTGGTCGTTTATTGTTCGAGTCTCATGGGTGTCCGCATTCTTGGTCGCAAAGTATTTCATGTATGCTTTGACGACCGGATCGGTAAATTCCTTGTACTTTGTGAATATATAAAAATTTTTAAAAATGAAGCCGCGTAGAAGGAATTGTTTTTATGCTAAATTCTAAACCCAAAGTCCTCTTTATTATGCACATGCCGCCTCCGGTTCACGGGGCAGCAATGGTTGGCAAGTATATTCATGATTCAAAAATCGTGAACGATTCTTTTGATTGCCGTTTTGAAAATATGATGCTAGCCAAAAATCTTGAAGATATTGGCAAGGGCGGCGTCAAGAAAATTTTCAATCTGTTGTCCCAGTTGAAGCGCTTTAAGAATGCGATAAAAGAATTTCAGCCAGACTTGGTTTACGTCACCCCAAATGCTGCGGGCGGCGCGTTCTACAAGGACTTTGTTGTCGTTCAGTATATCAAGCACTGCCTAAAGAAATATTCCCCGAATGCTCGGATTGTCGTTCATTACCACAACAAGGGCGTTGCAAGTCGGCAGGACAAATTCCTGGATAATATCCTTTATAAGAAATTCTTTAGAGGGCTGAAGGTTATTCTTTTGGCGAAAGTTCTTTACGAAGATGTAAAGAAGTATGTATCAAAAGAGGATGTATTTATCTGCCCCAATGGAATTCCAGAATCATTGCAAGGCGAACCCGTTGTAGAACGCTTTAATGAAATCCCCAAGATTTTATTTTTGTCAAACTTGATTGTTTCGAAAGGGGTAATTGTTCTTCTTGATGCTCTGAAAATTTTAAAGGAACGGTCGGTTCGCTTTACTTGCGATTTTGTCGGTGGCGAAACCGATGAACTGGATGCGTTGCGTTTTGCAGACGAAGTAAAAAGCCGTGGGCTGGAGGGGTGTGCATGTTACGTGGGGCGTAAATATGGTGCTGAAAAGATTCCTTATTTTGAAAACGCTGATGTTTTTGCTTTTCCGACGTTTTACCATAACGAGGCTTTCCCGCTGGTGAATATTGAGGCCATGGAGTTCAAGCTCCCGATTGTTTCGACGAATGAGGGCGGAATCCCAGATATGGTTGTAAATGGTGAAAACGGCTTGATTTGTGAACGCAATAACGCAGAATCTTTGGCCACTGCGCTAGAAAAGCTTTTGCTCGATAAAAATTTGCGGATCCAGTATGGCGAAAATGGGTATAAAAAGTTCAAGTCCGAATTTACACTATCGTCTTTTGAAAACCGCTTTGCCGGGATATTGAAAGATGTGTTGTCCCATAGCGAGTTTACAAAAAGACTACAGTAAGCTATTTTTGAAACTATGGAATTGGGACCATTTTTATGATTAGTATCAAGAACCTAAATCTTCTTTGTAGTCGTGAAGATTTATCGAAACTCCCCGAGGGCAAGCTGTTAATCAATACGATTAACGCGTTTTCGTACAACAATGCACGCAAAGATGTTTTGTTTGAGGAGGCTCTGACCAAGGGGGACGTTCTGATTCCCGATGGAATCAGCATTGTCCGCGTGTGCCGGTTCCTCAGGGGCAAGTCGCGCCCCAAGGAACGCATCGCCGGTTGGGACCTGTTTGTGTACGAAATGCGCAAGCTGAACGAGAAGGGGGGCAAGGTGATGTTCCTTGGCTCTAGCGAAAAGGTTCTGAAGCTTATCCGCCAGCGCTCCGCCGTGATGTACCCGAATTTGGAGGTGGTAACTTATTCCCCTCCGTACAAGCCTCAGTTCACGGTCGAAGATGACAGGAACATGGTGCAGGCGATTAACGATGCAAACCCCGACTTGCTTTGGATTGGGATGACTGCCCCCAAGCAAGAAAAATGGACTTACGCCAACTGGGACCGCTTGAACATCCATTGCCATGTGGGGACGATTGGCGCGGTTTTTGATTTCTTTGCAGGGACGTACAAGCGGGCTCCGATGCTTTGGCAGAGGTTTGGCTTTGAGTGGCTTTACCGGTTGCTCAAGGAACCCCGACGCATGTGGCGGCGCTATGTTATTGGTAATACCCTGTTTTTGGTGCTGGTGTTCAGGGAAAAGTTGGGAATTTGATATTATATTTTGAATTTAAATTTTAATTTTTATGGCAATGACATCCGATAATAAACAAGTAAATCCGCAACAACCCATGTTTATGCCTTTCAAGACGGGCGATTCCTTCGACCTGCTTGACAATCTTTTGCGCCACTGGAAGATGGTTGCGCTGTTTTCGCTTGTAGGCCTGCTTATCGGTGTGCTTGCATCGCGTTATGTTCGTGACTCCTTCGAAAACAAGACTATGCTCCAGCTCGATACCAAGTCCAAGAGCGGCAAAGCCGTATCTGACATTGGGGATTTGTTCGATGTGCAGAGCCCGGCGGTTGCCGAAATCCACTTGATAAAGAGCCTGAGTGTGCTTATGCCTGTGGTGGAACAGCTGCGCTTGAACTATATGGCGGAACCGCAGGGGGTTGTGGATAGGCTTTTGCGCCGCGAAGGCCGTATGGACCTTGAACTTTTTGAGCCGCCTAATGTTGTCAGGGACGAGAAAAGCAAAAGGAAAGAAAAATGGATTGCCGAGGTGAAGTCCCCGGATTTGTACGAGCTTTTTTCGCCGGAGGGCCAGAGCCTCGTTGTTGGAAAAGTTGGCGAAACGTACCGTATCCCGCTGTGGGGCGATACGGTTGCTGTTTGCGTGAAGGCGATGTCTGCCGATTCTGGACAAAAGTTCCGCTTGTCGCGGGCGTCTATCCTTAGTGTGGCCGAAAGCTTGCAGAAGAGGGTCAATGCCGTTGAAGTGGCAAAAAGCTCGAATATTCTGGAAGTCTCGATTTCTGACCGTTATCCGGACCGCGTTGCCGAAGTGCTCAATGCCATTGCGCAGACTTATGTGCGCCAGAATGTCGAGATGCGCAGTGCCGAAGCCGAGAAGTCCCTGGAATTTCTGGAAGAGCAGCTGCCGTCTATCAAGGCTAAGCTGGATTCTGCGCAGCGCCTGTTGACCAGTTACCGCAACAGGGTGGGGACTGTGGACCTCGGTGCCGAGGCGAAGGTTACTCTTGACCGACAAATTGAGCTCAAGACGCAGCTGCTTTCGTTGCAGCAGGAATATCAGGAAAAGGCGCGCCTGTTCAAGGGCGACCACCCGGCCATGCAGGCCATTCAGCAGCAGCAGCAAAGGCTGAGCCGCGAAATTGCAAAGGAAGAGGGCAAAACCAAAAAGTTGCCTACAACCCAGCAGGATGTGCTGAAGTTGCAGCAGGATGTAGAAATCAATAACCAGCTGTACACTTCTGTTTTGAACAACATTCAGCAGCTCCGGGTGGTGCGCGCGAGTGAAATCGGTAACGTGCGTATTGTGGACCCGGCGTTCATTCACGAAAAGCCGTCTAAGCCGAACCGCAAAAAAATCGCGCTTGCCGGCTTGGGGGGCGGTTTTGCTTTCGGCCTGGTTCTAATTTATCTGTTGTATTCCTTGCGCAATCGCGGTGTGGGATCGTCTTCTGAAATCGAGCGTGAAACTGGCGTGAGTGTCTATGCCAAGATTCCCAAGGTTAAGTTAGGCCACAAATTGCCGGGTGTAAACGACAAACGCTTTATTTTGGCGAAGGCCGATCCCGAAGACATCGCTGTCGAAAAAATGCGTTCGCTCCGCACGGCGCTGGAGTTCTCGTTCCTAGATGATGGCGGTCGGGTGCTTATGGTAACCGGTATTGTGCCGGGGGCGGGCAAGTCCTTTGTTTCGCTGAATTTGTCCTATCTTTTTGGCAAGCAAGGGCGGCGAGTCCTGTTTGTGGATGCGGATTTGCGCAAGTCCAGGCTTTCGCACAGGCGTGAAAAGGGGATTGCCGATATCGTTATCGATAACTGCAAGTTAGAAGATGTGGTGGTTAATCTGGGCGAGGGTGTGGATTTCTTGCCCAACGGTTTCCGCACTCCAAATCCGGGCGAACTGGTGAGTTCGAAGGCCTTTGCAGAGCTTATTGAAGAATGCAGGGCTAAATATGACGTTGTCATTATCGATACGCCGCCGAATTCGTTTGTCTCAGATGCCCAGTCTATTGCAAAGCTTGCGGACTTTGGCCTGGTCGTAATTCAGTACAAGAAACACTCGATGGATGTGATTCAGGAAACTATAGACCAGCTCAATATTGCAAAGATGAAGAAGATGGCGATTGTCCTGAACCAGTGCGTTGATGACGGCTCGTCTGCCTATGGTTACGGCTACCGTTACAGATACGGCGAAAAGAAATCGTAAGAGTCTCTAAAGCAATGTCCGCGAGTGTTCTCGTGGACTTTTTTGTTATTTTTAGGTCATTATGGCAACTATTCCAACTCTAAAAGAAAATCTCGTTATTGAAAATATCCGCCCGAGCATTGAGGGCGGCCGCTTCATGCTCAAGCGTGAACCCGGTGATACCGTGACCCTCCAGGCAGACATCTTCCGCCACAGTCACGAAAAGTACGATGCAGCGATTTTTTACCGCCACGTTTCCAAGAAAAAATGGGAACAGGCTCCGATGCACTTTGTCGACAATGACTTGTGGGAAGGCTCCTTCACGGTCGGAAACATAGGCTATTACGAATACAAAATTTGCGCATGGACAAAGGAACCGAAGGACGTTCCGACTGAAAGCCCGGTGATGAAGCTCCGTGTAGACCCGGTCTACAGTCGCGTGGGTACGTGGTACGAAATGTGGCCGAAGAGCCAGGGCACGGACCCGAACAAGAGCGCAACGTGGAAGGATTGCGAAAAGCAGCTCGACTACATTGCAGGGCTTGGCTTCGATACTGTTTACCTTGTTCCTATCCACCCGATTGGTGTCACGAACCGCAAGGGTGCAAACAACGCGCTCCACGCGAAGGTCGACAAGAAGGGCAATCCGCTTGAACCGGGATGCCCGTATGCCGTCGGTAACAAGAACGGTGGTCATTACGATGTGGACCCGGAACTTGGGACTATGAAGGACTTCGAGCATTTTGCAAAAGCCGCTCGCGCCAAGGGACTCCGCCTTGCGCTCGATATCGCGCTCAACTGCAGCCCGGACCATCCGTATGTGAAGTCGCACCCGGAATGGTTCTACCACGAACCGGATGGCAGCATCAAGTTCGCCGAAAACCCGCCCAAGAAGTACGAAGACATTTATCCGTTCGATTACTACAACGAAAACTACAAGGCTCTTTGGAAGGAAATTGAGAATATTATTTTGTTCTGGGCGGACAAGGGAATTGAAATTTTTCGTATCGATAACCCGCACACCAAACCGTTCCCGTTCTGGGAATGGCTCATCGCCGATGTGAAGGAAAAACGCCCGGAACTCGTGTTCCTCGCCGAAGCTTTCACACGCCCGAAGATGATGCACCGCCTCGCAAAGTCTGGCTTTGACATGAGCTACACGTATTTCGCATGGCGCTCTGCAAAGTGGGAATTCGAACAGTATTTGAAGGAACTCACGCAGTCTGACGCTAAGGAATACATGCGTGGTATCTTCTTCCCGACGACGCCGGATATCTTCCCGAAGTATCTTGCGTACAAAGGTGCAAACGCGTTTAAGCAGCGCTACTTCTTGGCCGCGACGCTTTCGAGCCTTACGGGTATGTATAACGGATATGAACTCTGCGAAAACATCCCGAGCCCGATCAAGGAAGAACTTGCCGATAGCGAAAAATATCAGTACAAAGTACATAACTGGTCTGGCCCGGGCATCCAAGACTTTGTTCGTCGTCTGAATGTCGCTCGTCAGGAACACGCCGCATTGCAGGAATACGATAATCTCGAATTCCATTACGCTCAGAACGACCAGCTTATGGTTTACTCCAAGAAGTCTGGCGATGACGTGATTCTCTGCGTGTGCAACATGGACATGGACCACGTGCAAGAAGGTATTGTTGAACTCGACATGGCTAAGCTTGGCCTCCAGAACGATTCGTTCTTCTTCTTGAAGGATATTGTGACCGACGAAAGCTATGTCTGGCGTGGCAACAAGAACTATGTGAAGCTTGACCCTGCAAAGGCTCCTGGTCACATGTTCGTGGTGAAGAAAATCTAAAAACTTGCGAATCGCGAACGAAACGCCACAATCGCAATTGGAAACGCCCCGGAAGCCGCCGCTCCCGGGACGTTTTTTTTAAACCCCGAAAAAAGATTTCTGTTTACAGAATGTGAATAATCTGTCGTGCCGCGGCATACATCCCGTTTTTAACGAAAAAAGTGAAAAAAAGTGAATTTTTTTCACAATTACCCCTTGCAAATGTTCGTGAAAATTCTATAATTGGCGCCGTTCCTGAGAGACGAGGCCGAAACCGAGTCACGAAGGAAAAAGCGAAAGCCCGCGAGACTTTCGGGAAGATTGAAGGAATCGGAGATGTGCTTAGTGACGGCCCAAGAAAATTTCTTGGAAGTCTTTTACGGAAAACAGGACAGACTATTTTGAAAATCAATGAAGAGTTTGATCCTGGCTCAGAACGAACGCTGGTGGCGTGTCTTATACATGCAAGTCGAGCGAGGCAGCAATGCCGAGCGGCGAACGGGTGAGTAACGCGTAAGCAATCTGCCCCATATCAGGAAATACCCGTGCCAACGCGCGGTTAATGTCCAGGAGAGTGGCTAGCTGCATGGCTGGCTGACTAGAGATTTATCGGTATGGGATGAGCTTGCGTCCGATTAGCTAGTTGGCGGGGCAACGGCCCACCAAGGCGACGATCGGTAGCCGGCCTGAGAGGGTGATCGGCCACATTGGGACTGAGATACGGCCCAGACTCCTACGGGAGGCAGCAGTAGGGAATATTGCACAATGGGGGGAACCCTGATGCAGCAACGCCACGTGTGGGAAGAAGCATTTCGGTGTGTAAACCACTGTCATGAGGGAATAAGGCCCTTATCCGTAAGGGATTGAATGTACCTTGAGAGGAAGCACCGGCAAACTTCGTGCCAGCAGCCGCGGTAATACGAGGGGTGCAAGCGTTGTTCGGAATTACTGGGCGTAAAGGGAGCGTAGGCGGAGATTCAAGCGGATTGTACAATCCCGGGGCCCAACCCCGGTTCTGCAGTCCGAACTGGATCTCTTGGATAGTTCAGGGGCAGGCGGAATTCCTGGTGTAGCGGTGGAATGCGTAGAGATCAGGAAGAACACCGATGGCGAAGGCAGCCTGCTGGGGACTCATCGACGCTGAGGCTCGAAAGTGCGGGTAGCAAACAGGATTAGATACCCTGGTAGTCCGCACCGTAAACAATGCATACTGGGTGTCCGGGGGTTCCCCCGGGTACCGTAGCCAACGCGTTAAGTATGCCGCCTGGGGAGTACGTACGCAAGTATGAAACTCAAAGGAATTGACGGGGGCCCGCACAAGCGGTGGAGCATGTGGTTTAATTCGAAGCAACGCGCAGAACCTTACCAGGGTTTGACATGGGAACGCCGCGGCGAGAGATCGCCGTTTTGCAGCAATGCAACGTTCCGCACAGGTGCTGCATGGCTGTCGTCAGCTCGTGTCGTGAGATGTTCGGTTAAGTCCGATAACGAGCGCAACCCTTATTGCTAGTTACTAACATTTAGTTGAGTTCTCTAGCGATACTGCCGGTGACAAACCGGAGGAAGGTGGGGATGACGTCAAATCATCATGCCCCTTACGTCTAGGGCTACAGGCGTGCTACAATGGCCGATACAAAGAGACGCAATACCGCGAGGTGGAGCAAATCTCCAAAATCGGTCCCAGTTCGGATTGGAGTCTGCAACTCGACTCCATGAAGTTGGAATCGCTAGTAATCCTGAATCAGAATGTCAGGGTGAATACGTTCCCGGGTGTTGTACACACCGCCCGTCACGCTATGAGAGTCTGTAATACCCGAAGTTGGTAGCCTAACCTTTTAGGAGGGGGCCAGCGAAGGTAGGATCAGCGACTGGGGTGAAGTCGTAACAAGGTAACCGTAGGGGAACCTGCGGTTGGATCACCTCCTTTCTAAG
>NZ_DGUZ01000005.1 GCF_002394865.1 Fibrobacter sp. UBA4297 | reverse complement strand
ATTTGCAGGCAAGTATGTTCAACATCGAAGTCATGGCTGAAAACGGCCGTCTTGGCTCTAACAAGTTCCTCCTCTGGCGTCCGGATGCTGGTTTCCGCGTCGAAAATGCGCACCATTTCAAAATCAAGAATTGCACGTTCACGCAGATGGCTGCAACTGGTCTTGACTTTGTCTCTGGTACAAATGATGACGTGATTGAAGGCAACGTATTCTATGAAATCGGCGGCTGCGGTATTATGCTCGGCAAGTTCTCTCAAGACTCCACGACCGAAATTCACATCCCGTACAACCCGAAGGACAAGGACGAAATCAGTACCCGCGATACAATCCGTTACAACCTCGTGACAAACGTGACGAATGAACATCAGGGCGCTGTGGGCATTGCCGCCGGGTATCCGCGTTATGTCGTCATCGAAAATAACGAAGTGTCCTATACAAACTATTCCGGTATCTCTGTGGGTTATGGCTGGACCAAGAGCGAAACAGCCATGACGAACAACAAAATTAATAAGAACAACATCCACCACATTGCCCGTTTACTTTGCGACTCCGGTCCGATTTATACATTGAGCAACCAGGGCACGGGTAGCGAAATCAAGGAAAACTACATCCATGATATGTCCCAGTCCAAGTGGTCGGATTACTGGATCTTGCCGATTTATCTTGACGAAGGCTCTAGTGGCTTTGCTGTCGAAAACAACTCTTACAAGAACGCTCCGAGCGGCGTTGGCCGTAACGCTCCGGGTCAGTTTACCGAAAAGAACAACGGTGGCTACATCGCTTCTGTTGCCGAAGCTGCTGGCCTCCAGGGCGAATTCAAAAACATCGGGGATCGCATCAACACCATCCCGCTTCCGGATTTCTCCAACGTGGTTCCGCAGGCTCCGTTTGTCGAAAACATGACAATTCCAGGCGTTATCGAAATGGAAAATTACGATGAAGGCGGCCAGAGCATTTCTTTCAACGACAAGGACTTTGTGAACGAAGGCGGCGTCTACCGCGAAGATGGCGTGGACATCACTCAGATTGATTCTACGGACAAGTCTAAGGGCTACGCTGTGGGTTACACGCAGGCTGGTGAATGGATGGAATACACCGTGAATGTCACAGCTGGTGAATACGTGTTCCTTGCAAACGTGGCTTCTGGTCTCGAAGGCTCTAGCTTCCAGCTCTTCTTGGATGGCAAGGCGATTAGCGATACAATTGTTGCCCCGAAGGGCGAAGACTGGAACACTTACGACATGGTCGAAGGTAAGACTACTGCTCTTGAAGCTGGTGAACATGTGCTTCGCGTGGCCATCACGGGTGCTTACCTGAACATCGACTGGATCAAGTTCGGCAAGTCCAAGGATGAAATCATTTCCATCAAGCCGAATGTCCGTTATGGTTTGAATATGGATATCTCTCGCAGTTCCACGCTGAACGTGTTTGATGTCCGTGGCCAGCACATGGGCGTCATCCGCGTGATGGGCATGCCGACAACGACTTCTGTGATGCAGGCTATGCAGACAAAGAACTTTGGGTCTGGAGTCTACTTTGTCCAGAGTATGAACAAGACCTTTGGCAAGATGATTCAGGTAAAATAATTTTGGAGTGGGATGACTATGAAACTTACAAATAAACTTTTGCTCGCGTTTGGACTTGGTTTTGCGTCCAATGCGCTTGCTGAAAATCCGATTATCCAGACGTACTATTCGCCGGATCCGGCTCCGGTCGTGTTTGGCGATACCGTTTGCGTGTACACGGGAAACGACGAAGGCGGTTCCTTCTTTACCATGCACGGTTGGCGCGTCTCTTGCACCACCGATATGGTGAACTGGACCGATATGGGCGAACTCATCCTCACGAATGAAAGCTTTGGTGGCAATGCCAAGAAAAACGGTGACTGGGCTGCTCAAGTTGTTCGTCGCAATGGCAAATATTACTACTACGTGACTGTGGAATCGACTCGCGGTGGCCGCGCTATTAACGTCGCTGTGGCCGACAAGCCGGAAGGTCCGTTCAAGGATGCTCGTAATGGTCAGCATCTTGCAGGTCCGAACTGGGATTACATTGACCCGACCGTTTGGATTGACGATGATGGCCAGGCATGGCTCTATTGGGGCAACCCGAAGCTCTATTACGCCAAGCTCAAAGAAAACATGATTGAGTTCGATGGCGATATCAAGGTGACGGATATGAGTCGTGGCTTCTCTCCGAGCGGAAACTCCGTTTACACTGAAGGTCCGTGGATCCACAAGCGCGACAAAAAATATTACATGATTTACGCTTCTCATGGCGTGCCCGAAAAGATTTCTTACTCCACCAGTGATTCTCCGACGGGTCCGTGGAAGTGGGGCGGCGTCATCATGGATCAGGGCAACGGTACTGCGTTCACAAACCATTCCGGTCTCATTGACTTCAAGGGGCGTAGCTTCTTCTTCTATCACAACCAGAAGAACGTGAGTGGCGGTGGCTATAGCCGTTCTACTGCAGTTGAAGAATTTACCTGGAATGCTGACGGTTCGATTCCGACCATCAAGTCTACGAATGATGGCGTCAAGAAGCCGATTAAGAACCTTGACCCGTTCACGCGCGTTGAAGCCGAAACGAAGTCTTGGGTCGGTGGCATCAACGTCGACAAGAGCGGTGGATACACCATCATCAAGCATGTGGCAAAGCAGGGCGATAACGTCTACCTCACCAACATGGGTTCGAACTTCTATACAAAGGTTCGCTCCGTGGACATGGGTGATGGCGCAGACCGCATCATTGTTTGCACGAGAGGTAATGGCGGTAAGATTGAACTCCATGCCAAGTCCGAAACAGGTGCAACACTTGCAACAATGAACATCCCGGCAAGTTCTAGCTGGCAAGAAAACACCTTCGACTTGAAGGATGCTGCAGGCGTTGAAGACTTGTTCTTTGTTGTCAAGCAGGGTGGTTTCGATTTCGACTATTGGTATATGGAAAGCGAAAAGACTGCTGTTCCGCAGACCCCGTTCAAGGAAGTCGCATCTGCAATCCCGGGCAAGATTGAAGCGGAAGATTACGATGTCGGTGGTCACAACAAGGCCTTTTACGATAACGACCGCGAAAACAAGGGCGGTGCCTATCGCGAAGATGAAGTGGACATCGTGCAAATTGACTCTGCGGACACGTCTAAGGGCTTCGCTCTCGGTTACACCGAAGATGGCGAATGGGTGGAATACACTATCGATAACCAGATTGCGTCTGAATACACGGTTCGTTTGAACATGGCTACGGCATCTGATGATGTCGGCGTCCAGTTCTACGTTGATGGCAAGGAAATTACCGATGTCATCAAGGCCGAAAAGGGCGAAGATTGGGATCATTATTCTACGGTTGAAGCAAAGACCAAGGAAATCCCGAAGGGCGAACATGTACTCAGAATGCAGATTGTCGGGAACTTCGTGAACGTGGACTGGTTCAAGTTCTGCATGGGCTTTGATTGCGAAGAAAGTTCTATTGCACTTACGAAGGCTCGCGTGGAACTCCAGATTCCTGAAAAGATTTACGCAGTCTTTGGCATGACCGGCAAGTTCCTCGGCAATGTTGAAGTGAACGGTCAGAGCGTTGCAAAGTCCATCCGCGCCGCAGGCTTTGTGCCGGGTGTGTACATGGTCCGCAGCGTAGGCCAGTCCAAGACCTTCCGCGTCCTCGTGAAATAACGAGTGCGTCATTCTGAACCCGCTAGGGTGAAGACCGGTAAATGTTCAAAAAAATGGCGACCTTCAGGGTCGCCATTTTTCTTACATGTCACTCCGGCCGCAGTGCCGGGGCGACATTTTTTACAAAATAAACTCATGTACTCCGGCAATTGCTCGGGCAATCCTTGCGTGTACTCCGTTTTGCTTCGCGAGCTTTGGCCATTCCCTTACAGAGTCTTCAACTTCGGCAAGAATTTTCTTGTAACGCCCTTGCTTCAATCCTGCAAACTTGGCGACTGCCTTGAAGTCGTCTAGCTTAAATCCGCTGCGCTTCCCGTTGAACGTCATTTGGTGCGAACCTGTCCATGCGCCTTGCGGATTGTAGGCGTACGTCATATCGAATGCGGGTGCCAATGTCCACATGCCTCGCTTGTCCATCAAGAACCCGATGTTTTTGGCGTGGTCGTCCTGGTTGCGAGCGCAGATGTTGAATGTGGCGCGCCGATACATTTCTTCAAGCGCTTCATAGCCGAGTCCAAGTCTTTTAATAATGTCTAGAGCTTGTTCGTAACTGTAAGCTCCTGGCATGTTGAAATCGTAGTGGGCGATGCCACAAAGCGATTGGTAGTGTAATTTCTTTCCGCCGGCAAGTCTGTCGAATCGTCTCGTCATAAAATGCCTGTGGCCTGCGCACTCGTACAGCCTGCATTCGGTCATGTCGATTCCTGCGAGTTTTGCCATTTGCGAGTAGGTGAATTCTATGGCTCCGTATCCGAAAATATCTGCGTTTTCTTTATCGCGGTTGTTTGTGACGTCGTCAAGTTTCAAAAGCCAATAGCCAAATCTCGGATCGGTTGCGACTTGCCCCGAACGCATTTCTCCGCTCTCCTCGTCGTAGGCAACGAGAATTTTTGCGCGTGCGCCACCTGCAGACGTACCGACCCTGAGAATTTCCTCAAAAGACTTGCTGCCTTTTTTGCTGAGCGCTTTGGTTGAAAAACGTTTGCGCTGGTTTAGAACTTCTGCCGCAAAAATTCTCAAATTCTCAACATTCAGAGAATCGTCTGTCGCAGAATTTGGCCCCTGCAACGGCAAAAATTCTAATGCGCCCATGCCGCGATTGCCCGTATAGCACAAGCGTTCAAGCGCCGTGAAACTTTCTGGCGCACGCCCCTGTCGCAAAAGCCACGAGTCGATAATGCTATTGCCGAATTTGTCTGGAATGCAGTCTGCAAAAAGTCCCGGCAGTCCATGAAACGTCTTTGACAGTGTCGGGAACGAGTAAATTTGTCGAGAAACCGGCATGACTATAGGAGATGGCTCGATGCCAGCTCCGATAAAGTTTGGTGCGTATTCAAAACGTGCGACGCTTTCGCCTTCCATCATCGAAAGCGCTCCAATTGTCGTTCCCCAGAGTTTAACTTCTACCGCAATCATGATGTACCTTTATTTGTCTTCGTCCCAGACCCAGGGCGTTTGGGGTGTGCCGTTAGTTTGGTCGCCTGCGTTGTATTCGGCGGAATTTTCTTTTAAAATGCTTGCGGTGTTTTTGCGTGGTGTGCTTGCACGTTTGCGGTTCTTGATTTTTCCCATGTACAAAAGTTGCATGGGGGAGGGTAAGTCGTTCGGGAAGACGCTCAAAAAGCTTTCGAGCATTCCGCATGCGCGCAGAACTTTTATGAAATTTACGATCTGCACGGAATCGCCGCGTTCGATGCGTTCAATGGTTCCTTTGCTTACTCCCGACTGTTCGGCGAGTTGTGCTTGCGTCCAGTTGTTTCGGATGCGGAATGCGGCTAGGCGTTTCCCGATCAGTGCGAGTGCGGATTCGTCTGTTTGTGCGGAATATGTTGTCATGTTCCCTCCTTTTTCTATAGTAAATGTAATATATTTCTTTGTGTTTTGCAACTTTTAATTCATTTAAATTAATAGTTTAATATGTGATTTGGCTTATAATTCTTTAAATTAAGAGAATTAAATTTTGTTTTAGAGGTGTTGGCGCTTGTTTGATTAGGCCTTTCCAAATTGCTCCATAAAAAGTCGTAAAGGTACCTTCCCTTTGACAATATATCCACGAAATTAGCAAAATCACTTGTAAAATACCCCTGTTTTGGGGGTATTTTTGATTTTAGGAATATGATAAGGGAGGACTTATGAACTTTGGTTCTAGTTTGTCTTTGGTTTTGGCTGCTGGCCTTGTGTTGGCTGCATCTTCGTTTGCCCAGCCTAACGACGAGTGGAATGGCAAGCCGAGAATTTTTGGTGTGAATACTTTGAGTCCGCATGTGACTTCGATGCCGTACTCCACGGTTGAAGAGGCTGTGAAGGGCGACCGTCACGCGTCGGAATGGTACCAGACGCTTTCGGGCGAATGGAGATTTTACCATGTCGATAAGCCTAGCCAGCGTAACAATGATTTCTACAAGGACAACTATGATGTTTCCAAGTGGGATAAAATCAAGGTTCCGAGTTCTTGGCAGCTTTTAGGCTACGATCATCCGATTTACACGAACGTTATTTATCCGTGGTCCCAGAACAACCGCGTTTCTGCACCGTATGCTCCGACGGATTTTAACCCGGTCGGTCATTATCGCCGTACGTTCACGGTTCCCGAAACTTGGGATGGCAAGCGCATCCGTTTGCACTTTGAAGGTGTTGAATCTGCTTACTATGTATGGGTGAACGGCAATTATGTCGGCTACAGTGAAGATACTTTCACGGGTCATGAATTCGATATCAATAAGTACCTCCGCAAGGGCGAAAACAACATCTCTGTGCAGGTGTTCCGCTGGTGCGACGGTTCTTGGCTCGAAGACCAGGACTTTATCCGTCTTTCCGGTATTATGCGCGATGTGTATATCTACGCTGTGCCGCAGGTCCATATTCAGGACTTCCAGATTGATGCGACTCTTACGAACAACTACAAGGACGGTCTCTTAAAGACGACCGCTTGGATTTACAATTCTACGGGCAAGCAGTCTGGCGATTACACCGTGGAACTTTCTTTGTACGATGCTTCCGGTGCCGAAGTGATTAAGCCGACTTCCCAGAAGGTTTCCGGCATTGGTCCGAATGGTGCCGAAAAGAGCGTCCACTTCGAAATTCCGTATTCTTCTCCGAAGCGCTGGTCTGCTGAAACGCCTGACCTCTATACCGCAGTGCTCACGTTCAAGGATGCTGACGGCAAGATTCTCCAAGTTGAAAGTAACAAGATTGGCTTCCGCAAGATTGAAATCAAGAAAGACAATGGTGCTCCGCGTTTGTACGTAAACGGCATGCCTGTGAAGTTCCATGGTGTGGACCGTCACGAACTTGATCCGGATAACGGCCGTGCTGTGACTTACGATCGTATGGAAAAAGACATTATCCTCATGAAGCGCTTCAACATCAACGCGCTCCGTATGTCTCACTATCCGAACAATCCGGTGATGTACGATCTCTGCGACAAGTACGGTATTTACGTGATTGACGAAGCTAACGTCGAAAGTCACGGTGCAAACAATGACCTCCCGAAGAACAGCGACGACTGGCGCGCTCCGGCTGTAGACCGTATGAATACCATGGTGCAGCGCGACAAAAACCATCCGTCTATTATTCTCTGGTCGCTCGGTAACGAAGCGGGTAATGGTAACGTGTTTGCCTCGGAACGTGAACGCGCTCACCAGATCGATTCCACTCGCTATGTGCATTACGAAGGCGACTGGAACAATGCCGATGTGAACAGCTGGATGTACTTTGGTCCAGATGCTGTCCAGAATTATCGCGATGCCAACAAGCCGATTATGTTGTGCGAATACGAGCACGCAATGGGTAACTCTGTGGGTGATTTGCAGGAATACATGGACGCCTTCTACGGTAACCCGCGCTCTTTCGGTGGCTTCATTTGGGACTTCATTGACCAGGGCCTGCGCCACAAGGGAACTCCGTACTTCGAATTTGGCGGTATGTGGGGCGACTGGCAGAACGACGACAACTTCTGCGCTAACGGTCTCGTGTTCCCCGATCGTAAAATCCAGCCGGAAATGTGGGAAGTCAAGTACCAGTACAGTCAAGTTCGTGTCCATAACGTAGACGCCGCAAAGGGCAAGATTGAAATTGAAAGCCGCTACCTCTACAAGAATCTTGGCGACTTCCTCGATGCCTTCTGGCAGATTAAGGAAAACGGCAAGGTCATTAAGGAAGGTAAGATTGACGGGTCACAGATGAACATCGGTCCGAACCAGAAGAAAACCGTAACGATTGACATGCCAAAGATTGAAACGACAGTCGGTGCCGAGTACTTCCTGGATATCGATTTCCGCCTCAAAAAAGATGAACTCTGGGCTAAGGCGGGCTACAGCATCGGTCATGAACAGTTCGGCATTGATTTAGGCCAGCTCTGGTCTACTGAAATTGATGTGAGCACCATGGAGGCCCACAAGGTCTCTAAGAACAATGGTCTCACGATTGAAGGCTCTGATTTCAAGATTAAGTTTGACGAAAAGTCCGGTACGCTTGCAAGCTACGTTCTTGATGGCGATACGATTATCAAGAACGGCGGCCGTCCGAACTTCTGGCGCGCCCCGATTGATAACGACAAGGGCTTCAACATGGAACGCGGCCATGGCGAATGGCGCAAGGCTAGCAACAACCGCTCTGTCACTTCCGAAGTCAAGGAAGTTTCCGCTCGCGAAACGCAGGTGACGTTCAATTTCGGTTTCCCGGATGTCGGCAGCACCCGCATGAAGCTTACGTACACGGTTTACGGCAGTGGCGATATCGTTGTGGAATACACGCTCAATCCAGATGGGTCTAAGAGCTATTTGCCAAACGTGGGTACGCTCTTTACTGTTCCTGGTGGTTACGAAAAGGTCCGTTACTTTGGTCGTGGTCCGGACGAAAACTACATCGGACGTAACCGCGGTAGCTTCATGGGACTTTATTCGACGTATGCAGACTCTATGACCGTCATGTACATGGAAATTGGCGAAACGGGCCAGCGCACCGATGTCAAGTGGGCGACACTTACAAACGAAAAGACGGGCAAGGGCCTTATGATTGTGGGTAACCCGCGCATGGAATTCAGCGCCCAGCACTACACTCCGGAACAGCTCACTAATGTGAAGCTCCCGTGGGAACTCAAACGCGACAAGGATATCACGCTCCGTGTGGACTTGCACCAAATGGGTGTCGGTGGCATCAACTCCTGGGGCGCAGAACCGCTCAACGCTTACCGCCTGAATGCCAATCGCGAATACTCTCACAAGTTCCGCATTGCGCCGATTCGTAAGCAGTTGAACGACCCGACGGAATACTCGCTGCTTGGTTTCAAGAACTTTGGCTGGAACAAGGAAATTCCGCCTGCACCATATAGCCAAAAGGAAATCGACAAGATTTACGAAAATCAGCCGGATAAGGACATTACGGAAGGTGCAAATCCTGATACGGAAGGGCTTATTCCTGTAGCGCTCCCGGGCAAGATTCGTGACCTCTCTGTCGCAGAAAAGAACTACAATGTCTTTGATGCTCAGGGCAAGAAGGTCGGTGCGTTTACGACTCGCGGTGTCGAAGACCTCCATGCGATTACGTCTGGACTCGTCAAGAATTCCGGCGTGTATATCGTGAAGTCCAAGAACGGTGGCCAAGCCTTCCGCATCACCGTCAAGAAGTAAGAAATAATCGATTGAAGAACTGTCATCGCGAGGCTTCTAACAGCGCCCCGCGATGACTTTTTTTATTGAAGCCCATTGATAAAAAATCAATGAGAAGAATTCTAAACCTATATGAAATCCCCTCTCCGAGGGGTATTTTTTATAAGGGAAAACTGTCATCCTGGAGAGTTCGTAGAACTCGATAGGATCTATGAAAACGGTGTGTTTTGGTTATGAGGAGAACGTTATGTTTAGAATAAAGAAATCTTTAGCAAGCCGAATCCTTTGCTCTGCAGCGCTTGTTTGCGCTGTCGGCTTTACAAGCACTTTTGCAACAACGGACAATCCGCTTACACTTTGGTACAACAGCGATGCTGGTTCTGAATTCACGAATGCACTCCCGATTGGTAACGGCTACATGGGTGGCCTTATTTACGGTGGTGTTGAAAAGGATTACATCGGCCTTAACGAAAGTACGGTCTGGTCGGGCGGCCCTGGCGACAACAATAAGCAGGGTGCTGCAAACCACTTGAAAGACGCCCGTGACGCCTTGTGGCGTGGCGACTACCGCACCGCAGAATCCATCGTGAGCCAGTACATGATTGGTCCAGGTCCTGCAAGTTTCCAGCCGGTGGGCGACCTTGTGATTTCTACTTCGCACAAGGGTTCTTCCAATTACCGCCGTGAACTTGATCTCAAGACTGCAATCGCAAAGACAACCTACACGGTGGGCGGCGTCAAGCATACCCGTGAATATTTCGCTAGCTACCCGGACCATGTGATTGTCGTTCACTTGTCTGCGGACAAGGATGGCTCGGTGAGTTTTGGTGCAACCATGACCACGCCGCATCGCAATAACCGCATGACCTCCAGCGGCAACACGCTCATTTACGATGTCACGGTCAATTCCATCAAGTTTCAGAATCGCTTGACTGTTGTTACCGATGGTGGCACGGTTTCTGTATCCAATGGCAACATCAACGTGCAGGGCGCAAATAGCGCAACGCTTATCCTCACGACCGCTACAAACTTCAAGTCCTATAACGATGTGAGCGGTGATCCGGGTGCCATCGCTTCCGACATCATGTCGAAAGTTGCCAAGAAATCCTATGAAGATTTACTTGCTGCACATCTCAAGGATTATCAGACCATTTTCAACCGCGTTAAGCTCGACCTTGGCACGGCTGACAAGAGCGCAGGCGATATCACCTCTACCCGCGTCAAGAATTTCAATTCCACGAACGACCCGTCTCTCGTAGAACTTCACTACCAGTATGGCCGTTACTTGCTCATCGCAAGCTCCCGTAAGGGTGGCCAGCCGGCCAACTTGCAGGGCATCTGGAACAAGGACACGAACCCGATATGGGGCAGTAAGTACACGACAAACATCAACCTCGAAATGAACTACTGGCCGGCAGAATCCGGCAACCTCGAAGAATGCGTTTGGCCGCTCATTGACAAAATCAAGTCCATGGTGCCGCAGGGCGAAAAGACCGCCAAGGTGCACTGGGGCGTAAATGAAGGCTGGGTAGAACACCACAATACCGACCTTTGGAACCGCTCTGCTCCGATTGACGGTGCGTGGGGACTTTGGCCGACAGGTGCTGGCTGGCTCACGACCCACCTTTGGGAACACTTCCTCTACAATCCGACGGACAAGGCGTACCTGCAGGACGTTTATTCAACAATGAAGGGTGCTGCACTCTTCTTCGTAAACAGCCTCGTCGAAGAACCGACTACGGGCAACAAGTATTTAGTCACCGCTCCGAGCGATTCCCCGGAAAATGACCATGGTGGCTATAACGTTTGCTTTGGTCCGACGATGGACAACCAGATTATCCGCGATGTGCTGAACTACACGATTGAAGCCTCCAAGATTCTCGGCGTCGATGAAGAACTGCGTGGCAAAATGGAAGCGACCGTCAAGCGCTTGCCGCCGACAAAGACCGGTAAGTATGGACAAATTACAGAATGGCTCCAGGACTGGGACGATCCGAATAACAAGAACCGTCACATTTCTCACTTGTACGGCCTTTTCCCGAGTGCTCAGATTACTCCGGAAGAAACTCCGGACTTAATCAAGGGCGCAGGCGTTACGCTCCAGCAGCGCGGCGACGATGCGACAGGTTGGTCTCTCGCTTGGAAAATCAACTTCTGGGCACGTATGCACGATGGTGACCACGCTTACAAGATGATTCGCATGCTGCTTACGCCGAGCAAAACTTACAACAACTTGTTCGATGCTCATCCGCCGTTCCAAATTGACGGTAACTTCGGAGCTGTCTCCGGCGTGAACGAAATGCTCATGCAGAGCCACAACAACAGGATCAATTTGCTCCCGGCTCTCCCGTCGCAGTGGGCAAACGGCTCCGTGAAGGGCATCCGCGCCCGTGGCGGTTTTGAAATTGATTCCATGGCATGGAAGGGCGGCAAGCTTACCTATGTTGCAATCAAGTCTCTCGTGGGTAGCACGCTGAATGTAGTGTCCGGTTCTAACAAGTTCTCGACCTCGACCGTTCCGGGCAAAGTCTACGAATTCGATGGTAACCTCAAGGTGACAAACGCACCGTTTGAACCACTCGAAATTACGGACAAAATCCAAGCGGAAAATTACGTGGCTATGGATGGCGTGCAAATTGAAGAAGATTCTCTTGGCACTCCGAACATCGGTTGGATTAATGATGGCGACTGGACGCAGTACTACGTGAATGTTCCGGCTGCGGGTAGCTATGTTTTGACGGGCCGCGTTGCAACAGGCTCCGAAAAAGAAAGTGTCATCACGGTCACGGATTCTACGGGTAAGATTCTCGGAACGCTCTCTGTTGACCCTACAAAGTCCAAAGGCTGGAACGACTGGTACGAAGCTTCTACGAAGATTGCGCTCTCGGCAGGCAAGCAAAAACTCACGTTTACATACACCGGCGAAGATACGTACCTTGGCAACGTAGACTGGTATAATTTAAAGGCTGATCCGACGGCACTCCCGCAGGCCAAAATGCGTAATGCTTCACTCTCCGTAAGTCGCGTGCCGTACTCTCACGCATCCATTGCGCTGATGGTGAATGCCCCTGCAAATGATTACGTTGTCCATCTTGTTGGTGTGAACGGCAAGTTCATTGGCTCGCGGCGCGGCCACGGTGAAGGCCTCGCAGAATTTGGCGTTGGCGCTCCTCTTGCGCCGGGCATGTACTTTGCCATCGTCAAGAGTGGTTCCATGCAAAAGACCATGAAACTCACTGTCCGTTAAGCTTGCCACCCCGCGCTTTATGTCATCCCGGCCTTGTGCCGGGACGGGGTCACCATACACAATTGTCATCCTGAGCGCAGCGTAGCGAAGTCGAAGGATCTAGGGCTGCGCAATAATCTTTCCTCCTCACTCACAAAGGTCCTGGACTTGCAAAAGTCCGGGGCTTTTTCCCATCGTCATTCCCGCGAGAGTGGGAATCCATACAAATGTCGTTTTGAAACCATGTAATTCGCACCATCTTCTAGAATAAATGATATGAATGATCATGAAAAATTATATTATTGTATCTGCGAAGAGTAAATGTCTCAAAAGTCATGGGGTGTTTGCAAAAATGAAAACCATACGGGAACCTATCTCCCTGCACTTCCTATTCTTTTGTTGAGGTGATATATGAAAAAATTATGGATGTTGCTTGTATCGGTGGTCTTGTGTTTTGTGGCATGTGATATGCCTGCAACCGGAGGAAATCCAGGTGAGGGAAAATGTTCCTATATAATGAAAGAGCATGGAATAATGACAAATGGCATTAGGATTATCTGCCCTTTTGATTCTATTTGTGATGTGAAGTTTTCTTTTGGATCTGTTGCTATTCCTGATGATTATGGATGTGTTGCTGGATTTGAGTATAAATTTGCACAAGGAAATGAAACAAAAACTGTAAAAAAAAATTATTTTTATTCGGAGCCTAGTCAAAATACCAGTGTTGATTTAATTCTTGATTCGAATAATTGTGCGAGTATATCTCTTTTCGATATCAACAACGTTGAAAAGAAATATGACATCGACCTTTCCGGGATAATCCATTCCTATACGGTCCATGGTGATTCCGTTGACGTAAACGTGATGAAGGGGTGTAGTTTTAAATTGTACTATTGTAATAAAGAAACTGTATATGGAGATCAATTGCTAGATGGTAAATATACGTTTCTTGCTACAGAAGGTTGTGATAAAGAAAGCAGTTACAGGTGCCTTTGGCATAATCAAGGTCCCTTCCAAAAGGATGATTTAAACATATCTGCTACAATATACTGGAAAAAATGAATGTTCCGGTGACGCCCAGTCTACAGGCATTACGATGTTTACTAAAACGCCCCTTGGCGAATGGGTTACCCGTTGGGTCTTAGACGGTGACCTTTGGGTTGGAGAAAAAGGTTTAGACTTTAAGATAGCTTCTGCGACTGTGTCTAGAACATCTTATATTTATCAAAACCTTGATGGAACTTTTGTAACGGGAGCGCATACGGGAACCTACTTACCGGCTCTTCCCATACTTCTGTTGAGGTGATATATGAAAAAATTATGGATGTTGCTTGTATCGATAGTCTTGTGTTTTGTGGCGTGTGATATGCCTGCAACCGGGGGAAATCCAGGTGAGGGGGAATGTTCCTATATAATGAAAGAGCATGGAATAATGACAAATTTCATTAGGATTATCTGTCCTTTTGATTCTATTTGTGATGTGAAATTTTCTTTTGGACCTGTAGCTGTTCCTGATGATTATGGTTGTGTTGCTGGGTTTGAGTATAAATTTGTGCAAGAAAATGAAATAAAAATTGTAAGAAAAAATTATTTTCATTCAGAGCTTAATCAAAACACTAGTGTTGATTTGGTTCTTGATTCGAATAAACGCGCAAGTATATCCCTTATCGATATCAACAACGTTGAAAAGAAATACGACATCGACCTTTCTGGAATAATTAATTCCTATACCGTTCGCGGCGATTCCGTTGACGTAAACGTGATGAAGGGGTGTAGTTTATCTTTGTATGAGTGTGATAGAGAAACTGTATATGGAAATCTTATACTGGATAGTAGATACTCATTTTCGATATTAGAAGGTTGTAAAAAATATTATAGTTATGATTGCCTGTGGGATAATCAAGGACCTTTAAAAAAAGATAATCTTGATATCCATGCTAAAATTTACTGGAAACAATGAATGTTCTGGCGACGCTTATTCCACAGGCATTACGATGTTTACTAAAACGCCCCTTGGCGAATGGGTTACCCGTTGGGTCTTAGACGGTGACCTTTGGGCTGGAGAAAAAGGTTTAGACTTTAAGATAGCTTCTGCGACTGTGTCTAGAACATCTTATATTTATCAAAACCTTGATGGAACTTTTGTAACGGGCGCGCATACGGGAACTTACTTGCCTGCTCTTCCCATACTTTTTAAAAAATATCCAATATCGTTGACTCCTGAAAATCACGCTAATTTTTCTTTCGCTATGTCTCCCCGGATTTATTCCGGGGTCGCCATACACACTCGCAATTACAGATTCTTCCTATTGATAAATTGACAAAACAACTTGCATTCACGCATGCGACATTCCACATCCAATAGCATACATTTATGGGTGGGGATAGTAGGTTAATAAAAAAAGGGAGGATCTCATGAAAAAGAGAGTTCTTGGTTTGGTATTTGTCCTTTGCGTGAACTTGTTTGCTGTCACAAGCCAGTTCCGCGGAGTCAACTGGGCGGATAAGCGCGACAACTTCGTCTCGGACGTTCTCGTGCTTTCGGGCATGAACCTTTCGGACACTTACGAATCGGCTTCTGTCGTTGCGGAGCGCGTCATCGGGCAGTTCCAGGAGCTGTTCGGCACGAACAGCGTCCGCATTCCTATCAACGAGCCGACTGCACTCAAGTTCTGGAACACTTATACAGGCGTTATTGACGTGGGTCTTTCCAAGGGACGCATTGTCATTGGCTATTGGGGCCCCGCGCAACCAGCCGGCCCGAAGAACATGAACGACTGGTGGAAAATGTGGGAAACCGTCGTGAAAAAGTACGGCGACCATCCGAACGCCTACTTTGAAATTTTCAACGAACCGCACATGTATAACAAGACGGACCTTCGCAATCTCTATGCGGACTGGCTCAAGAAATTTCCGAACGTCCCGCGCGACCACATTTTGCTCGATGGCTCCGGCCTCGCCTGGAACGTCCCGGATATTGCCGACGACCCGCGCTTTGAAGGCTGCCTCTTTGCCGTTCATGAATACACGTTCTGGAACATGAGCATCACCACTGAACAGGGCTGGAAAAACAGCTTCAAGGGCAAGGTCGGCAAGTACATCGACCGCACCGTCTGCACGGAATGGGGTGGCGCCATGAGTCCTGGCGACAAGGCGGGCGTGCATTACGACTATCAGGATTACAACAAGGCTCCGACCAACTACTTCACCGCTTACATCCGCGGCATGTCGGACCAGCTCCGCGAATGGGAAATGGGCAGTTTCTACTGGCCGGGCCTCCGTGATGGTGACTGGTACAGCATGACCAAGCGCACGGGCGAGGGCGCAAACATTAAGCTTCAGATTGTGAACCAGTCCGGTGTGGACCGCATGCAAATGGCATGGGCCGATACGGTCGAAACGACGCCCCCGCAACAGGACCCGTTTGGCGGTTTTGATGCAGACGGAAAGCCGGTTGCTGGCAAGGCGATTGCTATTCCGGGCACGCTCGAAGCCGAAAATTACGACCTCGGCGGTAGCCGCGTCTCGTTCTACGACAAGTCTTCCACAAACGAAGGCGGTGCTTACCGCAAGGATGCCGTGGACATCGTTGTCCTTGATTCCGCAGACCTCTCGAAGGGCTACGCTTTAGGCTACACGCAGGATGGCGAATGGCTTGAATATACCGTCAATGTGGCAAAAACGGCTGAATACAGCGTTGCCGTCCAGATGGCGACCGCATCAGAAAAGGCGGGCGTGCAGCTCTTTATCGACAACAAGGCTGTTTCTGACAGCATTATTGCAAAACAGGGCGAAGACTGGTCGACTTATACCGCCGTGCAAGCTAAATTGGGTGAAATTGCAGCCGGTGAACACGTCCTCAAGATGCAAATTGTGGGCAATTACGTGAATATCGACAATATTCGCTTCTGCGAAGGCGAAAAATGCGAAGAAACGGTCGGAATCCGCGCAAATCGCGCTTCCTCCGTGCGCACTCTCGAAAACTCCTTCCCGCGCCTCCGCATCCAAAACAACAAGCTCTTTGTTGAGAAAAATGGCCGCCACTTCGACCTCACCGGCCACCGCATCAAGTAAGCATAGTCATGCCCGCCGAAGCCTGTCATGCCCGACGCCTGTCCTCGCGCCTGTCCTCGCTTGACGGGGATGACGGGGATGATCGGGCATCTCCATTACGAATATTCCACTATGGATTTTTTATCAATGATAAGTATTTGCTTTTTTGGAGCACTTTTCAAAAAAGAGGATATGTTTAGAATGGTTATGGGTATTAACCGTGTATGAGGATTAGGTATATGAGAAAACTTTCTCTCTCTTTGGCTGCAGTTGCCGTTGCTGGTTTTGTCTCCGTTGCTAACGCAGCCCTTGCCGATGGCGGTGCAAAATTCCTGGGTAACATCACTACGGGCGGCCAGATTCGTAGCGACTTTGCTCAATATTGGAACCAGATTACACCCGAAAACGGCTGTAAGTGGGGCTCCATCCATTCCCTTTCTAATGGCAACAGCGGTACAAGCAAGTTCGCCTGGGACAACTTCGACAAGTGCGAAAGCGCCTACAAGTGGGCCAAGGAAAAACCGGGCGAACGCCACTTCAAGTTCCACGCCCTCGTTTGGGGTTCCCAGTACCCGAACTTCCTCTGCAAAAAGAAAAATCCGGGCATTACCGTAGAACTCACCAAAAAGTACATCACCGAATGGTTCGATGCCGTTGCCGCGAAGTTCCCGGACCTCGAATACATTGACGTGGTGAACGAAGCTATTTGGGCGGGTAACAACTACCACTCTGGTTACGGCAAGCCTGCTGCAGGTGCCGAAGGCCACAGTACCGACGATACCGAATGCGGCGGCTCCTACATTATCGAAGCCCTTGGCGGTGACCGCGTGGTGAATGGCAAACACCAGTATGACTTTATCACGAATGCCTTCAAGATGGCCCGCGAACGTTGGCCGAAGGCTGTACTTATCTATAACGACTACAACACGCTCTCCTGGCAGATCAACGAAGGTATCGAACTTATCCAGACCATCGTCAAGAATGGCGCTCCGGTCGATGCCTACGGTCAGCAGGCTCACGACTGTAAGGGCATGAGCAAGTCCGATTTCGAAAGCAAGATGACCCGTATCCATAACGAGACGGGCCTCCCGCTCCTCGTTTCGGAATACGATATCGGCGAAGCCGACGATACCAAGCAAAAGAACGATTACGCAAACCAGATCCCGTTCATGTGGGAAACGCCGTGGGTTGCTGGCATCACCATCTGGGGCTACATCAACGGCTCTACTTGGGTTGCAAACACCGGCCTCATCGAAAAAGATGGCCGCAAGCGCGCTTCCATGAACTGGCTCGAAGACTACTTCGCCAAGAACTTGAGCAAGGGCAAGAACGACGTGACCTTCACACCGGTTGAACCTGAACCGCAGCTTCCGTTCAAGGGTGAACCGATTGCCATTCCGGGTAAGGTCGAAGCCGAAGATTTCGATATTCCGGGTGTGGGCATCAACGAAGACGGTACGAGCAACCAGTCCTATAGCGACGATTCCGAAAATCACGGCGATAGCGATTACCGCAAGGACACGGGCGTTGACCTTTACAAGAAGGCGACCGGTGTAATCGTGGGCTACAACAGCGAAGGCGACTGGCTCGAATGGACCGTGAACGTGAAGGAAGCGGGCGACTACACGATGTTTGCCGCCGTGGCTGCCGCGGGTTCTACCTCCAGCTTCCAACTCTCTCTCGATGGCAAGGCGCTTACCGAAAAGATTTCTGTCCCTGCTGCCAAGGAAGGTGAAGAAAACTACGATGACTACAACAAGGTCAAGGCAAACGTGACTCTCCCGGCTGGTAAGCACGTGCTCCGCATGGACGTAACGGGCGCCTGGTTTGACGTGGACTACTTCACCTTCGTGAAGGGCAAGGACGCGACCGACCCCGAACCGATCGAAGAAGAAATTCCAGATGCCATTCAGTCGAACCTCCGCATGAATTACCCGGTTCTCAGCGATTACGATGTCTTTGACATGAACGGCGTCCGTCTCGGCCGCATGAGCGCCTACTCCGTAGACGAAGCCGTGACGACCCTCAAGAATACGAGCGCCATCAAGGTCCAGGGAATCTACCTGCTTCGTTCCGTCAAGAGCGGCATGGTAAAGTCCGTCCGCGTGACCCGTTAAAATATCCTAATCCATAACTTCCCCGAATGGGGGAGTCTAAAATACCCCAGGACCTTCGAGCACTCCTCGAAGGTCCTTTTTTTACTATGTCACCTCGGCTTTGTAAAAATTCCATTATGGACATTTTGTCAATGATAAATATTTGACTTTTTGAGGCTATTTCTAAAAACAAGGATATGTTTATAATGGTTGTATGGGACTCTTAACCTATGAGGATGTGGAAAATGAAATCAAAATATTTGAAAGGTTTATTGGCTGCTGCACTTTTGGGTGGTGCAGTAAGTTCTTACGCAGGTCCAGGCCTTGCCGATGGCGCGGCCAAGTTCATTGGTAACATTACCCAGAGTAATAGTGTCGGCTCAGACTTTACTGCGCTCTGGAACCAGGCTACGGCCGAAAACGGCTGTAAGTGGGGTTCCGTCGAAGGTACTCGTGGCCGTTACAACTGGGGTGCCTGCGATGCTGCCTATAACTGGGCAAAGCAGAACGGGGGTCACTTCAAGTTCCACGCTTTGGTGTGGGGCTCCCAGTATCCGAACTGGCTCAATGGCCTTAGCACAGACGAAACGAAGAAGGCGATTACCGCCTGGTTCGATGCGGTCAAGGAACATTACCCCGATCTCGAAATGATCGACGTGGTGAACGAAGCTATCCGCACGGGTAACAACAGCTATCATTCTCCTTATGGCAAGAACAACAACATCATTCCGGCACTCGGTGGCGATAATGGTGGCAATTACCAGTTCGTAACGACCGCCTTCAAGATGGCGCGCGAACGTTGGCCGAAGGCAATCCTTATCTATAACGACTATAATACCGTCCAGTGGAACAAGGATCAGGGCATTCAGCTTATCCAGACCATCAAGAAAAACGGTGCTCCGGTTGACGCATACGGCTTGCAGGCCCACGACATGATGAGCCAGGGCGGTGGCGCTGGTGGTACCGGTGGCGGCGGCGTCTGCTTGAACATCAACACCCTTAAGAGTGTGCTCAAGGAAATTTGGGACAAGACCCAGACCCCGATGTTCATCAGCGAATACGACATTGCAACTACCGACGACAATATCCAGAAGCAGTGCTACTCCGAACAGATTTCTCACTTCATGGAAAACGAACACATTGCCGGCATTACCATCTGGGGCTACATTTATGGTCGCACTTGGCTCGACTGTAACGGCACTGCGAGTGGCTGCTCCGGCATTGTCAAGAATGGCCAGGACCGCGCCGCTTTGAAGTGGATGAGGGAGTACCTCAAGAGCAACAAGGGCGTGAACACGACTGGCCTCAATACAGGTGTTCTCACTCCGGTTGACCCTGTTCCGCAGGAACCGTTCAAGGGCGAAGCTCTCGCTGTTCCGGGCAAGATTGAAGTCGAAGATTTCGATAAGCCGGGCCAGGGCAAGAACGAAGACGGTACGAGCAATGAATCCTATGGCGACGATTTCGAAAACCATGGCGACTCTGACTACCGCAAGGATACCGGTGCAGACCTTTACAAGAAGGCTACTGGCGTTGCTCTCGGCTACAACACTACGGGTGACTGGTACGAATACACCATCAACATTGCCGAAGCTGGCGACTACACCGCAGTAGCTTCTGTTGCAACCGAAGGCACGGGCGCATTTACGCTCTCCCTCGATGGCAAGTCTCTCGCTGAATTCGAAGTCACTGGCACAAGCTACGATGAATTCTCCGACGTAAAGAAGAAGGTGACACTCCCGGCTGGTAAGCACGTGCTCCGCATGGATGTGACTCAGCAGTACTTCGACATCGACTATATCAACTTCGTGAAGGGTGAAGTTGCCGACAATCCGGGTGGCGACAATCCGGGTCAGGGAGGTGATGAACCGGGTCCGATTTCCATCAAGCCGCAAATCCAGTATCAGGCTTCGAGAATTGGCAGCTACGACGTCTTCGATGCAAACGGTGTCCGTCTTGGCCGCATGAACGCTTACTCCATGGGCGAAGCAGTCCAGATTCTCAAGAGCTCTAGCGATGTCAAGAACAATGGCATCTACATGCTCCGCTCTGTCCAGAATGGCGCCGTGAAGTCTGTCCGTATCTCTCGCTAAAAGGATTCCTAATCCATAACTCCCCTAAACCAAACGGGGAGCCTTAAATACCCAAAGGCCTTCGAGGTTCCCCTCGAAGGTTCTTTTTTTACCATACCCGCGCGCATCCTCTTTACCTGTGCAAAGGCAAAAAATTCCTTTTTTTATAGAACTCTCTATATCGCTAAACGTAAAATTGATGTATTTTAATTAATTGCAGAAAGGGAGCAATTATGAGTGATGGTGAGAATCAGGCTGCATACGCTGAACTGTTCACGGAAATCTTTTACGAGCAGTTTATTTCGGCATATTATGTCAATTTGCTGGATTATACGTATGTCGTTTACTATCGCAAGAAGGGCATCGAAAAAAAGTATGGCAATGGCGAAAATGCCGTTGAAGCTCTCCAGAAGTTTATTTCCGAAGATGTCCACCCCGATGACCGGGAAATGCTGAAAAATCTCGTGTCGCCGGATTATATCCGCAAGCGCCTCAAAAAAGAGAGCAGTTTTTCGTACGTGGTACGTGAAATTGCAACTGACAAGGAGCGCTACTGCAAGCTGCAAGTCACCCGCGGCCGCGATGACGACCACATCGCCTTGAGCTTCTTGAACGTCGATGACGAAATCCGCAAACGCATGAAGGTCGAAGAAGGGTACCACATCATTCAGGCGCTGGCCTCGGAATACAATGTACTCTACCGCATTGACCTTGAATCCGAAAAGATGCTCTCGTACATCAAGTCCCAGACGCATAGCGGCTTTGAAAAGCAAATCCATAGCGATACAAAATATTCCGATGCGCTCGAAAAATACGCCAAAGGAATTGTATGTGATAGAGATGCCGATCGCCTTTTGACGTTGGCGTCTGTCCAAAGTATCCGAGAAAAGTTGTCAAAGCAAAGTCATTTTGAAATAGATTACCAGGATAAGTTTGGTCACTATTTCGAGATGAAGTTTGTTCGTGTTTCTGGTGCGAAGTTGTCTGTGTTTGTCGTGGCTGTTGCGGACCGCGACGAGGAAATGCGGGCAAGTGCCATGAACCGCGAATTTTCCGAAATTGCAAATGCGCTGAGTATTGAGTACGAAATCATCTACTACGTGAACTTGAAAGACGAATCGTATGACGTATTCAGTCAAGAAGGCAGCTACATCAAGCTGAAGCTTTTGATGTCCGGCAAGCACTTCTTTGATGAATGTTCAAGAGATATCAAGAAGATTATCTATCCGCAAGACATTGACAAGATTACCGAAACCATGAACAAGGAAAAGCTGCTGAAACGGCTTGCGGAAGAAAAGTCATTTTCTGTGGAATATCGCCTTACCGTAAATCGCGATGTGCAGTATTATCGTCTCAATGTGCTGAGCTCCAAGGCTGCCGATGACCATGTCATCATCGCTGTCGCTAATGTCAATAAGGAAGTAGTGGCAAGGAAAGAGCGCGAACGCGATATGGAACGCAATTTCGAAATTATCAATGTGCTTGCAACAGAGTATTCTTCTGTCTATTACATTGACCTCGAAACAGATACGTTTACGCCGTACACGATGAGTTCCTATACAGAAACAAAGTTTGGAGAAATATTCTCAAACGGAAACTGCTATTCTAAGTTATTCCAAATGTACGTTGACGGTTTTGTCTATGAGCTTGACCGGAAACGGGTGGCCGCAGCGGCGTCCATTGAAAACATCAAGGCTCAACTTGAAAACCAGAAGTCGTTTACGACGCAGTACCGAAAGTACGAGGGCAACGGCACCCGCTATATCGAGATGAAGTACGTAAAAGTTGGGGCTGCAAACGGGCGGCCAAGAGCTGTGGTGCTGTGCTTTGCCGACAAGGATGCCGAAATCCTGAGCCGCTATGTGGATAGCAAACTCTATGAAGATTATTTTGCCGTTTATTTTGTAAGTCTAGAAGACGATACGGTCCGCAGTGTCCGCGATTCGACGGTCTATGAAAAAGCGAAGTTTTATGGCGGCTTCGCCAAGTATAGCAGTGTCGTTCTTGAATTCAGCAAGGAGGTTCTTCCAGAATTCCGTGAAATGTGGGAGCACATGGCGGATGTTGAATTTATGCGTGCCTACCTTGCCAATGACGACAAGCGCGAATTCAATTATAGGGCGCTGAAGGGAGAATGGCGCCGTGTGACGTCTTTTGTGATTGAACGTCGAAATGGCGTTCCGATAAGTTTTGTCATGACATTCATGTTCATCGACAATATGACCGCCCAGAAGATGGAACTCGATGCAAAAATTGCGGAACAGAAACTGGAACTTGAAAAACAGCAGAAACTTCTGGAACAGGCTCTTGTGCAGGCCGAAAAGGCGAACAACGCAAAGACGATGTTCCTTTCGAACATGTCGCATGACATCCGCACGCCGATGAACGCCATTATCGGTTTTACAAATTTGGCATTGAACAACCTCGAAGACCCGGTAATGGTCAAGAACTATTTGGAAAAGACGGTTGTCTCGAGTACGCATCTCTTGTCGCTCATCAACGATATTCTCGATATGAGCCGTATTGAATCGGGCAAGATTCGTCTTGAAGAAGTGAATTGCAACTTGTCCGAAATTATGCATGACCTGAATACGATTATTTTGGGCCAGGCAAGCGCCAAGCAGCAGAACCTTTATATGGACACTTTTAACATTGAGAATGAACACGTTGTCTGTGACAAGCTGCGCTTGCACCAGATGCTAATCAACTTGCTTTCGAACGCGGTCAAGTTTACGCCTGTTGGCGGTCATATCCACGTGTTTGTCCGTCAGACCGGGAAAGGCGAAAAAACGGGAACGTATGAGTTCCATGTCAAGGACGATGGCATCGGCATGAGTCCGGAATTCTTGAATGTCCTGTATGAACCGTTTGAACGTGAACGCACCTCGACGATTTCCAAGACGCAGGGCACCGGACTTGGGATGTCCATCACCAAGAAAATTGTCGATATGATGGGCGGCCGCATTGATGTCATTAGCGCCCCGAATCAGGGAACGGAATTCATTATCCGCTTGAATCTGAAAATTCAGGATACGTCCGTGATCATGATGAAGCTGGATTCTTTGCAAAACGCGCGTGCTCTTGTGGTCGCTAGCGATTACAACGCATGTTCGAGTGCAACAAATCTTTTGCGCCGCTTAGGGATGCGTGCCGAATGGACAATGTATGGCAAGGAAGCCGTGTTGCGGATAAAAGAGTCCATCGATCGGCGCGAGGCGTATTCTGTTGTTGTTTTGGACGACCTGTTGCTGGATATGGATGGCTTTGATGCCGTCCGACAAATCCGCATGATTCCTGGCCATGAAAATCTGATAGTCGTTATGGCGTCTTATGATTGTGCAAACTTCGAGAAAGAGGCACGCGAGGCGGGGGTGAATGCGTTTATGAGTAAGCCGCTGTTCCTCTCCGAGATGCACAATGTCCTCGCGCGTGCCATTGGCATGTTAAAAGAAGAAGTGAAGGATGAGGGCGATGTCTTTTGCAATTTTGCCGGGAAGAAAATTCTTCTTGTCGAAGACAACGAGCTCAACCGCGAAATTGCTCAGACCGTTCTTGAAGAGATGAAACTTGTCGTTGATACTGCAGAAGATGGAAGTGTCGCCTTGAAAATGCTCAAGGTGGCAAAGCCGGGCGCCTACGACATGATATTGATGGACGTGCAGATGCCAGTGATGGATGGTCTAGAGGCGTCCCGTCAGATAAGGGCTTTGCGCAACGATTACTTCAAGCATGTCCCGATTGTTGCGATGACCGCAAACGCATTTGAAGAAGACCGCAAGGCCGCTATGGATGCCGGCATGAACGAGCACATCGCAAAACCCATTGATGTTGAAAAACTCAAAAAAGTCCTGCACAAATTTTTAGGATAGGCGTTACCTAAAGAATTCCACGCACCCGTAGACGGAAATGAGTTCCGGATTCTCGGGGTTGCGTCTGTTCCAGCATTGTTGGACCCTGATCTTGCATGGGCATTTTTCGCCTTTCACTCGCATTTCGCTATTAAACGTGAACGAGTCATTGTTTAGCTGTGGATCGTGCAGCAATTTTACAAATTCATCCCAGTTTTCCCGCCCGAAGATATTCCAGAAATCGCTATTGTTTTCGGGCTCGGACATGACCTTCGGAAAACTTAACGCCCTGGCGTTCTTGGCTTCAAGCTTCAGTAACGAAGGCTCGTAAGTGTATTCAAACGTAACACCTCTCTGTAACGAGGCGAAGAACTGGCTTTTTTTACGTTCCGTTAGATACTGCTCGTAGATGATGTTGTTCGAATTTTCTTCGGTGCTTTCAAAAAAGGAACGCGCAATTTTGGCAAAGTCTGTATCGCTAAGCTTGCTTGAGCGATGGTCTTTCAGCTCTTGAGGCAGGCTGTCGGCAACATCTCCGAGACATTCTAAAAGCAGGGGATTGAATACGCCGCATTCGTTGTTGCGGATCATCTCAAGCGCCTTCTCGTGGCTGAACGCCTTCTTGTAACAGCGCTCGCTAGTAAGTGCGTCATAGACGTCGGCAACAGAAACGACTTGAGCACTGATAGGGATTTCGTCGCCTTTGAGGCCGTCGGGGTAACCTCGACCGTCGAAACGTTCGTGGTGCCAGCGGCAGATGTCATAAGTGAACTTCATCAGCGGCTCGTTCTTGAAGAACTGGATAGCTTCGAGCATGTTGGCTCCGTTAATGGAGTGCTGCTTCATGATTTCGAATTCTTCTTTCGTGAGCTTGCCGGGCTTGTTTAAAATCTCGTCAGGAATTGTGATTTTCCCAATGTCGTGCATTGAAGAGGCTGTTGCAATGGTGTTGATTTCTTCTTCGGTGATCTTGTATTCTTTGGTGCGCTTGAGCAAGGCGCGTAAAAGGATATCGGTGATTTTCTTGATGTGCAGCACGTGCATGCCACTTTCTCCATTACGGAATTCCACAATGTGGCTCAAGATGGAAATCAGCATGTCGCTGTTTCGCGTTCTTTCGTAAATCTTGTCGGTCACAAGTTCCGAAAGCTGCATTTGCTTTAAGTAAAGGTTGATGGTATTGCGGACGCGGGTCTGCACGACCATCTGGTCGAACGGGCGGTAAATAAAGTCGGTCACGCCGAGCGAAAACGCTTTTTCCACTTGCGGGGAGGAGGTCTCTGCCGAAATCATCACGACAGGAGTCCCTTTGATCCATCCTTGGTCGTTCATGACCTTGAGGACCTCGAGCCCGTCACGTCCAGGCATAATCATGTCCAGCAAGACGAGCGTGATTTCTTGAGCCATCTTTTCGAGAATATCGATGGCCTCGTTGCCGTCTTTTGCTTCGATGATATCATATTCGTCAGAGAGCAGGTCCGAAAGTACAACCCTGTTCATGGCGTCGTCATCGACAATCAAAATTTTTGCACGTTCGTTGCTCATGGTCGAAACACCGATTTTTATTTTCTCTTTCTTAAGTGGTTGTACTTATTTAATTTAAGAAAAATGTAACGAAAAAGAGCGTTTTATCTCCTGAAAAATCAAAATACCCCTTCCATTTGCGCAAAATCACCATATTGAATTGCTAAGCTTGCTTCAAAACTCTTGTCATTCCCGCCTACCTGTCCTCGCTTGACGGGGACGAGCGGGAATCTCCCTGTTTTTTCTAAATTTTCCTTGAAATGCCGAAACCAGCAAATTATTTCCCCGCCATTGACGGGCTCCGTCTTCTTGCGAGCCTGAACATTGTCATGCTCCATCTAGGCAGTTCCAACGCCCTTATGTACATGTCCGATTGCAAGTGGGTCATGCCCATCATTTCGGCGCCTGCCTTTGCCGCGGGGATTTTCTATGTGCTGGCCGGTTTCCTTTTCGCAAGCAAGTACAGCGACCCGGACCGCAGTATCCCGGTCATCCCGTTCATGTTCAGCCGCATTGCGAAGCTTTACCGTTTGCACTTTTTCATGACGCTCCTCATGTTTGTGCTCGTCATTTTCAAGATGAGCGGCTACACGCATTTACCCGCATTCTCTGAAATAGGCGATTGCGCCTCGGCGGGGCTTGCGAAGATGTTCCACCCGTGGCGGAGCCTCCTCATGCATCTCTCGCTCACGTGGTCGATAGTCCCGGATCTCGGCATGAAGTTGAATGAACCGTCTTGGTCCTTGACGAGCTTTTTCCTCTGCTATGCGATTACGCCGTGGTTCAGCCGTTGGCTTATCCGGCAGAATCGTCGCACGCTCTGGATTCTCTTTGGCTGCGTGTTCGTTCCGGGCATCCTTTGGGCTATCGTGTATGGCAAAACGGGCAATTTATGGTTTGATGGTTTCGATGCCAAGTACCGCTTTTTCCACATGTTTGCTCCGGTACGCGTCTTTGAATATATCTTTGGCATGGTGCTTTACCGCCTTTACAACGAGGGCGTCTTTGACGTTTTCAAGAAAGATTATGTGAGTGGCGTGGCCCAAGCGCTGCTGCTCCTTGCACTTTACGGAAGTCTCTTCCTTATGCGTCCTGATGCAAATCCAGGGTATAATTATTTTATCCACCATAGCCTTCCGATTTTCATTTACGGTATGTTTGTGGTGTGCCTCCTTTCGGGCAAGGGCTTCTTGGCGAGATTCTTCTGCATCCCGCTTGTGCGTCGTGTTGGCCGTGCGTCTTTCTACCCGTACTTGATCCATTTGCCTATCATCACGTTTGCGTGGGGCATTTGCAACCTGAACCGTCCGAAGAACACCATCCTTTTGCTCCTCTTTATCTATACGGTTAGCACGCTTTACATGGAATTTAAAATCTGGCGCCGCAAGAAGGTTAAGGCTAGGACCTAGAACTTAGAACACTCTCTATTATCTTTAAGCAATTCTAAGATCTGCCAACTAAATAAGCCGAAATCCGAGACTTTATTCGGTTTTTCCCAAACGGGTTCTGAAAATAAGTGTATTTTATACCATAGGGCGACTGGAGACGCCCGTTGGAAGGGATATTCTTGTTGGAGGATTTATAAATCATGGATTGTCTCGAATCGTCAGACTTGACGCATGCGATCCTGTCTAGTGCAGGAGTCGGTTTGTGGACTATAGAGCTTGACGAAGGCAGGCCTCCAAGAATGTATGCCGACAAGGCCTTTCTCCAAATTCTTGGATTTCCCGAAGAAACTCTCCCCGAAGACCTTTACAACTTATGGTGCAATAATATTGACCTTACGTACTATGAGGCGTTTGCCGAATCCATCGGACGGATGACCCGCGGCGAAATGTCCGAACAGGAGTACGCCTGGAACCACCAGTCCCGCGGGATTATATTCTTGAGGAGCAACGGGAGCCGTAATAACGAATATAAGCGGGGGGTGCGCCTAGAAGGTTGCTGTACCGACGTGACGGAACAGATTGAGTTCAAAATGCATTTGCGTGAACTCGACCAGTATTCCGATATTGCAAATACGCTTGGTGATGGATTCGACAGCATCTATTACATTGATACCAATGACAACTCGTTCATTGAGTTTAACGCCCAGGGGGCGGTGAATACTCTTGACTCCAAGACCTGCAAGGATTTTTTCGAAGGCCTGGAACGGGTTTTGGAAAAGGTGGTCTACCGCGAAGACTGGGAGGCGGTCAAGGATTTTGTCAATAAGGAAAAATTGCTCCGTGGTTTGCAAAAGGACCGCGCTGTTTCGGTTTCTTTCCGCTTTTCCTTTGACGGAAGGCTAGTTTACTACCGTTTGAAGGCGGCAAAGACTCCGGATTCCGAAAATCACATCGTCGTGACGCTTGAAAACGTCGATGAAGAGGAATCTGCTAAGGCCGAACGCAAGGCGATTGCAAACCGCGACATGGCTGTGATTTCTGGCCTTTCCGATGACTTTGGTTGTGTGGTGTATGTAGATTACGAGACGCTTTCCGAAGCGCATTACCGTTTTGACCCTGTATTCGATGAGCTTGTTCCGGGATGGTCCGAGATAAAGAACTTCGGCGAGCGCCTAGATGTTCTTGTCAATACTGTTGTCCATCCGAGCGACCGGGAATCGTTCTGTGCGGCGACCGAGCCTGCCAAAGTTCTTGACATGGTTGAGCACGAACACGTGTACTTTGTCAACTTCAGGCTGCAAGTCCATGGCGAAGATGTTTACTACCAGATTAAGTTTGTCAAGGATGAAAACTCGAAAAATCACGTGATTGCCGGTTTCCATAGCGTTGACGCCGAGACAAAGCGCGAAATGGCGAGTCTCGAAAAAGCGGAACTTGCGAACAAGGCCAAAAGCGCATTCCTATTCAACATGTCGCACGACATCCGTACACCGCTCAATGCAATGATTGGCTTTACCGACATGGCAGTCAAAAATATTGACGATAAAGTAAAAGCTCTTGATTGCCTCAACAAGTCAAAGCTTTCGAGTGAGCATCTTTTGTCCTTAATCAACGACGTGCTGGACATGTCGCGCATTGAAAGCGGCAAGGTGGAACTGGACTTAAACCCGGTTGATCTGGACGAAAATGGCGATGATTTAGTTCCGATGCTCAAGTCCTTGGCCGAAAAGAAAAATGTACACTTTGAATTTAACCGTCATGATATCCGGGACCGCTATGTGTATGTCGATTTCTTGCGCTTGAACCAAGTGCTGATTAACGTTGTCTCGAATGCGGTGAAATATACGCCTTCCGGAGGCTCGGTTACGGTCGATATACGCCAGGTTGCCTCGGATCGCGATGGCTACGGAATGTACCAGTTTGTCATTCAGGATACGGGTATCGGCATGAGCGCAGAATACCAGCAGCACCTCTTTGATGAATTCTCCCGTGAAAGGACATCTACGGTCAGTAAGCAACAGGGAACGGGGCTTGGTCTTGCTATCTCGAAGCGCATAGTCGATATGATGGAAGGGACGATTGATGTGGAAAGTAAAGTTGGGGAGGGCTCCAAGTTTACGATTCGCATCCCGATGCGCATTCAGGAAAATCCCGAGTCTGTGGAGCAGGTGCGTTTTGCTCACTCCGAACATGAATCAGTTTCATTCGAGGGCTTCAAGGTTCTTGTTGTTGAAGATAACGAACTGAATCTGGAAATATCGAAGGATATTCTTGAAAGTGCAGGGATTATCGTAGAATCTGCAGCCGACGGCTCCATTGCCGTGGATTGCTTAAAGGAAAAAGGCCCTGACTACTACGATTGCGTTTTGATGGATATCCAGATGCCGGTGATGGATGGCTTTGATGCGACACGCGCTATCCGCAAGATGTTCCCGGACAAGCGCATCCCGATTATTGCTCTTTCTGCAAATGCTTTTGATGAAGACCGCCGTAAATCCCTAGAAGCGGGTATGGATGGTCACTTGGCAAAGCCCATCGTTATAGCCCAGCTCGAAGATGCGTTGAAGAAGTTTCTTAGACGTTGAGAGGATCATTTTAGTGATTTGTGGTTGGTGGTTAGTGATTAGGATTTATAATCGCGGCGAAGCCGCCCTGTTTACTAACCACTGTTTACTAACCACTAATCACTGCTCCAACTGCTTGATTCCTGCCACTGCTGCAACGTAGTCCACTTCGACTTTTTCCAGCAGCGCTTGAGAATTGGCTGTGAATGCTTCTGGCCTCAGGTCTTCGGTGAGCTCACTACTCGATGCAGAGAGCTTGTTCAAGCCGAGATTTGCCGCAACACCCTTAAGCGTGTGTGCCGCACGGAATGCAGTCTTTGCGTCATTTGCCGCAAAGGCGTTCTTCAGTTCGCTAAAACTCGGGTCGTTCAAAAAGAGGCGCAAGTACTTTGCAACGCGAGATTCCATACGGAGTCTTTCAAGAACTTCGTTGAGCGATTCACCGATAGAGCTATAAAATTCAGAGAGCGTCATAAAATATCCTTGTTTAATGTGTTACGTCAATGTGCCCGTAAACGGAGGTGAGTACAGGCTCTTCGTTCGAGCCCTTCGTCCAGATGGGGAGTACCTTGACGTTGCAGGGGGTTTTCTTGCCGTCGATGTTGAATACTTGCTTCGAAATCGTAGGTTTGTCTTTTGGAGTCGTTTGACGACGCAGTATCTTCTTGATTCTTTCCAGGTTCTCGGTGGCGCTGGTGGCGTCTTCTCCTGGCTTGTAATCGTCAACGATTGTCCTTGGCAATCCTAGTTTTGCAGCCGCTTTCGCTGAAAGCTTCATCACGGTTGGGTTGGTTGTGTACTCGAATAAAATTCCATCCAGCATGGATTCGTAGAAATGGCTTTTTTTGCGTTCGTCAATAAACTGCCTGAAGGCCTGGTTGTAAATGGGGTGCTTCTGGTCGGTCATCATGGCGTCGGCGATGTAAAAAAAGTCCTTGTCGGCTTGCTTGCTCCAGTCGAATGTTTGTAGCGAAATGACAAGCTTGTCTGCAATGGCATCCAGACATTCAATCAAAAGCGGGTTGAATACGCCGCATTCGTTGTTGTGGATCATCTCGAGCGCTTTTTCGTGGGTGAACGCATGCTTGTAGCAGCGCTCGCTCGTGAGGGCGTCGTAAACGTCTGCGATAGAGACTATCTGGGCGGATATGGGGATTTCGTCGCCTTTGAGACCGTCGGGGTATCCGCGTCCATCCCAACGTTCATGGTGCCAACGGCAAATCTCGTAGGCGTACTTCATCAGCAGTTCGTCTTTACCGAAAGGGACGGCGTTCAGCATCCGGGCGCTGTTGACCGTGTGATTTTTCATGATGTTGAACTCTTCGGTCGTGAGCTTTCCTGGTTTGTTCAAAATCTCGTCGGGAATCGTGATTTTGCCGATGTCGTGCATGGACGATGCTGTGCAGATGATGCCGATGTCGTTTTTGTTGATATTGTACTTTGTGCTGCGGTGTAAAAGTTCGCGTAGGAGCATTTCCGTGATGGTGTTGATGTGCAGCACGTGCATGCCGCTTTCGCCATTGCGGAATTCCACAATGTGGCTTAGCATGGTCACCATCATGCTGTTGTTGCGCGTCTTCTCGTAAATCTGGTTTAGGACGAGATCCGAAAGGCTTTTCTGCTTGTTGTAAAGGCGGATGGTGTTGTTGACGCGGTTCTTGAGGACCATCTCGTCGAAAGGTCGCCCGATAAAGTCCGTGACTCCAAACATGTAGGCGCCTTCGACAAGCGCGTGCGCCGTTTCCGCCGAAATCATGATGACCGGGATTTCGTTAATCCAGCCGTTTTTGTTCATTATGGCAAGGACTTCCATCCCGTCTTTTTCGGGCATGACCATGTCCAAGAGCACTAGAGATATTTCGGAGGTCTTTTCTCTAAGTAAAAGCAATGCTTCGTTGCCGTTTTCCGCTTCGATGATGTTGTATTTGTCGCTGAGTATGTCGGACAACAGGGCGCGATTGACAGCCACATCATCAACAATCAATATTAGCGGACGTCTTTCATCCATAAGCGCATTCCTTTGATACCCCGATAGATACATAATAAATGTATATAATTTCAAAAGTCAAACGTAAGAAAAATGTAATTTTAACCATTTTGTGTTCATTGTCACAATAAAAATGCTGTGCTTAAATGTTCAATATTGCTGTAAATATAAAAATTGTATATATTCTGTAATATAAATGTAAGTATATTTAGCAGGATGTTGGCTTATGTGTGCAAGAAACATGATATTCCTGTTTTTTCTCTTGCTAGGAGGGGTTGCCTACGCAGGTCCACAGAATGTTAAAGTGGGATTTTTTGCCTATTCCGGCTATCACGAAATTTCGTTAAATGGTGAAAAGAGCGGCTATGACTACGAAATGTACCGTCAGCTTTCCCGCTATGCCAACCTGAATTTTGAGTTCGTCGGGTTCAACAAGACTTGGAACGACATGTTGGTGATGCTTGAAAAAGGTGAAATTGATATGGTTTCACCTGTAAGTCGGACCGATGAACTAGAAGAGCGGTTTGCGTTTTCGCGTCCGGTGGGGCTGTATCCTGATTACATCATCCTGCGAAAGAACGATACCGCACTGCTGAAGGAAATTGACTACGCTATCCGCGAAATGGACCTGACGGAGCCCGCCTGGAAAAATCAGCTGTACCGAAAATATTTTGGCGACGACGTGCTGGACGTGTCCGTGTTTCGAGACCGCGAGGTGGCGTTCTTGCAGGATTTTCGCAGCAAGGACAAGATGCTCAAGGTGACGGTTCGCAATGCGAAGTTCCCGTTTGCCTATATCGATAGGGGTGTCCCGAGAGGTATTTTGCTCGATATCTTTGCCGAAATTGCGCTCCATAACGGCCTAAAGTATGAGTTTGTCATGACTTATGACGAGAAAAAGCCGATTGTCGTTCTTGATGGCTCTTATGGCTTGGAGGGCGGCGACGATTCGTGGGTGTTTACTCCGCCATATTTGCATGAACAGGTGCTTGCCGGTTATGATAGCTTGCTATACGGAATGTGCATTGCCGTGCCGCGTTCGTTCCCGCGTGAACTTGCGTCTATCTTGACGAAGGGCGTGCTGGCTGTTTCGCCCAATGTTGTTCGGTCAAAGATTACTAAGTATGCTGGGTTCCGTATGCCGGATTTTGCTGGGGTCGCAATTCATGAACAGTCTAAAGTCGCAACCGCGTTTGGCGTAATTTTTGGCGTTCTCGGGATGGCGCTGGTCGGCTCTCTTGTCTGGATTGCGTTTAGGCGTAAACTGAAGAACCGTCAAAATGAACTGGACATGAGGCTGCGAGAGGCAAACGCATTTGCCGTCGAAGCGAAAGAAGCGAAGTCGAAGTTTTTGCTCAATATGAGCCACGATATTAGAACGCCGATGAATGCGATTATCGGTTATACGGAACGCGCCGAACGTCACGTCGATAACCGTGCGGATATTTTGGATGCGCTTCGCAAAATCCGCATATCGGGAGGCTACTTGCTCCAGCTTGTCGAGGAAGTTCTGGATATGGCAAAAATTGAGTCCGGACAGATGGTCCTTAGCGAGCGTATGGTGAATATTCCTTCCTGCATGAAGGAACTTTGCGAGTCGTGCGAACCCATGATGCGCCAAAAGAATATTTCGTTTATTTGGGAATTTCCATCGATAAGGAACAAGTTTGTCATGGCGTATGCTAGCGGCCTTCGTCAGATTATGTACAACATTATTTCTAATGCCCAGAAGTTTACGCCGTATGGTGGCCGTGTGGTATTCTCCTTTGAAGAACGTCCGTGTCAAGTCGATGGCTATACTGTATTTGACTTTGAAATCAGCGATAACGGACTTGGGATGTCGAAGGAATTTCTTGAGCATATTTATGACGAATTTTCCCGTGAGCAATCGTCTACGCAAAGTGGCGTGATGGGGACTGGTCTTGGCATGACGATAGTGAAACGGCTTGCCGATATGATGGGGGCCGAAATCGATATCCAGAGTGAAATTGGGCTTGGAACGACGGTCCATGTGCGTACGCAGTTCAAAATTGCGACAGAAAGCGATGTGGACCTGGTTCCTGCGGGAAAATGTGAAACGGATTGCGCTGCCCTGAAGGAAAAGCGCGTGCTTCTTGTTGAAGACAACGCGTTCAACCGGGAAATTGCGCAAGACCTTTTGCATGACAACCAGATGATTGTGGAGGTTGCAGAAAACGGACTTGAGGCGGTGACTAAAGTACGTGAACATGCCCCGGATTATTACGACTGCATCCTGATGGATGTGCAGATGCCGGTGATGGGCGGCTACGAGGCGACTCGTGCTATTCGCAAGCTTTATCCCGGTGTGCATATTCCGATTATCGCCATCTCCGCAAATGCTTTTGAAGAAGATCGGCAAAAATCCCTAGCGGCGGGAATGGATGAGCATCTTACAAAGCCGTTCATAGTATCAAAGGTTCTCGAAACAATAAGTTCCGTTATGCAAAAAAATGTTAACGTAGCGTGACGGAAAGGAACATTTTAAGAACACTTTTCGTGTGATTTTACGCATTATGTCAATCCTTTTACAAAAGAAGGGTTGATTTTTGACGTGCTATCAAACTATCTTTTAGGTTGGATGGGTGAAATCTTTTTTTAAAAGGAATTCATATGAAGAATTTGGTAAAAGTTATGCTGGGCCTCGCAGCCGCAACTGCAGTGACAGCATCTGCTGCAGGAAGTTTCCCGTTTCCGCAGAACACGAAGTATCCGCACGGCAAGATTATTGAATACGCCGATACGGACATGATCAAGTCCCACTATGCAAAGTGGAAGCAAGCTTGGTACAAGGCTTCCAATGGTTGGGTGCTCGCTCCGGAAGGAACTTGCTCTACTGTTTCCGAAGCTATTGCATACGGTATGTTGATTTCCGTCTACATGGACGATCAGGATGTTTTCAAGAATCTTTATAAGACTTGGACTGGCAACAGCGCTGGTGCCAATGGCGGTATGAACTGGCGTATTGGCTGCGACGGTGGCTCGGGTACCGCATCTGACGCTGACTTCGATGCCGCTCTCGCTCTCGTGATGGCTTCCAAGCAGTGGAATGACGCTTCTTACCTCACTGCCGGTAAGTCCCTTATCAGTTGGATTGCTTCTAACGATATCGAAAGCAACAAGATTAAGCCGGGTAACCAGTGGAACAACGCTTTCAACCCGAGCTATGCAACGACTGCCAATTTCCAGCTTTTCCAGGATGTTGCCGGTGGTTCTTGGTCTAGCGTCATCTCTCAGGCTTATACGGACTTGAACGCTTGCCAGGATTCCAAGACTGGTCTTGTTCCGGACTGGTGCGACTGGAGTTCCCATAAGCCGGTGTTGACGAATGCAGCCGTTGCCAATGACATTGGTTTCTACGATGACGCAGCCCGTACGCCGTGGCGTATGGCATGGGCATATTACTGGTACGGTGATACCAAGGCTCAGGCTTTCAACAAGAAGATTGTGGACTGGCTCATTCCGGAAACCCGCACGGCTAGTGGCGTAAATTCTGGTTATAAGTACACTGGTGGCATCTTCATGGCTGACAAGAGCGACGAACGTAACTTTGTTTCTTCTACGTTCTCCGGCGGTCTCGGCCTTGCAACATCTTCTATCGATAGCAAGGAAGCTGAAACCTATCTCGGTACGGTTTACAAGGTCCTTAAGGAAAAGGAAAGCTGCACTACCGCCCAGGGTTGCGGTGAAGGTTCTGTCGCTGGTGAAAAGTACTATCCGGCTACTTTGAACATGCTCTACCTCCTCCTCGTGACGGGTAACATGCCGAACTTCTATAACATGACCGGCTTTGAAAAGTTCACTCCGGATCCGTCCAAGGCTCCGTCCATCAAGGAAGGCGATGGTGAACACTTGGCATTTGGCGATACGACTGTTGGTGTTTCTGGTCTTTGGAACTGGGGTGCATACCACGACAAGCTCGGTATCGGCACCAATATGGTCCCGGATTCTGGCGCATCTCCGCTCTACAGATTGGATGACGGTTCTGTCATTGCCCGTGCTTCTATGGAAATCGGACCGGAACCGGAATGGACCGAAGCTGCTGCTAAGGCTGGTCTCCTCAAGTATCCGTCTGCCGGTATCGCAGTTTCCTTCAAGAAGGACGATTGCAAGGCTACCAAGTCCTGCGGTGTGAACTTCAAGGAACTTGGTATTCAGTACATCCGCGTGACTGCAAAGACCTCTGGCCCGATTCGTATGGCTATCCTCAATACCATCACCGACGAAAACGAAGAAAAGAAGGTTGAAAACGCTGGTGCAGGTTCTGAACCGGGTATCTATGTTGACAACTCTGAAGAATTCAAGGCTGTGACCTATGACATGACTCCGTATGAATACGGTTTCAATGGCCTTGGCGCTGGTAAGGAAATCAATATTCTTGACTGGGTTAGCAAGAACAATGCACCGGAAGGCGCTGAAATCCTTACTTGCATCAAGGGTCTCAAGTGGGAAGTCAAGGATGCCAAGGGCGGTCTCGGTGAACTTTCCATCAAGTCCGTCGAATTCCTCGATGCATCCAAGCAGCCGGTTGACCCGGTCAAGCTCACTGGCCTCGAAATCAAGGACAATCCGATTAGCCTCTACAAGGTTGCCATGATGCCGCACTTCAGCGTCCGTGCTAACGGCCTGCAGATTGAAATCAACGGTGCTCAGGTTGGCAATCCGTACGGTGTCTACAACATGCAGGGCAAGCTCGTTGCCGCTGGCATGGCTTTCAGCAGCAACCTGACTGTCAAGGTTCCGACTGCTGGATCTTACATCGTTCGCATTGGTTCTGAACTGAACCGTGTCAACGTGAAGTAATTCTCTTAAGAATTCCTAAGATTTCAGAAGCCGGGGCGAATGCCTCGGCTTCTTTTGTATTTGCTGAAATTTATTTTGCTACTTTCTTTGTTATAGCTGGCAATTTTTCCGCTTCAGCGCGAATGATGTAAATACCCTTGGGATAGTCCTTGGGAACAGAAAATCCGTTTGTCGCTCCGAGCTTTTTACCGCGCAAGTCATATAGCGTGAATTTTGAATAAGACGCTATCGCTTTCTTTGGCTTTGCCTTGGGGAGCGGGATGTTTCCCGTATTCCGCATGATTAGGCTTTGGGACATGAATTCAATAATGTAGCTGCCGTCGCTTTCGGGGGTCAGCTTTTTGCCGTCTTGTTCAAGAGTCGTTTTGCTGCTCACGCGGGTCGTATCGATTTGAATGCGGAGGGGAACGCTTTTGGGCATTCTCTCGTGCGGAATTTTCCATTTTACGGAATAGCCGTTGTCAATTTTGTCCATGGTGGCGTTCTCGATGATGAAATGCGCCCGCTGGTAGGCGGCTACTGTTCCGAGTGGCGCTATCCACAGCTTGTTCTTCACGGCGCGTTCAAAAAGACGCTTTATATCGTCCGGATTGATGGAGAGGTAGTCGATTGTCCTTTCCGAAACGTCGTGCTGTAAGACGACAAGCCATGTTCCTTCGGTAATCTGCGGCTCTAATGGATTTGTGTTGTTGAATGTCCCGATAAAGGCAGCTGTGTCCAAGGCGTTCAGCATCTCGTTTACCGTGACATCTGTGCGTGACCAGATTTTTGCCTTAAGGCTCATCCAGTCCGGTTCGACATCCCATTTGTTACGACCGTCAAAACCGCAGTCGCGGTTGATCATGTGGCGCTTTTGGATGACCTTCTTGATGTTTTCGCCGTTCTCGCAGCCGGGAGTTGCGAAAGAGACGATGTTGACGTCGGCGCCATATTTAGCGAGCGCAGCTTCGATGGTATCTGCAAAATCGGTAATTTCGACTTCAAGTTCGTCATCCGTTTCTTCCGGTAGGCGCCAGTGTGACAATGTGTGGTTGCCTATTTCATTTCCGGAGTTTGCGAGCGCAGCAAAACCTTCTGCGTTTTTGGTCAGGCGGTCTTGGAATCCTGTCAAGAAGAAGGTGACATGAACGTCGGGCATTGCGTCGAGCAAAGGCTTCAAGTTCAAAAACTGTGTTTCGTAAGCGTCGTCAAATGTGAAACTGACGGCCCCGACATGGCCGTTCCAGGGAACGGTCCTGAATGGGGCTGCCATGCAGAATCCTGCGAGTCCAAATGCGATACCGCATGCCAGTGCTATCGCTGTGGACTTGTTTGACGTCTTTTTTTTCATAATACTACACCATAGTATTATAAAAATAATCTTATAATGCTAAAAAAATACAAGATATAGGCTCTTGTATCGTCCCATTCGGAATGATTTAACAAAAAGTCTCGGAGGGGAGCTCCGAGACTTTGCTTTTAAGAGTGTTCAGCGGGTTTAGGATTACATCGCTTCGAGCTTCTTGCCCTTGGTTTCGTTCACCAGCTTGGCGACGAACACAAAGCTTATTGCCGCAAAGGTCGTGTAAATCAAGTAGGTCGGGCCGATGCCGATGCCGTCCTTGCCGACGAGAACCGGGAAAGACCAGCTGACCAGGAAGTTTGCACCCCACTGGGCGAGGCCACATATTGCGATAGCCACGGCACGGATGCGGTTGTTGAACATTTCGCCGAGCATCACCCACATCACCGGGCCCCACGTGGCGGCAAAGAATGCCACGTAGAAGTTTGCGGCGAGGAGGGCGAAGACGCCGCTAGAACCGACGAGGTTACCGCTAGCGTCGGAACCGAAGAGGAAGCAGCAGGCGAGAATGCCAAGCGTTACGGTCATACCGGCAGAACCGATGAGCAAAAGCGGCTTACGACCAATCTTATCGATAAGGAGGATTGCAGCAATTGTCATGGTCAAGTTGATGGCGCTAGAAATCACGCTCGTGAGGAATGCATCGCTTTCACCGAAACCGACACTCTGCCAAAGCATGGAACCGTAGTAGAAGATAACGTTGATACCCACAAGCTGCTGGAGGATGGCAAGTCCGAGACCCGCCCAGACAATCGGAGCGATGCGCTTCTTGCCTGCGACTGTTTCGAGGAGGTCCGAAAGCTTTGCCGGCTTGTTGTTCTTGAAGGAATCTTGGATTTCTTGCGTCTTTTCTGCAATGCCCACAGATGCGATCATCGAAAGCACTTTCTGAGCTTCTTCGATGCGGCCCTTGCTCACAAGGAAACGCGGGGATTCCGGGAGCTGCCAGGCGGCGACACCGTAAAGGAATGCCGGGATGGCTTCGACCCAGAACATCACCTTCCAGGAATGGATGCCCATGATCGTGTTACTTGCGGAACCCGAAATGCGGACAATGATGTAGTTGGAAAGGAGGGCAACAAAGATACCGATAACGATGGCGAACTGCTGCATGGAACCTAGACGCCCACGCAAATGCGCTGGGGAGGTTTCGGCAATGTAAATCGGGGCGATGATAGATGCTACACCGATACCCACACCGCCAATCACACGCCAGGCGATGAAGTCGTAGATGGTGAACGGGAGGCCGGAACCGATGGCGCTGATAAAGAAAAGGACGGACGCTGCGAGCATGCAACGTACACGTCCAAACTTATCTGCCAGACGGCCGGCGAAATATGCACCGATGGCAGCGCCGATCAATGCGAGAGAAACCGCAAGGCCAAGCTGCATGTCGTTGCAGTTGAAGTAGCCCTTAAGCGCAACGTTTGCGCCGTTAATCACGGACGAGTCAAAACCGAATAGGAACCCTCCGATGGCGGCGGAAAGGGTTATCATGATGACATGTCCAACTTTGTAATTGTCTTCTACTGCCATTTTCGTACCTCTGTTTTTTGATTTTGTCAAATGGATTAGCCGCTAATATAGCTATCAAGAAATTGTAAATTCAAGGTTTACAATCAACCTCGATAGTCCAAAAAGGACTAACGGTTTTCTTACTTTCCAGCATAGTTGGAGGCTTGAGACCATTGCTCCCTATATGTCTATTATATATAATTTTATTACATTGGAACAGAAATTTTTAAAAGCGGCCTTTTTTACATATTCCAACTTGGAATATGTGGACGATGAATTTTTATTTTGTTTTTTGTATAAAAACCGCCTTTTTGCGGAAGGAGAAATAAATGAATTTGTCTAGTATAAAAAGAATTTGTGCGGAATTTATGTTTTTGTGTTTGTCGTCTTTGATGTTCTCGGGATGCGCTGCGACATCGTCTGGAAACTTGCTGGGAGAAGCCGCTGTCCTCAAGTATTCGACGAATCAGAAAAAATACCATTATGTGGAAGCGGGGGGAGTCTATGCTGGTGATGAAAGTAGGGAAGTTTCGTCGCCGCATCATTCGAAATCTATGATAGGGCTTGCTGTCAATGCGAAAGTTGAACTTTTGTCATTTGATTACTCGTTGGCTGGGCAAAAAGGGGGATTGTTCTTGTCTGTCCCGATTTCCATTCCGATGGATATTGGGGTGCGTCCGAGTGTTGTGCAATGGATTGGCCCTGCATATTTAGGGGCGGGAGTCTCTTTTGTGGGTGGATATTATTCCAATGAACAAAAAGAAAATTATGAGCCTAAAGTGAATAATCCGAAGGGGCGTTTTGACGGCTTTATTTTGTACAACGTTGGCGGCGGTGCAATGTTTGATCTCGGTGAAGTGTTTTCTTTGGGAGCTTACGTCAATTACGAACGGGTCGCTTTCAATAGCGGCGGATCGAATGCTAAAAACGAGATGTTTTCGGATTGGACAAGTGATAAGGGCAGGGAAAACTACCCGGGGTATGCGCACCGTACGAATGTGTTGACGTTTGGCATCAGCGCTTTTTGAGAAAAGAAACATCCCTGGGGTTTGTATTTGGAATATGCACCGGAAGGGCTTCCGCTAAATGACAAGCGCACCAAGTTCCAGGTTGGCTGGATTTTCTTGTATTGATTTGATAATGGTGGGGGAATTTTCTACTTGGCGCTCCTACGGAGCGCATTTAGTTCGGCTCGGCAATGTCAAAACAACTAGTTGTTTGACGTCTATGACGTAAGTGGCTGCGGTTCGAAAATGCAAAAACAAGTTTTTGCGCTTTCTCACCTTGCACACTTTTGCCGCTGCTCTCGCCTTTGACGCTCTTTGAGTGTCTTTTGCTAGGCTCGGAAATGGGCCTGTAAACAGTCCCGCTTCACTCGCCTTACGCAAAAGTTTCTATCTTTACGCCCGAAAATTTAACGTTAGGTTGCGTTGGCGATGGATTGTGCAATCCCTTCGGCAAGCTCAGGGATCTTACATGGTCGGTGAGCCTGTCGAACCGCTCGTCTTTCGTCTAGCAAAACCCTTCCGAGGTTCAATCATGTTTCGTGAAGTAAAGAAAGAAGAAACCTTCCCGCAGATCGAAGAGCGCGTGCTCGCCCTGTGGGATAAGGATGAATCGTTCAAGAAGTCGCTGGATTCCCGTCCGGAAACTGAACCGTACACTTTCTACGATGGCCCTCCGTTTGCAACGGGCCTTCCGCACTACGGTCACTTGCTTGCCGGTACCATCAAGGATATCGTTCCGCGTTACTGGACCATGAAGGGCAAGAAGGTTCCCCGCGGTTTCGGTTGGGACTGCCACG
>NZ_DGUZ01000004.1 GCF_002394865.1 Fibrobacter sp. UBA4297 | reverse complement strand
AGGATTCCGGTTCTTCGCTGGAGCTGGATTCAACCACTTCACCGCAAGAAGTTTCTTCCCACCACCAACTGTCGTTGGCGCGGTCATTAATCCACTGCTGACCCTTAACGTCATTAGCACGGTCGTCCTTCAACTTGTAGCACTTGCCTTCTTCCATGTCGGCAAGACCAGCGTTGTAGCACTTGTCCGTCGTGTAGTCACCAGAACCACGAACGAATTCTTCGCACTTAGAAGCGACGATAATTTCGCTGGAGCTGGATTCTTCAACAGAGCTGGAGGATTCTTCGCTGGAGCTAGATTCCGGCTCGACGATCTCGCTAGAACTGGAAACAGGTTCTTCACTGGAACTAGAGGCAGGTTCTTCGCTAGAGCTGGATGATTCCGGTTCAACGCTGGAGCTAGAAACTTCTGCGATGCAGGGAGTTTCATTCCACCACCAAACCTGAGTAGCAATGTTATTAATCCACAGCTGATTCTTGACTTCAGCGTAACGATCTGGGTTAAGGACATAGCACTTGCCTTTTTCCATTTCAAGGAGGCCGGAATTATAACAATGCTTGTCATAATCACCGACACCGTTAACAAACGGAATGCAAGCGGAGCCATCCTGAGCAAAAGCCATTGCAGAGGCCACGCCCAAGACGAGGGTTGTTATTTTGGTTGTTTTCATTTATTCACCTTTTTTAGTTTATTTTTAAGGTCAAATAAATTTAGTAAATCATTTATACATAACATTAAAAAGCATACAATAATTATATATTAATTGTACAAAATGGCCAAATTTTCAAAATTTCGCCACTTTCGTTCCGGATGTAATTTTATTTTTACAACTTGACAGAATTAAAATTCATTTGCTTGCCATCATCTACACGTAAAAAAGCAAACAAACATTTACAAACAAGTAATTACATATTAACAAATATTAAAAGACCAAATTATTACACTCAAACGATAAAAAAATCCGAGAACATCAAGTTCTCGGAACACCTACTTATAATCAACGGATAAAAAAACTTACCCGTCAGACTCAATTAGTCAAGCTTAATCTTCTTGAGGCTCGTAACGCCAGCATTCGTGACACGAACCACATAGAGGCCGCTCGGAACACCGTTCAACGAAACAGAAACGGAGCCCTTAGTGTTCTTGTCAAAGGACTTCAAGACAGCACCCGTCATAGAAATCAAGTCCACGCGAACATAGCCATCGGCATTAAGCTGGAGAGTTCTACCCGAGAGCGCCATTTTCGGAGCATTCGTGACAACGGGATCCAAAGCAATCGTAGCATCGCTAGAGCTAGATTCCGGATTCACAGAGCTCGAAGAGGTCGGCTGTGAAGACGTTGCAGCGGCGAGGTTCGGCATATTGCCCGAAACCAAGAGACCATTCAAAAGCTTGAGCGACTGGTTGAAGTAGTTTTCATCACCGAGTGCGACAGCTTCCTTCCAGTATTCATCGAGCTTGGACTGGTACTTCGCATCGGAGATAAGAGCTGTCATGAGGGATGTCACGAACGTGCTATTGTGATCGTTGCCAAGTTCGCCAGATGCTCTGCGAACAGGGCCCTTCATGTTGGCGGCACTGACAGTAGAGACAAATTCAGCCATTTTCTTGTCGAGAGCAAGTGCACGCTTGTCGCCATGCCAGCAGACCGCCTTTGCATTACGCCACGGAGCGCGGGATGCATCATAGCTGTAGTAGTCATCTTCGCTCTTGCCGTTTTTGTCGGTCCAGTCATCAATGAGGCCCGTCGTAACTTCTGCAGAGCTAGCTTCGTAAAGTTTCATGTTGGCATCGTAAGCAGTCTTGTTCCAGAAATCCGCATTGTCCGTATCGATCAAGGCAAAAATCGGCATGTAGGCAGGGTCAAAATAGCCTGGATTCTTGCGGTTGAAAGCAGCATCGCCCCACTTGTCGCCTGGCAAATGCAGACCGTTCGATTCAAATTCGGACTTTTTCATGGACTGGATGAGCTTTTTAGCGTCTTCCTTGTACTTTTCGTCGCCAAACTGGTAGTACGCCATTGCAAGGGCGGCAGCGGCATCGATATCGCCATCGAGTGCAGCACCGTTACCCGCATCCCACGACTGCGAAAGGTTACCGACCTTCCAAATCATGAGGCCGTTTTCGTTCATCATCTTCTTGTAGAAGTTCCAAATCTTATCGAATTGCGGCTGATAGCTTGTGGTGTTGTCGCTAAAGTAGACCATCAGGAGCATGCCGTAGCCGACACCTTCCGAGAAATACGTATCGGAACCCGGATCAGAACGCACACCAGCGACATCGCCCTGTTCGTTGTACATGGTCTTGAGCCAATAAGCAAACTGGGACTTCAACTCTTCGGAGGCTTTAGCCTTGTCGCTCAAAAGCGTCGCATTTCCACCGTAATCGGACATTTGCGGGAACGGGAAGTTCACCTTAGCCTGGGCTAGACCAAAAGCAAAGAGACCGGCAAGTCCCAATTTCGCCAAACGATTCATACACTACTCCAATGCCCACACAGGGCCGTTAAATCTATCTAAAAATAAATTATTAGCGACCAAATGTAAATTTTTTTAGTCTTACGATTTAGTACTGTGTGCGGTCCATCACGACAAAAAGGGAATCGCGGTACGCAACGTGCCATTTTTCGCTAGAATCAAGCGTTTCAATCAGTTTATCCCACCTTGCATAATAGCGGAGCGGGAGCACCACGCGATCGATTTCCAGCGAATCGGCGTCCGTCAAGAAAAGTCGAGGCATAGTTGCATACGAAAGATAGCGTTCAAAGAAATCTGCCGTTTTCAAGATAAAGCGCCCATCAATGTATATCGAATCGAGCGGGTTCATAAACGCCAAATACCCGCCTGCACGGTCATCGTTAAACAACCTTCCCGGGTGCGGATTTTCCATCATCCAATGCGCAGCCCCCACAGGCACGCGCTGGTAGGCAATCATGGAATCGTAAGACGAAATAGACTTTACCCAAAACCCGAGAACAAAAGCCAAAGCAACAGCGGCAAGCACCATGTCTGAAGTCAATAGCGGGCTTAAAGAAGCGTTCAAACGACGCACCCCATGGGGCATTCGGTCAAGCCTTAACTTGGAGTGAATCTTCCGAGACTTTTCGGCAATGCATTTTTTCAATTTCAAACGAGAATTCGACGGGCGCATCGAAAAATGTACAATTATAGCCACAAATACAGGCAAAAAAAGCACAAAATTACGTTCGGCAACTAGAGCAAGAATTGCAGTAATGAAAAGCCAGGACGGAAGCATCCTGCGAGTAAAAATGGCTTCGATGCGTTCGTTTGTCTGCCAAGACAACTGCCACGAAGAATCTGGCGCAGGCTGCAAATACCAACGAACAAGGGCAAGAACAATTCCCACCACGCAAAGCACAAGCATCAAGGCGGACTGCAAAACATTTTCACCATTCAGCAAAAGCGTAATCGGCGAGCGGTTCTCCGCAATTTCACTTGAAAACGCAATAGCCGAGGGCGAAAGGCCAAGCAAACGGTCAAACAGCTCAAACGGATAAGGTAACAAGTTGAAGCCATCTTGATGAAACACCGGCATGATAAAGAGCAGAATCATAAAAAGAGTCTGCCAGACAACTGTTCTTAGCGGGATTCGAACCCCGTTCCACCGCCGCACCTTTCCAAATTTCACCCAACGTCGGAACCAAAGTCCATACGAAAAAAAGCCATACGCGAGAATCAATCCCAGGATATAAAGTCCCTGACATTTGCACCAAAACCATTGGATAAAAAGAATCACAAGCACGCCAAGAAGTTTTTGGGCACCCACAGCCTCACGGAAAGTCAAGTGAAATACGTGATGGAATTTTTTGTTTTCGGCATGGCTATTTTTTTTACGTTCTTCGCGCCAACCGTAAAAAAGCCACGGCAAAACGTTCCAATAAATACCAAGAAAAAGCATGCTCAAAAGCACGGGCCGAATCTCAAGCTGATACCTAAAAGTAAAGAGGATAACCGCAATCCCAGCAAAGATTATCGGGGAATATTTACCTTGTTCATCGCCTGTTTTTTCATCACTTGAATTTGTGAAAAAACTAAAAGGCAACAAGAACAGCGCAAAGACGACGCCCCAAAGGAGCGCCTTGAACGCCACCAATAGCGGAGCCCCACCAATGTTATAGACAAAAGCCACAATTTGCTGAAAGAACTCATGCACATTTACAACAGGTTCGCGCACAGGCGTCCAAGTGGTCACCCATTCGCGCGCGCAAGCCAAATGCCACCAGATATCCGTATCCGTCAACGGGAAAACCGCAAAGAGTGCAACCACTAAGCCTACCGCTATTGCAATCATGTTCAATCACCCGCAAATTTACTTTAACGTTTTGAGCAGAGAATCAAGGCGAGCCGCCATTTTTTGCGCCCCCAAAAGCCCCAAATGGTCTTCATTGGCGAAATCTTCGGGTGCATAGTTATGATGACCATCGTGATATTCATCGAGCACGGCAAAATTAGGATACTTTTCAGCGAGTTCGAGCACCGCATCTTCCATCATTTTTGCAACACCACGCGTCGGACCATAACGTCCCCAAGAATTTGTCTTGAGCAAATTCGGAGTCTGGGGGTAGACGACACCAACAACATAAACATCGTGATTGCGTGCCAATTCCAATATTTCAACAAGCTTTTGCATATTATATTCAACACCAGACGGGTCAACAATGTACCAATTGGAGTCATTGGCCACTTCAGGAACATCGGCTCCCCACCCCTGTGCCGGATCGTAATACAGGCCTCGGTGGTAACCAAACTGTTCATACTCATCGTCAGTCGGGTTTAACGCGGCTTGCGAAGCTTCGTTCATGTCACCAATAAGACCATCTTGCCAATAGCCATGATTCTTGTCATATTCGTAACCCGGGATATCGGCAAACCAAACCTTGAAATTTTCATCCTTGACATACCAGCGGTCATAATCCAATGTCAGGGCAACAACTTTAAGTTTTGGCATCAACGGCAAGATGTAGTTTTTGACAAAGAAAGACGTGCTTTCCATATCCTGCGCAGAATACGCCATATTGATAGCAAACATGGATTTAATATATTCCGGGTCCATACCTGCAAAAGATCTCGAAGAACCGATAATCACGAGTTCCGTCGTATCGCGATACTTCCAGAAGTAATCCATCTTGACCTTCATCAGTCGCGTTACAATGTTCGTATTTTCGGTCATGTAGACGCAGGCGCTGTCAGGATCCAAGCTGTTTTTGTCGCTAGATGCAGCAGTCGTTTTTACCCACAGGTTCGGATGCCACAGTTCATCGCCATCAGCAAGGTCAACAAACGAGCTATCAGACAAATTCACAAGAACAATTTTGGAGTGAGCGCCATTGACATTGGTAAGCGTCGCCACCACAAGATTTTTGCCCCCCGTAGCCCATTCACTATGGTCAAATGCGAAGCCATCAGGGGCACCCACAGTCTGAACAAGTTCACCTACAGAATCCGCCACGAGCAAGCGTTCGTGTGTACCATAATTTTTTCCAACAAATTTTTGTCCCGTTTTTCCGCCAAAGTCAAGAAACACCGTACGCTTGCTACCATCCTTTGAAAGCGAGACATTGCAAGCCTGTTCGCTACCGTACCACACAACATCATCTGCTTTACCAGTTACAGTTGAGCCCGATTTTGCCATACGAGCGCGTAAGAGCCTTGAACCAGAAACAGCAAGTGTATTGTCTTCACTAATGCCACCATGGTAAGCACCATCAAAAAGTTTTTCGGGACTACCAAACTTGCCGTTTGCAAATTTCACCTGCCACGTAGAAGCCGACTTCAAAATACCATCATCCTTGTTATTGCCAGCGTCGGTCACATACACAATCAGCGTATCAGAACCGACAACGCGCCAGCGCGGAATCGCAGCGCTTTCGACATCGAGCTTGACGAGGTTCGAGCCTTCGGCATTCAAGTTGCGAACATATAGGCTGGATTTTCCTGAAACACCTTCGATACGCGTACAGAAAGCCACATGTTTACCGTCAGGAGATATCTCGGGATGGAATGCGTCAATGGTATCGGCAATTTCAGTCACCGACAGAAGTCCTGTAGAATAGTCAATATACGCAATATTCCCTGTTACATCATTGCGGAAAGCAAGTTTCACTTTGTAAGTTCCCGTCTGGGCACGCATTTTTGCAGAATTGGCGAGAGGCACAATTCGGCTTGTAGCAGCCTTGCCATCCGAGCCCATCCAGGTCGCCTCGGGAATTGCGCCAAAAACAAGACGGAAACCAACATACCCCGCACGAGTCGAAGACGTCACTGTATAGACATCGCCACGGCTGTAAAGACTTATCGATTCCGGCGAATTGCGATAGCTGCCGCCCTTGACCACGCGCTCGGCCAAAGAACCGCCATCAGGAGCGCCCACAAAATTCGAGAGCGTCGTATCGCGAAGATTGCCAAGCCAGTCATTCACCCATTCCATAGCGTTACCGAACAGGTCACAAACGCTTTTGCTCGAATCGGCCTTGCTGCAAACCGCATGGAGTTTGTAATCTGAATTTTCCGCATTCCAGCTTTCGGAATTCTTTCCATACTTTTGAGCAACAAGAATCCATTCCGATTCTGTCGGCAATCGGTACGATTTAGAACCCGCATGGAACGCAAAGCCTTCCAAGTTCGTACAATGCTTGTTCTCATCAAAATATGCCTTGCTGTAAGTGTAGGCGGTATCAAATTTTTCAGCCTTGCTGCGTTCATTGGCAAAGAGCACGGCATCGTAATACGTGAGGTCTGTTGCCGGGAAAGTCTTGTTTTCGCAATCAATTTTCAAGCCGGTAGAGGCTTTCATCAAGTCGTTGAACTCGCTACAAGTCACCTCGTGCTTGCCTATTTGAAATTCATAATCCAAAACGACATTCATCTGCGGACGCTCATTTGCCTTCGCAGAAATGTCATTTGTTCCAAGTGTCACAGATGCAGAGGTCGCAGAGATGCGAACCATTCCCGGAAGCGAATCATCAAAATCAAACGAAGAGCGGTTTGACGAAACGCCATCGGAGTCCGAGCAAGATGTCAGCTGGGACAAGACAAAAAATACAGCAAATCCATAATACAAGTAATTCATATATTACCTCATTGATTTAATCAAAGAATCAATGCGAGACGTTAAACGTTTAGCCCCATCCTTATTCAAGTGGTCAAAATCATAAGCCATTGAATTAGGGTAATCGTGATCCCCATAATTATTTTCGTTCATAACAACAAAATTAGGCTTATTCTTGGCCCATGTCTCGATTTCTTCAATCAAGGCTTGGGCATGGCTGCGGCGCATGCCGTGACGCCCGTAAGAACCAGTTTTCTTGTAATACGGGCTAATCGGGAACATAACGCCGATAACAGTGATGTCATTTTCATTAGCCAAGCGCACAATATTCTTTAGTTTGTCCACATCTCCCGAGAAAATAGCCAAGCACTGGTTCAAAGGGGACTTCGCAAGGCACATGTTCAAGTTCGTATCCGGCACGCACACATCCATCGTGTCATTGGAAAGGCACGAATTCTGGTCCATATCCACAAGACAATTGGCAAGGTTCTTGTTGAACAGGCAATCACTCCATGTGGAATCGCCATTCAAGCCAGATACGCCATTTTCATCAGTCCACCCTAGGCTTTCTGTAATCGCATGCCAACCTTGAGTTTTCATGAGGTCATCAATATCGTCCGAAGCATTATCCATGACCATTTGGACAAAATTTTCATCAACGCCATCCGGATAAAAATCATGATTACGGTCATATTCAAAACCAAGTGCGCCACCCATCCCCTCATTAATATCTCGACGCGGGTCTATGTTGTACCACAAGTCAAAATCAAGACTCAAGACAACATATTTCACTTTTGGACAATGGTTCAAGATGTAATTTTTAAAGAGGTAGTACATACAGTGCATGTCACACGGCACAACACCCATATTCATTGCCGGTTTACTCATTTCAGATGCTGCAAAGCCGGCCCACAAATGAGAATTACCAAGACCAACAACCTCTACAGAATCCTTAAGTTTCCAGAACATAGGCATTTTATGCGAAAGCAAATAATTTGTCTGATTCGCAGCCGATGCATAACGACCGACGCTGTCTATAGACCAGTCTGAATGCTCTGACTTTTTTTCTGCTGGTGTCCAGAAACACGGATGCCAAATTTCCTCGCCTTCAACAAGATTTGTAATACTCCCATCCGTTGTATTGACAAGCACAATCTTTTGATGCGCACCATCCGCATTCGTTAGCGTTGCAACCGCCATAGTCTCATCATTCAAAACCCATTCACTGTGGTCAAAGGTATAGCCATTGGGCGATGCTACAGAGTTCAGCAATTTGCCCTTGTCATCAGCAACAAACAAACGTTCATGAGTGCGATACTTCGAACCGACAAATTTGGTTCCTGTTTCACCGGCAAAATCGAGGAACATTGTACGCTTTGTCGTCTTATTTAACGAAGCGTTGCAAGCCTGTTCCCCACCGTACCAAACCGTATCAACCGCCTTTGATTTAATTGTAGATTCTTTGGTTGCAATGCGTGCGCGGAGCAGACGAGCTCCAGTTATGGTCAACTTTTCATCATTGCTGATTCCACCGTGATAAGCGCCGTCAAAGAGCTTCGAAGGTTCACCAAACTTGCCATTTGCAAACTTCACCTGCCATGTAGAAGCGGCCTTGAACGACGATTCATCTTTGTTGTTGCCAGCATCGCTCACGTAGACAACCACCGTATCGCCGTTTTCGAGCACTCGCCAACGGGGAATTGTCGCAGACTTGACATCAAGTTTTACAAGGGAGGTTCCTTCAGAATCCAGGTTGCGGACATAGACTGCAGATTTTCCGCTAACGCCTTCCAGCCCAGTAGAAAAAGCCACACGCTTACCATCCGGCGAAATATCCGGGTGATAAACGCTAAAAGTATCCTTGATTTCAACAACAATCGGAGAAACCTTTGCAAAATCAACATAAGCAAGGTTCCCTGTCAAATCGTTGCGGAACGCAAGCTTGGAACGAGCCACTCCAAAAAACGAGGAAATCTTTTTTGACGACGTCACCACAGAAATATTCGATGCAACGACATCGCCCGAAGCATCAAGCCAAACCGGATTGCTTATTTTACCATACGCCAAGCGGAACCCGAGATATTCCGAAGAACTCGTACCCGTCACCGTATAGACATCGCCGCGGGCATACAAGTTTATAGTTTCGGGTTCACTCCTAAAGCTACCGCCCTTGATAACGCGTTCGCCAAGGCTTCCGCCATTCGATGCCCCCACGTAATCTGTAATCGTCGTATCACGGAAACTTCCTAGCCAATCGTTCACCCATTCCGTCACGTTGCCGAACATATCGCAAAGTCCGTTTTCATCTTTCTTGCCACAGACTTCGTGAGCCTTGAAGTCGGAATTTCCGGCATTCCAGCTGTTTTCGGCACTCGAAGAAACCCCAGCTGCAAAAACCCATTCGGCTTCGGTCGGCAAACGGAACGATTCAACGCCAGGATTAAACTTAAAGCCTTCCAAAAGGACACAATGGCCATTCTTGTCAAATTCAGCCGATGTGTACGTATAGGCAGAATCCAGCCCCGCCTTTTTGCTTTTGGCATTGGCAAAGAGAACCGCATCGTAAAACGTCACGTTGACGGCAGGCAAATTTTTGTTCGCGCAGTCCAGCGTAAGGCGGCCTTCTTTTCCGCCCATCACATCGTTGAATTCACCACAAGTGACTTCGTGCTTGCCAAGTTGGAAATCGTATGCAAACTTGACATCCATCTGAGGGCGTTCTTTTTGTGGAGCGGACTTGACATTCGTCCCTAGTTCCGCATACTTTCCAGAAGACTTGATTAGAGCAAAGCCATCCTGCAAAGAAACACCCTTACAGTTTTCTTGTAAACTGCAAACAAGTGACGAACCCATTTCGGTCTGAGTCGGAGAATCCGAACAGGATACCAAAAGAGCCAGTGGCAAAGCAGCTAACAAAAAAAGCTTTTTCATACAAAAATCTCCCTTAGACATAGTCTCATTTACAATTTACAAAGTTACATCATTCTAGATTTTTACAAATACACTACAAAAGAGGTCTACTTCAGTGATTTTATTAAGGAATCAAGGCGTTTCGTCAATTTGGACGCCCCCTGAAGGCTAAGATGGTCTGTATTTAGAGCATCTTCGTCTGAATAATCGTGATTGCCATCTTTATTTTCATCCATCAAGACAAAATTTGAATACTTGCTATCCATATTCTTCAAAGATTCCATCGCTTCAGCCGCTAATGAATGTCTAGGACCATAGCGTCCCCAGGAACCGGTTTCGCGGTAACGCGGATTTTGCGGGAAAATAACACCAACAACTTTCAAATTCAAGGAATCCATTTTGATGATAAACTTTTCAAGCAAATTCAAATTCCATGCAATATTTTGTACTTGCTTTTTCGACCAATTGGAATCGACTTCCACCAGGGGCGCTCCCCATTCAACACCTTCATCGCTATAGAATCCACGGGTTTTTACAAAATTCGATTTAGCCGACTCGGAATAGTTAGCCGCATTTTCTACAACATCTGCAAAATACTCCGGCAAATTATCTTTCCAAAAATTATGATTTGCATCATATACATATCCTGGCGTATTTGTGAAAATCATATCCGAAAAATCCGTCTTGCTAAGCCACAGATCTATATCCACCGACAATACAATGTATTTCAGTTTTTTTAGATGATTCACACCGTAATTTTCCGCAACATAGAGCGTAGCATTCAAGTCGTTGCCCATGTGGCCAATGTTTGTTGCAAATCCAGACTTCATCTCTGTTACGGCAATCCCCTTTTCGACTCTAGAGCTGCCAACACATAAGATATCCACCTCATTTTTATGTTTCCACATAATCGTGAGCTTAATACCTATAGATTCGTGCGTTCCATCTTGACCTTCAACAAAATAAACACCAGCGCTATCAAGATCGAGGTCAATATCGCTAAGAGACTCTTCGTTTTTCACCCACAGACACGGATGCCACAGTTCATCGCCTTCAGCAAGTTTTGTAATGGAACTATCAGACAAGTCAACAAGCACAATATTGCGGTGCGCGCCTTCCGCATTCGTAAGGGTCGCAACAGCTTTATTATTTTTCCCGATAACCCACTCGCTATGATCAAAAGCATAATTTTCCGGTGAAGCAACAGTCTGTACAAGCGTTCCTGTCGAATCCACCACTAGCAAACGTTCATGCGTTCCATAATGCGAACCGACAAATCGAGCACCAGTCTTTCCGCCAAAATCAAGGAATAACGTACGCTTGCTACTGTCTTTCGAGAGCGAGGCGTTACAAGCTTGTTCTGAATCGCCTTCGTACTTATACCATACAGTATCACTCGCTTTTTCCATAACGGTAGAACCCGATTTTGCGATTCGTGCACGCAAACGAGTTGAGCCAGAAACCGCAAGTTTATCATCACCGCTAATGCCACCATGATATGCGCCATCAAACAACTTAACGGGTTCGCCAAACTTGCCATTTGCAAATTTCACTTGCCATGTCGATGCAGCCTTGAACGAAGACTCGTCCTTATTGTTTCCGGCATCACTCACATACACAATCACCGTATCTACGCCAATGACTCGCCAGCGTGGGATTGCAGCGCTTTTGACGTTCAGCTTTACAAGATTGGAGCCCTCAGCATTCAAGTTACGCACATAAAGTTCCGAACTTCCAGCAACGCCTTCCAACCCTGTACAGAACGCCACTTTTTTACCATCTGGCGAAATATCAGGGTGATAAACATCTAGCGAATCTGCAATTTCACGAACCAGCGGAGAACCGCTCAGATAGTCAATATAGGCCAGATTCCCTGTAACATCGTTGCGAAACGCAAGCTTAGCCTCGTAAGAACCAAGCAACGAGCGTATAGTCATAGTCGATGTCAACGGAACAATCCGGGATTCCACGACTCTGCCACCGGCGTCAATCCACGTGGCCTCGGGAATTGCACCAAACGCCAAACGGAATCCAATGTAGTCCTTGCGCGTTGACGACGTCACTGTATATACATCGCCACGATTATACAGTTCAATAGACGTTACCGCATTTCTAAAAGAGCCGCCTTTGACAATACGCATCCTCAAGGAGCCTGCATCGGGAGCGCCCACATAGTTTGCAACAGTCGTATCGCGAAAATTACCGAGCCAGTCATTGACCCATTCCATGGCATTTCCGAGCATGTCGCAAACATCCGTTTCTGAATTCGATTTAGCACAGACTTCATGCAGCTTGTACTCCGAATTTTCAGAAGTCCAGCTTTTTTCTGCATTCCAATAATTCTTCGCAACCAAAACCCATTCCGCTTCTGTCGGCAAACGAAACGCTTTTGATTCAGGATGGAAAGCAAAGCCCTCCAAATTTATACAGTGCTTTTCATTATCAAATTGTGCTTTTACGTAAGTGTACGACGTGTCTAGACCTTCGTCCTTGCTGCGCTCGTTTGCAAAAAGAACGGCATCATAATAGGTCACATCCGTTGCCGGGATTTTGTCGCTAGAGCATTTCAGCGAAAGGCCAAATGAAGGTTTCATTAGCGAATTAAACTCACCACAGGTCACTTCATGTTTACCCAAAGAATACCTGTAGTCAAATGTCACGGTCATTTGCGGACGTTCAATCGCCTTCGCAAAAGGATTGTCCGTACCCAGCTGAACCTCTTTCTTTTGCGCGTTTACAAGCACCATTCCAGCTAAAGAGTCCACTGAAACAGGCGTATTCGAATCCACCACAGACGAAGTACTGCCAGAATCCGAACACGAAACCAAAACACAAATAAATAACGCCAAAAGAGCCTTGAACATAATCAAAGAAAATAGCAATTACTTCAATGAGCCTAACAGCGAATCTAGACGTTTCGTGAGTTTAGCAGCCCCTTGGATGCTCAAATGGTCCGTATTTAACGCACACTCATCTGGATAGTCATGCGCACCGCCCTTATTTTCGTCGAATATGTGGAAATGCGGATATCGCTTCTGGAACTTGCTCAGCGAATCAAGGATTTGCATGGCGATAGAACGCTTTGGCCCATAGCGTCCCCAAGACCCAGTATCGCGATATCCCGGATTTAAAGGGAAATGCACACCGACAACTTTTATCCCCAAAGGCTCTGTCAATGCCAAAAAATCCTTCAGGCGTTGCGTATTCCACGCCACCTTCTGTTCTCCAATTTCGCCGTTCCAGTTAGAATCCACATCTACTGTAGCGGTTCCCCAGCCGGTCCCCTCGTCGCTAAAAAATCCTCGGGAGTCTTCATAAAACTTTTTGGCATATTCCGAATGTTCAGAGGACTGTTCTACAGCCTCCAAAAATCCATCAGGCAAGCCAGTGGTCCAAAAGCCATGGTTCACATCGTACATAAATCCAGGTGTTTTAGAAATCATCATGACTGTATATTCCGTAGAATTTATCCACAAGTCAAGGTCAAGAGAGACTACGATGACTTTCAATTTTTTCAAGTGATTCAAGCCATAATGCTGTGCAATAAACAGGGAGGCGTTCATATCGTTCCCCGAATACCCCATATTCAGGCCATAACCCGATGATAGCGCCGCTGCCATAACGCCATTTTCCATTCTAGAACTTCCAACGCACAAAATTTCGACATCATTGCGATACTTCCACAAAAGCGACATCTTGTAGCCTAGCGTCACGTAAGTCCAGTCCTGTCCTTCGTAAAAATAGACGCCAGCGCTGTCGAGATCAAGTAGCATATCATCGTTCATATAAAAATCACTTTTGATCCACATGGACGGATGCCACAATTCATCGCCTTCGACAAGATCAACAATACTTCCATCAAATAAATTCACAAGGACAATCTTTGAATGCGCACCACTCACATTTGTAAGCGTCGCCACGGCTATATGGCTTGTTCCTGACGCCCATTCACTATGATCAAATGCAAAGCCTTCCGGTGCAGCAACCGAATGGATCAACCGGCCTGTTGAATCCACGACAAGCAACAGTTCGTGCACAGCGTAGGTATTTTTTACAAATTCACGTCCAGTCTTACCGCCAAAATCAAGGAACAGCGTTCGTTTGCTACTATCCCTAGCAAGCGATGCATTACAGGCCTGCTCTGCCTCGCCATTGTACTGGTACCACACCGTATCAACGGCTTTATCCATAACGGTTGAGCCAGTCTTTGCAATACGAGCACGCAAAAGCCTTGCACCAGAAACAGCAAGCTTGTCATCGTAGCTGATTCCGCCATGATACGCCCCGTCAAACAGTTTTTGGGGAGTACCGAATTTTCCATTTGCAAATTTCACTTGCCATGTCGAAGCTTTCTTGAACGACGATTCATCTTTGTTGTTGCCGGCATCTGTCACATATACGATAACCGTATCGTCGCCAATGACGCGCCAACGCGGAATTGCGGCACTTTCGACATCAAGCTTTACAAGATTGGAGCCCTCTGCGTTCAAATCGCGCACATAAAGAGCTGAATTTCCAGGTATTCCTTCAATATTTGTACAGAACGCCACCTTCTTTCCGTTAGGCGAAATTTCAGGATGATACACATCAATGGAATCCTCGATTTCGACAACCGATGGCGAGCCGCTCGAAAAATCTACATACGCCAAATTGCCAGTAAGGTCATTGCGGAATGCGACTTTCACCTTAAAAGTCCCGGCCTGCGAACGGATAATCGTCGAATTGGCAAGGGGTAGAATACGACTTGTAGCAACACTTCCATTTGCATTCATCCACACGGCATTGGGAATCACGCCAAAAGCAAGCCTAAAGCCGACGTAATCGGCACGAGTCGAAGACGTTACCGTATAGACATCCCCGCGATTATACAAATTAATTGTACTTGCGGAATTACGGTAGCAACCGCCTTTTACAACACGCATTCCCAAAGCGCCACCATCAGGAGCTCCAACATAGTTTGTTAAAAGTGTATCTTGAAAATTTCCATTCCAGTCATTCACCCATTCCAAAGCGTTTCCATACATATCGCATATTGCGGACTCTTTGTCAGTCTTGCTGCACACTTTATGGAGCTTGTAATCTGAATTTTCGGAGACCCAGCCACTAGCAGACTTCCATGAAGAACGCGCAACCAACACCCACTCGGTTTCAGTCGGGAGGCGATAGCCTTTTAATTCAGGATGAAAAACAAATCCGACGAGATTCGTACAATGCTTTTCTGCGTCGAACTGGGCATTGACATAGGTATAGACCGTATCTAGCCCCTCCGCCTTGCTCCGTTCATTTGCAAAAAGTACAGCATCGTAATAAGTCAAATCTGTCGCTGGATACAAATCATCATCGCAATCAACTTCAAGCCCACTGGCATGTTTCATGAGTTTATTGAACTCGCGACACGTCACCTCTGTTTTTCCGATGGAAAAATCATAGTCCAGCTTGACCCTCAGTTCAGGTTTTTCGTTAGATTTCGCCCTAGCATCGTTTGTTCCCAAACGCACTATAGAATTAAAATTGTGCGAAACACGCAGCATTCCCGAAAGTGAATCCTCTACTGTATTTACAAATTCTTCATTCAGGACCGCTGAACTGTTGGATTCGGTACAAGCGTATAATAAAGCGATTACAAGAACAAGCATCCATTTCATATTGCGCTCCCCTAATGCATCTCCTAGTTTTCACCTAGTTTTGACAACAGCAAGTCTAACCTTTGCGTAAATTGCATTGCTCCAGAAGTACTCAAATGATCTACGTTGTACGCCATATTATCCGTGTAATCATGGGCACCAAACTTATTTTCATCGAAGAGGACCACATCCATCTTCTTTACAGAATCAATAATGGCATAGGCATAGCTACGTCTTGGGCCATACACGCCAAACGAGCCTGTAAAGGCATAGCCTGGATGTTGCGGATAAACGGCCACGACTACCTTGATTCCGTTTTGGCGAGCAATATCGACAATGGCCTTGAAACACTTAAAGTTTTCCTCATAGATTGGGGAATCCATTTCCGCTTCCATAGTATCCCTTGTAATCAGGGGCGTTCCCCAAAAAATATCCGGCAGCAAGAAATCTTCTAGCGTATAAGGATGCTGTAGCGCCGTTTCAGGACGCGGAGTCACCTTTGCGGCATCGATAAAGTGTTCCGGCAAACCATCGACCCAGAAATTGTGATTTTCATCGTACTTAAAGCCAGGCACTCTTTCGTAAATAACACCCGTCCAAGTTCCATACCCGTGATACCACAAAAAGTCTGGCGACATTTCAAGGACAAGAACTTTTAAGTTTTTCAAGTGGTTCATCACGTAATTGACAAACAGATAAGAGATTCCGGTCATCTGCCCTGCAGAAAACGCCATATTCAGCATATTGTACGACTTGATGCTTTTATCATGAAGCGCAAACATTGTTCGAGACGAGCCAAGCGCAACAGCCGTAATTTCGTCACGATTTTCCCAGAAACGCTGCATTTTTACGCGAAGTTCCAAGGCACTGTAATAAGCACTGGGCAGGTAATATACACCCGCACTATCCGTGTCCAGGTCCTTGCTATTGTAATTGCTCCTAGAATGCCAGAGACAAGGGTGCCAAAGTTCTTCCCCTTCAACAAGCGTTTTCACCGTACTATCAGACAAGTTAATCAATACAATTTTTTCATGAGCACCACTTGCGTTTGCAAGCGTTGCAACAGCGTAATTCGAGCCGCCTAAAACCCATTCCGAATGGTCAAACGTATACCCCTTCGGCGAGGCAATGCTTTGTACAAGTCGTCCTTTGTCATCGGCAACAAGGAGCCTTTCGTGCGTACGGTAAGTCTCGCCTACAAATTTGGCACCGGTCTTTCCGCCAAAATCAAGAAACAAAGTCCTATCGCTTCCATCATTTGCCAAAGAGGCATTACAAGCCTGTTCCCCACCATACCACACCGTGTCCGTCCCGTTGGCAACCGTTTTCCCGCTTGGAGCAACACGAGCACGCAAGAGCCTAGCCCCTGTAACCGCAAGTTTTTTTGAAGGGCTCACACCGCCATGATAAGCACCGTCAAAAAGCTTTTTGGGCTTGCCAAACTTGCCATTTTTAAAAGGCACCTGCCACGTGCTTGTCGATGCAAATGCTGAACTTTCCTTATTGTTCGCGGCACTGGACACATAAACTATCGCCGTATCGCCATTATCAAGTACGTGCCAGCGAGGGATGGCGGCATTTTCAACATCAAGCTTGACAAGACCAGAGCCGCTCGCATCCAAGTTGCGCACATAAACACTGGACGACACATTAACACCCTCAACCCCCGTGCAATACGCCACGCGCTTTCCATCTGGAGAGACATCCGGATGATATGCCTTTTGCGTTCCTTCAATTTCAATAACGGAGGTGACTCCACTTCCAAAGTCAATAAAGGACAATTTATTTGTCACATCATTGCGGAACACGAGCTTTGTTTCAAACGTTCCCGTCAAGTGTTTCATTTCTAGAAAATCAACTTGCGAATTGACAATGGATTCCTTTTCCGTTCCGCTTTCGTCAAGCCATATCGCATTTGGAATTTCTCCTAGCGCCAAGCGAAAACCAAGATAGTCGCCTTTTGCCGAACTAGTCACCGTGTACACATCACTTCGGCTATGCAAAGTCGTTGCCGAAGGCAAATCCCTGTAACTGCCACCCTTGACAACGCGTTCCCCAAGACTTCCTTCATCGGCACCCCCGACAAAGTTGGTCACTGGTGCGTTTTTAAAATACGTTAGCCAATCGTTCACCCATTCAAGGACATTCCCAGCCATGTCATACACGCCAAGATTATTTGCAGGCGAAGTCGCCACATCGTGAAACTTAAAATCGGAATTGACACTATTCCAGCCTTTTTCCGGATTCCATCCCTGGCTTGCCACATAAATCCATTCTGCTTCGGTTGGCAAGCGGTAGCCCTTGACTTTTTCATGAAAAGCAAGTCCCGTCAAGTTTTCGCAACTGCCAGAGGCGTCAAAGGATGCACTCGTGTAAGAATAAACGGTATCGAGATTTTCCTTTTTGCTTTTGGCATTTGCAAACAAAACCGCATCGTAAAACGTAACGTTCGTTATAGGGCTTTCATCGTTGTACTTGCCATTGCACTTAACATCAGCAGATCTAAGCAAGGCGTTGAATTCACCGCAGGTCACCTCGGTTTCGCCAATATAGAAGTCATACGTGAAAAACGCCTCCATCTGAGGCGTTTCACTTTGGCGAACCCCTCCCAAATTAGAACCTAAATATGTTGACTTTCCTTTAGCTGCGACATGTACAAACCCATCAACGCTTGTGACATAGTTGCGTATTTCTCCTGAGGAAGGTGAATCATCGTCTTCACTACAGGAGTTTAGCAGGATTAGGGCCAAGGCCAAAAAAGCAAAGCTCCCTAAATTTATCAGTACTTTGTCTTTCATTTTTTTGCCTCCCATGATAATAAAAAGTCATTCAGTCTAGAAGTTAAAATCATGCTTCCCCCGTTACACAGATGGTCTTCGTCAACAGCCATCAAGTCGGTGTAATCATGATCCCCCATTTTATTTTCGTCCATAACAACAAAATTCGGATATTCCTTGTTCAGGGCTTCTAGTTCACGAATCAATTTTTGCGCCGTGCTACGACGCATGCCATAACGTCCAAACGCCCCAGTCTTTGCATACGCAGGGCTCTGCGGGAATATGAGTCCCACTACGCGAATATCGCGTTTCGCCGCCTCCTTGACAATAGTGAGAAGTGCATTCTTGCTATCGTCAATCAAGTCGCGATGTTCATCAAAACATGTACTGTCTTGTTCAATTTGAGGTTCGTCACGCCACGAATGGCACACGGCATTCAAGTAACGGCCTTTATCCTTCATGTAGTGGTTTTCTTCTGACGAGCCAACAGCGTTTTCTGTCAATTCGAGCAACCCCTCCGGGTACCCCTTTTCCCAATAGTCATGGTTACGGTCATAAATATATCCCGGATAATTTTCAGCATCCGTCAAAAAGAAGTTATCCCCATCAGGGCCATCTACTTTATTCCAAAAATCAATATCCAGTGACACCACAATGTATTTAAGCTTTTTCATGTGCTTAAAGATGTAGTAGTTCAAAAAATCCCTGGACATATAAATGGAATTTGGAGTTTGTCCAAAATTCACGGCAAAGAACTTTTTGTCGAACTGAGATGGCGACACGCCAAACATCGGGCGAGAAGACCCTAATATTGCCACATTTGCTGAATCGCGGTACTTCCAAAGGAGTTCCATCTTGTAGCGCATAATAACGCTTTCCCACTTGTCATACGGGCGCAAGTAAACGCCGGCACTGTCAATATCCAGCTTATTTTTCTCAGGAATGTCAATCTTTTTACGCCAAATACTCGGATGCCATAGTTCATCGCCTTCGACCAAATCCAAGATGGAACCATCCTTCACGTTCACAAGGACAATTTTGGCATGTGCGCCATTGGCATTCGTAAGCGTTGCGACAATAAAACCGCCATCGGAATCTGCGCTTGCATAATTCAGCGCCCACTCCGCATGGTCAAAACTATAGCCTTCAGGAGACGCAATGGCTTTCACCAAACGGCCCATGCTATCGGCAATCAACAGGCGTTCGTGCGTCCCATAGCTTTCACCCACAAACTCTATACCCGTCTTTCCGCCAAAATCGAGGAAAGCAACACGCTTAGAGCCGTCATTTGCAAGAGAAACATTACATGCCTGTTCTCCATTGTACCATACAGTATCTCGTCCATTTGCAAGTGTTCCACCAGAAGTGGCGATTCGAGCTCGCAATAGCCTAGCTCCAGTCACTGCAAGTTTATTGTCGCTTGAAATACCGCCATGGTATGCGCCATCAAAAAGTTTCTGCGGAGTTCCAAAACGGCCATTCGCATACTTCACTTGCCACGTGCTCTTAGACTTGAAAACGGCTTCATCCTTGTTGTTCCCGGCATCGGACACATAGACAATTACAGTATCGCCATTTTCAAGCACATGCCAGCGCGGTATCGAAACATTTCCTTTGGCTTTTATCTTTAAAGGCTTTGACTTTGTTATGGAAAGCGGACGGATGTACGCTTCAGATTTTCCCGAAACACCTTCCATGCCCGTACAAAAAGCAACGAACCTCCCATCTGGGGAAATATCAGGATGATAGGAATCCAGAGAATCCACAATTTCAGTGACTGTAAGCGTTCCGTTCACGTAATCGACATACGCGAGGTTGCCCGAGACATCGTTTCTAAAGACTAGCTTTGTGCGATAAGTCTCGAGGTTATTCTTGACGGCGGTAGCGCTTGCCATCGGGATGATTCGGCTGCCGCGCGCTTTTCCATCATGTCCCATCCAGATTGCATCTGGTATTTTGCCAAACGCAATGCGGAAACCCAAATATTCCGACTTCGAAGCCGAGGTCACAATATAAACATCGCCACGGTTATAAAGCTTGATGGAACTCGGGTCATTACGGTAACTGCCGCCTTTAATGATGCGCTCCCCCAGAACCCCACCATCCGGAGCACCGACGAAATTCGTGACCGTTGTATCCTTAAAGTAGCCAAACCAGTCAGAAACCCATTCCTTGACGTTTCCAGCCATATCGCAAAAATCGCCGTGCATGCGCGGATACGAGCAAACGTTTTTCGGTTCAAATCCTGAATTCAAAGCGTTCCATTCATAAGAGGGATTCCAGTCACGATCAGCCGCCATGAGCCATTCTGCCTCCGTTGGCAATCGATAAGCTTCAGCTTCCGGCTGAAATACAAGGCCTTCCATCGAAATACAATTTCCGCTGGCATCGAAAGTCGTTGACGTGTACGAGTAGGCCGTATCATAGCCTTCGCGCTTGCTGCGTTCATTGGCGTAGAGCACGGCATCGTAATAAGTTACTTTTGTGACAGGCAACAAGTCCGAGCCATCGTCATTGCACCGTTCATCAAAAGCGGTCCCCATGATGTCCTTGAATTCAGCACAGGTGACCTCATGCATGCCCATCGAAAAATCGTAATTCAAGGCAGCGCGCAATTGCGGAAATTCACTCGCCTTCGCCGTAGTTGCATATGTCCCTAAATAAGAAAGCGTTCCGCCACTTGAATTTTTCACCTTCGACGCCTTGATGACAATTAAGCCATCATGGGAATTATCGGCTTCTACCGGCGCATTGAGCCAAACGTGCTCTCCGAAAAAAGTATCACAACCAGAAAGTACAAGCAAAAACGGCACTAAAAAAAGTACCTTTTCAACAAAAAAAGTATGTGTATTATGTTTTAGCATTTCCCCTCAAAAATAGATTTTTACACATACAAAGAACTACGTCTTGGGAGCATATTTTCCCGATAAACAAGCTTTTATCTTCTGTTAAAATAAGAAATCATATAGAATTTGGCAATCTATTTTTGGCAATGGTTTGATTAACATCAATTCCCGGATATTCTGGGAAAAATTCTTCGGCCATACGGTACCACGTGAGCGCATGCGGAATGTCGTTTTCAAGGTACAAGTTACCGATATCAAAAGCAGCAAGGCCAATAAACTGCCGCATTTCTAAAGGCTTAAATTCAAGGCCAGTCCAATTGCCGTTCCTGTATTTATCGAGATATTCTTCATCGGTATAGGAAAAGCCGTGACGGTTCGGTTCCAAGTTCACAGCATTTTCGTCGCCCCCATAGCGCAAAAAGACATGCCCCGGGAGGAGTATGGCGTCGAGAGGCAATCCACGCGATTCCGCCACCATGAGCGCAAGCCACGAAAGACCCATGCAACCAGATTTCTTGTTTGCAAGAACGCGAAGCGGGAGTACCGATTCTTTTGCTACCGCCGCCTCGCCCGCCCCGGCAAATTCAATATTCCAAAATTGCCAAAGCAGTTTTTTTAGGGATTGCAAAGTATCGTGAGTCGCAGCGACACTACTATCGAAATAAGCAAGTCCTGCATGCCAATCGCTAACAGAATCAAGGCAGCCCGGCGCACGTTCTTCAAATACGCACGCCATTTCGCGATAGCTCATATTCTCATTTTTTCCGTTCCAAAGCAGAAACGGGAGTGCTATCAAAAGAGTCGCGAGGAATATTGGCCAAAAAATTCTAGACGCAAAACGAGACTGCATAAATCTTAGTAGGCAGAACTTAGACCGCTTCGCTCTTAGATCTTAGATACTCCACTAAGTTCTAAGTTCCAAGTTCTAAGTTCTTATAAACCGTCCCATTCCATCGGACTTTGCCAGTAGTCGCGAGCCGTCATCATGTAAATCACGAGACGCTTGCTCAGCATGTCCTTTTTCATCTTCTTGAGGCGAGCGCGAACGCCAGGGCCTCCGCCCCAGCTCGTAAGCACCTGAACGTCGAGCCCCGTCGCATAAGCAAGCAAGGAACCCGGGCCACCGCTCTTTTGGTCCACGGATTCGAACACCCCCGTGAACGAGTCGCCCATCAAGAGGATTGGAGCATTTTTGCCACCCTTGTAAGCCTTGTCGCCCTTGTAGATTTTCATGCCTGCAAGAGTATCGGCGGCATACTTGGACTTTTCCTTATCCGGTAAATGAGCGACCAAGTCCCCTTCGCGGAGTACAACCGTATCCTTCATCACAAGGCTACCCGGTTGCGGGTTTGCATCGGCATACCAGCTGTACTGCGTCACGCGAGAAGCAAGCTGTTCCATTGCGGCAAGCATGCCCGGTAATGCCCAGTGCGTATCGTAGCGCTGGTAGCTGTAATGCGGAGCGTCATCGCCACTGCGGGCCGCCATCAAAGACGGGTAAAGGTCTAGCACGTCAATCCCGGCAGCGAGCATTTCACGGATAAATTCACGGCCGTTGACATTCACGCACAAGTCCGCAGGTGTACCCTTTACAAGCTTGTCTGCATAGATTTCTTCTTTCACAGGCACCGGGACCACGAGAAGCTGTATATTCATGGAATCCAGGTACTGCTTGAGTTCAATCATTCTCGGGAGCGGATTGTGGAGGCTATCCTGACCGCTAATTTTATCTGCAACGAGGTAGTTTGCATTGCGGCGGAACCAAAGCATTCCGTTATCCGCCCAAGCATTCTGTTCCTTCGGGAGCTTCGCCAGTTTCTTCTTCAAAGCTTCGCGGAACTTCTTTGTCGCAGGCGTTGCAGGGCAGCTATTTTCCATAGCGACAAGAGTTTCCAAGCGGGCATAAGAACTCGTATCGAGCGTGCGGTTCACCGGCACAACTTCGCCTGCAGCAGCCAAAGAATCAGCCACAGCTGCGGCACGCAACTGTTCATCCGTCAAACGGAACGCAGGCACTTCAAAGGCAACCCACATGGGACTCCCCATCGGGTTTCCACGCATCACCGCAAACGGGCGATTAGCACTTGAGTTTTCCCAAATGGCACCTGGTGTATGTTGTTCCAAATCCGTATTCAAAGTCGGGTACCAGTAAGACGAAAGCGTACGAGCCCAGTTCATCGCCTCTTCACTGTTCATCTCGGCCGTCATGTAGTAGTTCAAGACTTCGAGAGATTCACCACCCGAAACAACCTTAAGCTTACCGTAGAACGGAGTACGACCGGTCCAAATAGCAGGCATCACTTCGGCCCACCATTCAATCTTTCCCTGATTTTCGCCCGTTCCAGGCACGCCCCACAAACGGCTTACCGTCTGGAAAGCGCGGAACACTTCGGGTTCATCCCACTTGACCGCTTCAATTTCGTTCAAAGCTTTCGCAAGCGCATCATCGCCAGTCTGCGCATAGAGAATCTTTGCAAACGGTTCCCACGCAATCGGAGCTACACCAGCAACCGCGGCAGGCTCGTAATCCGAAATCGAGTCGAGCATCGGGAACGGGAATTCCTCAAGCTTTGCATTAGCCATCTTGCCCGTGTAATTTTCAGGCTTTTCATCCATGCCCGCCATGCGGATCGGGTTTGCAAAGTACGCCGCAAAATCAAGCGCCGCAAGAGTTGGCTTTTCGACGACACGGACTTGCTTGTCCTTGTCGAGCACGCGCATTTCAAAGACTGTCACAGGAGCGACATAAACCGGGACGTGAATCACCGGAGCAACGGATTCGGCCACAGGCTCCGCTTTGGAATTTGCCGAGGGAGCAGCACAGGATGCTGCAAGGAACATACCCGCAGAAAGCCCTGCGAGACTCAATAAGGAAAGAGATAATTTTTTCATTTTCACGTAAGAATTATAATAAATGTTGAGTTATTGGTTGTTGGTTATTAGTCATTAGTTACTAGTTATTGGTCAATAGTTATTTGTTGATTTTCGACTATTGACTAACAGATCATTTTGCAACGCAATTGGATTGACTTCGAAAAAAATTTGCGGTCTTGTAATCTCCATATTTTCTAAATTGCATATCGTTAAAAAAGGAGTCTTTATGCCCGCTACTGGTGAACACAACAAATGGATTGCACTCGCCCTCTGCATTTTACTCGGATACCTGGGAATGCACCGTTTTTACGAAGGAAAAATATGGACCGGAATTTTGTGGCTTTGCACCGGCGGTCTCTGCGGAGTCGGCATTATCGTTGACGCCATCTTGATCGTCATGAAACCGGAACATTACTAATTAGTTATTAGTCAATAGTCAGTAGTTATTAGATTAATATGAAACGTTTATTTGTTATCGCGACCGGTAGTGCCGGAAAAATTAGAGACTTCGCCCATATTTTGGGCACAGACCATTACGAATTCAAGACTTTGAAAGACATCGGTTTTGACGAAGACATCGTTGAAGACGGAAACTCCTTTGCCGAAAACGCCATCATCAAGTCAAATACGACCGCTCAATGGCTCGCCAAGCGCAACATCGAAGCGACCGTTCTCGCCGACGATTCCGGCCTTGAAGTTTTCGCGTTGAACGGCGAACCGGGCATTTACAGCGCCCGCTATTGTGGCAAGCACGGCGATGATGAGGCGAACAACGTCAAGTTGATGCAAAAGCTCAAAGGCATCGAAGACCGCAAGGCCCGTTACTTCTGCGCACTCTCGTACCAGACGGTCACCAAGAACGAACAAGGTAAATTTGTCATCAGCAAGCCGATTATTTTCGAAGGCGAATGTCGCGGTGAAATCAATCACGCACCTGTCGGCGACATGGGCTTTGGCTACGATCCGCTTTTTGTCCCAGATGGCGAAACGAGAACGTTTGCGCAGATGGAACTTGAAGAGAAAAAGGTTATCAGCCATCGCGGAAACGCCATCAGAGCTTTGAAGAAAGCGCTCGGAAAGCAAAAAGCATAATCCACATTTTTTCAATTGTCATGCCGGACTCCGTTCCGGCATCGACATTCCTAGTTAAAAAAGATTAATACATTTACTATTACATTTGTAAAAAAGGTCCGCAAGAATCGCGCCATGCTAAAAATTTTATTTGCGCCGCTACAAGGTTATACGACGGGGATCTACCGCAGAGCCCATGCCGAAATTTTTGGCGGTGTTGATGCCTATTATGCCCCCTTCTTGCGAATTGAGAACGGAAAACCGCGCGAAAAGGATTTGCGGGATTTAAATTCGTTTGATGGGAAACCGCGCGAAAAAGATTTGCGAGATTTAAATTCGTTTGATGGGAATGCACGCGAGGGGAATGCGCGCGAGATTCCGCAGATTATCGCGAACAGCGTCGAAGAATTTAAAATCCTAGCAAACGCGCTAATCGCCAAAGGCTACACGGAAATCGACTTCAACATGGGATGCCCTTTCCCAATGCAAGTCAACCGTCATCGCGGCGCCGGGCTTTTAAGCGACATTCAAGCCGTCCAAGAAATCATGGACGAAATCAAAGCCACACCGGTAAAATTTTCCGTCAAGATGCGCCTTGGGCAAGACTCCCCCGATGAGGCCTTCGCACTCCTCCCAATTTTAAACGAAGCGCCGCTCTTGCAAATCACACTCCACCCCAGACTCGGCAAGCAACAGTACAAAGGCGCAATTGATTTCAAGTCATTTGAAAAGTTTTATGAGGAATGTCGCCATCCGCTCGTTTATAACGGCGACATCACAAGCGTTTCGCAAATCTGTGAAATGGAACGACGCTACCCGAATCTTGCCGGCGTGATGATTGGACGCGGACTGCTCGCACGCCCAAGCCTCGCCGCGGAATACAAGGCGTTGAGCAGCAAGGACGAAACAGGATCCGTGCAATCGAGCAACCGCGATATAAACTGCGCCACCCCGCAAGATTTTCTCGGCAAGCTTTTCCAGATGCACCAGATCATATTCGACTACGCTTGCAAAACGTATCAAGGCGACAGCCAGATTCTCTCGCACGTACAAAGCTTTTGGGAATATCTCGAACCAAGCATTCCCAAAAAGATTTTCAAGAAAATCAAGAAAGCCGGCAAGCTCAGCGAATACCAAGCTACTATCATCGAGATAACATCGCAGTCTTCCTTGAAAACCGTCATCCTGGAGCGTAGCGATAGGATCCATAATTTTTCCAATGATTAACAGCGTCTACATCGAAATCACAAATGTCTGCAATCTGCATTGCAGCTTTTGCCCATGCGGAACTGCTGCTGGCAACGCGAATGTCGCAGACAACGAATTTGCAGCAAGCAAGTCTTCGACTTTCGCAAGCCGCACGTTCATGGAATCCAAGCTGTTCGAAACATGCATCGCAGGCGCTCAAGAAATCGGAGCCACCAATGTTTACTTTCACGTTCTCGGCGAACCCACGCTCCACCCCGGCTTCGCCCATTACGTTAAAAAATTAGAACAAACACCATTAAAGCTTACACTCACGACAAACGGAACAACAATCGAGCGCTTTAGTCGCCAGATTCTCGCCTCGCCCGCCGTCCGTCAAGTCAACTTTTCGACACACGCCTACGCCGAACTCTCTCGCGAAATCGCAGAACGTTATTTGCAAAATGTCCTCGACTTTTGCCAAATCGCGAACGCCGAACGCCCCGACCTCTACATCAATTTGCGTTTATGGAACGTCGGCGCCAAAGAAGCCTCCTCGTGGAACAGCTACATGCTTAAGCGCATCCACGAAACATTCGGCGTTGAGGTTACACCCGGACATTTTTGCAGCCGCCACAAGAGTTTCAACATCACAGGGCGACTTTATCTGCACGAAGACACAAGATTTGAATGGCCTAGTATAGACGAGAGAACGGGCAAAGCCCTACAGACGAGAGACGAAAGAATCGCGGGCACATGCCGCGCACTAGACACACACGTAGCGATCCTACACGACGGCCGCGTTGTCGCCTGTTGCCTTGACCACAGCGGACAAATTACGCTCGGCCACATCGGTGAACAAAGCCTTGCTGAAATTTTAGAAAGCCCGCTCGCGCTAAATATAAAAGAAGGGTTCGCGCAGCATGAACTACGCCACCCTTTTTGTCAAACTTGCAATTTTTGCAAACGATTTAAATAAACGAATTCAAATTAATAACGGGTTTTGTCCGTCTTTGTCGCCCACTTTTTGAACGCGACGAGCGCTTCGTTTCGCATAAAATGATCGCACTTGATAGCACGTTTTTCGTACGGCAAATCGAGTTGGTCATAGATAAAAGAATCGTCGAATTCGATGGCCGCGGCATCGGCTTTTGTATTGGCGTAGCAGATGCGTTTGACTCGAGCCCAATACAAAGCGCTCAGGCACATCGGACAAGGTTCGCAACTCGTGTAAACAGTACAGCCGTCCAGCATGAAAGTTCCGAGTTTTGCACAAGCATTGCGAATTGCAGTTACCTCAGCATGAGCCGTCGGGTCGTTATTCGGCACAACGCGATTTGCACCCGTCGCCACGACTTCGCCATCCTTGACAATCACAGCACCAAACGGACCGCCGCCATTATCGACATTGTCGACGGACAACTGAATCGCCATCTGCATAAAACGCTTGTCTTCATCCGTAATATTCTTCAATTCTTCTTGCATAAAAACTCCTTGACCTCACTAAAATAATCAAAAACATTGGGAAAAACAATAAAAAGCGCTCGTCCTACCCCCATCTTAGCTATTTTTGAACCATGATGATTACGGTTCAAGATTTCACGGGCGTTTATGCTGAGCAACCCTTTATGCAAGAACTGCGCACCACCGCAGAAACAAGCAAGGACGTTCGCTGGCTCGACTGCACGAAAATCGTAGGAACCGACTGCTACTGCGACGATGAAGCCATCAAGGAAATCAATGAATTGATTGATAACGCAGAAAGCAGCAGCAAAAGTGAATGCAACCGCATTATCGAGAATCGCGACAATTCCACAAATGCCCCGAACATCCATTTCTTTGACAACGGCAATTATCATTACATGAGCAAGCTCTGGACCGATAGAGTCCAGGAACCATTCACGCTCATCGTATTCGACCATCATCCCGACATGCAACCGCCCCGCTTTGGCGGAATTTTAAGCTGTGGCGGTTGGGTCAAAGAAGTCCTCGATAACAACAAGTTTATTCAAAGCGTCATCATTATCGGAGTCAAGGACGAACTCGTCGAAACCGTCCGCGAAGAGCTTTCGCAATCCGGGGAATCGAGCATTTTAGATAAAGTGACATTCATCCGCGAAAGCGAACTAAACACACTCTCGTTTCAAAGCTCTCTCTCGTCTTTCGTCTCTCGTCTTTCGTCTCAACATTCTCTTTACATTTCCATCGACAAGGACGCCCTATCACCAGTCTATGCTGCCACCAATTGGGATCAAGGCACACTTACGCTTGACGCCCTCAAAGATAGCATCACCGCACTTACCACAGGTCGCAAAATTCTTGGCATCGACATCTGCGGCGAACGCGCCCACGATTTCGAAGGCGACGAGCACCACACCGTTCAAGAGGCTGATTCGCTCAACAGCGAGCTGAATCGCGAATTTGTCGAGTTTTTAAATAATCTTTAAAAGTATTACTTCACAGTAATAAACTTGCGGCGTTCCGTATTTGCGCTCTTCAGCTGCATCACATACAAGCCAGCAGGTAGTCCGCGGGTCATCCTTGCGACATCGCCAACTTTTGCAGATTCAACATTCATGCGGCGAACCAGCGAGCCCTTCGTATCGAAAATGCTAACGCGATAAACGCTCGGCTCAACCATAGCAACCAATTTCGAGCGAATTGATGTAGTCTTTTCTTCCGATGAATCTTTTTCAACGGCCTTCACAAGCGTTACATTGAACTGGTCGATGTTCGGACCATCATTACCGCCAACGGTTGCAAACTTCACTGCATTTTCGCCTGCAGCAAGATTCACCAAGACTTCAGCCGTTTCCCAGACGGTCCAGCCACCAGTTGTCTTGAAAGATGTCGTTGCTGTATCTAAACCTGCAGAAATCGCAAGAGAACGCGCTTCATTGGAGCCGTTTGCAAAATCAATAATTAACTTGTATTGACCGGCTGTATCGACTTTTACTTTCACGACGACATCGCCGCCCTTATCGAAATTCACATAGCCATCACCGTGGTACCCGCCATTACTACTTTCAGAAACGCCACCTGTAATCGTCCCCTTTTCGGCCTGATACTGTTTATCAGGTGTCGGCGGTTCCGGCTCCACATAATTGGCATCACATTCCGTCGGACTCTTGAGCGTAGCGCCCGCATTTGCCTTCACGGCAGCTTCAACTTCGCTCGCCTTGAGCATAAAGCTCGTGTATTCATAAGGCGGTGTAAAAGAAGTCCCTGTTCCCTTTGTATTGCCCGAGCAGTTCGTGAAAATATTGTCGATGACTTCGTTCACGCCTGTGCCATTTGCAACACCTGTATAAATCGGATTATTTTCGTTGATGAACACATTGCGTTCGGTGCGCACTCTGCACATATGCCCTGCAGCAACTCCGAGCACATCCGTACCGTTCGTGATGCTAGCATCGCCCGTCAAAAGGTTGTTCACGACATGCACATTGCCGTAGCGGCAACGGGGCTTGCGCTGGTTTGCAGCCTTCCACCAGTTGAACATGTAAGTCACATTCAACTTGCCTTCGCTCACGGGCTCGTTATCGGAACTTCCAATGAGGTTTGACAAGTTGTGCGTACTCTTTTTCTTGTAGCCAAAAATGCACCATGTGAATGTTACGTTATCAGAACCTTTCACCACGTCAGCGTTACCATCTTGACCGTCCCAAAATTCGCAGTGGTCAATCCAGATGTTCTTTGATTCACCTTCAATCGTGAGATTGTCCCACGCTTGGTCGGCATTGCTTCCCGGACCCTGAATCACGATATTGCGGATGATGATGTTCGACGCCTTGCTCGTGATGTGAATAGGAGCTTTCAAAAGCGTTCCCGGCTTGAGTCCGATAATCGTCTTGTTCGATGCGGTAATATTCAAACGGCTTCCCGTCGTTCCGCTCCAGCCATCGCCAAGCGTACCGTCTATGTAAATCACACGCGGAGAAGAATCCTTCGCGTACTTTTGCAAATCAGCAAATGTTTTTACGGTAATGGGAGTCGAGTTTCCGCCACCAGTCACATTAAATTCGGTCGACGTACGGCCCGAACGAGTCGCCCAGCCAATCGGCTTGCACTGATCCACCGCAGCAGACGCACTCAGAGCAAGTCCGCACAGCACCGCTAAAATTCGATTAGAAATTCCAGACATCACCAACTTCCTTAATATTTTACCAATATATAATCTACATTTCAAAAGCCGATATAGGGCGCAATTTCGCATTTAATTTCTAGACATTTTGTCAAGAAACGCTAAATCGCTCTTTTTTTCAGCCATTAGCACGGGGCTATTCTTTTTCGCTCATTGATGGCCACTGAATGATTAACGGCGTTTTATGAATAAATCTATTTAGAACAACTTCAATCCAAGTGGCTATACCTATGCACGGGCAAAACAACAAAAAGGTAGCATTATCCCAAACACCACCATCAGACTGAATCATCCGAGGAAGCACATCGAAAACCAACCATGCAATTGGAACAAATAGGGAAAATAAGAAATAAACATTTAAAGACGAATTAAGCAGCATTATTCGAGAGAAAGCCCAAATTAAAAACGAGAATTCCAAAAGCGGGAAAAACAAGCCATCACATTTAAAACTCAAACCAATTACAATGGCAAGAGCTTCTAACGATGCGACAATGCTAAAAACGATAGATTTCGTCATAACCCTAATATAAAAAATTGCTATTATTCCTTACGGATTACAAATAATCAATAACTATAACTAGCAAATAACAACTATGGATATCAATCAGCTCGCACAGCAGCACATTTTGAAGCAGCCGCTCTACGTGACCGGCAAACCCATCGCCTACACCGCTCGTGAATTCGGCCTCAACCCGAAAGACATTGACAAGCTCGCCAGCAACGAAAACCCGTTTGGCCCGAGCCCGAAGGGCATGGCCGAAGCTCGCAAGGCTTTGGAAGAAGTGAACCTCTATCCGGATGGAGGTTCTTACGACCTCATCGGAAAGATTGCTGAATTCCGCGGCGTGAACCGCGACCAGATTGCTGTGGGTAACGGCAGTAACGAACTTTTGGACATGATCGCTCAGGTGTTCCTCGGCCCCGGCACGGAAGCCGTCATGGGCAACCACAGCTTCGCTGTTTACAAGCTCGCCACGATGGCCATGAACGCCAAGATTGTTGAAGTTGACATGCCGGCTCCGGGATACAACTACAACCTCAAGGCTATGCGCGATGCCGTGAACGAAAAGACCCGCATCGTGTTCCTCGCCAACCCGAACAACCCGACCGGTTCTGACCTCACCGCCAAGGAAATTTTGGACTTCGCCGACAGCCTCCCGGAAACTTGCGTTCTCGTGATGGACGAAGCCTACACCGAATTTATCGAAGACACGCCGGAACTCGTTCCGGATTTCAACAGCCGCATCGCCGCAGGCAAGAACATCATCTGCTGCCGTACATTCAGCAAGATTTACGGTCTCGCAGGGCTGCGCGTGGGCTACTGCATCACCCGTCCGGAAATCGTCGCCCTCATCAACCGCGTGCGTGAACCGTTCAACGTGAACAGCATCGCTCAGGCAGCTGCCATCGGCGCTATCGACGACCAGGATTACGTGAACAAGGTTCGCGAACTCAACAAGAAGGGTCTCGAACAGCTCAAGGCTGGTTTCAAGGAACTCGGCCTCCCCTACGTCGACAGCCATGCAAACTTCATCGCCGTCAGTGGATTCAAGGATCCGATGGACGCCTTCAAGTTCTTGCAGGCCAAGGGCACCATCATCCGCCCGCAGCCGGCTATGGGTGACGTGCTCCGCATTACCGTCGGTACCGAAGCTCAGAACAAGAAATGCCTCGAAAACATCAAGGCATATCTCGGCAAGTAAACCGAAACTGCGCAAAGCCCGCGTCTGGCGCAACTAAAGCCAAAGCTCACGGCGTTGCCCGTGTGATTTCTAAGCGCGGTTTTTGCAGCAGAAGCCAAGCAGAAAACCTGGTCCGCGAGGGCCGGGTTTCTTTGCGTGGTAAAATCGTCCGCGATCCGGACACTCCCGCTCGCGAAAATGACGAGATTTGCGTTGACGGAAAGCATGTAAAAGCAAGCGAGTTCGTTTACTTTATGATGAACAAGCCTCGTGGTTACGTCACTACGGCAAGCGACGAAAAAGGGCGCGCAACCGTCATGGACCTTTTCCGTGAACAATACGCCAAGATGTTCCCCGGCAAGGCTGTGCCGCATATATCGCCCGTCGGCAGACTCGATGCCGCCAGCGAAGGGCTATTGTTATTTACAAACGATACGCGATGGGCAGACGATTTATTAAAGAGGAAAGACGACAAATGCATAGAACGAGCGTCGCGGACAAGCTCGCTTGAACATGACCAAATTCCGCACACCAAAATCTACCGGGTGCAGGTTAACGGGCACCCCACCGCCGAAGAACTTTCGCAAATGGAAAAAGGCTTCAACGTCCCACCCCGCGTTTTTGGCGAACCCGAAGAATTCATGCACGCCGTCAGCGCCAAACTTTACAGCGCAGGCGAAAAGAACTGTTGGTTAGAAATCACCTTGGACGAAGGCAAGAATCGAGAAATCCGTCGTATGCTCGCGAAGCTCGGCTACGAAGTTTTACGCCTTGTGCGCATCAAGTTCTGCAATTACGAATTGGGCGATTTAAAGCAGGGCGAAATTAAACAACTCAACTCGCCGCGCCCATAGCCCCGCAGCATTAAGCCGAGCGCGGTTTACCCGTCCAACCAAGTTTTTCGCGAAGAGCGCCTACAAAGCCCGTGTGACGCATACGAATAAACGTCGTCACAAGTTTACTTTCAGACAACATCACGTATTCATCCGGTTTCATTTCAAGCGTGATGCGCCCGTCAAAAACGAGGTCCAGCGAGCAATTCACCGCAGACGCCATTCGCAACTTTTTATCCGTCAGAGAAAGCACAAGCGGACGCACCGAGAGACTACTCGGAGCCACAGGCGTGAGCACCACTGCAGGCGTCGAAGGATGGATAATCGGGCCGCCAGCCGCCAAATTGTAAGCCGTTGAACCCGTCGGCGTCGAAACGAGAATCGAATCCGCCCAGTATTCCGTCAGACACGTATCGTTATAAGCCACGTTGACGTTCACCATGCGTTCCGGAGCGTGCGCGCGCACGTGGACTTCATTCAGAACAGTCTGCTTTGCAATGCACTTTCTGCCGTGATAAACCGCAGCCTCGATCATCATGCGTTCGCGAGTCGAGAAGTCGCCAGCAAGCAAGCTATCGAGCGTCTTGGTCAAGCCTTCCACACGCGATTCCGCCAAAAAACCCACGCGCCCGGCATTCACGCCGAGAATCGGGATGTTATGACCAAGCGCCATATGCGCAGCCGTCAGCACAGTGCCATCACCGCCAATCGCAAGCAGCAAATCGGTCTTCTGCAGCGCGGATTCTTTCACCACGCGAATCGGCTTTTTCACGAGTTCCTTGAGGGAATCGAGCGCATAAAATTTCACCTGCGGGTGTTCAAGCGCCCAAGAAGTAATCTGCTTCAAGGCACATGCCAAATCGGCACTCTTGTCCTTGAACCCGACAATTCCAATGCTGCTGAAAGACTTGTTCATTTATAAATCCTACCACTGCGGTTTTATTTGCTAGCCAAGAAGGCGATTCCGGCATCCTTCGACTGTTGCTCAGGACAGGCTCTGGCCGGAATGACAGATCGGGCAATAGCATTCTATCATTCAGGCTAAACATTTTGTTCCTTCTTCTCGGCGTTTTCCGCCACAAGCACATTCTTGAGCTTTTCGACAACCCCCGGGAACATCGCTTCGACTTTGTCCATATTCTCGACCGGTTCATCGTTCTGGAGCGCAAGCGACAACACGCTCAAGGCAAGTCCCATCTGCGCCGAATCGCCACCGTCAAAATCGCTACCGTTCACAATCGTTTCAAGGCCGCGAATCACAAGGCCATCGTCGTACACGCCAACTTCGGCCCCCGTCTTGCGCAAGTTCACCGCCAAAAATTCATTCTTGGGGCGCATTTCCTTGCGGACTTCCTTAGGTACACGCAAAATCGTTTCGCCTTCGCCGTAGCAAGCCGCCACAGCCAACAGCGGGTATTCTTCGAGCGCGGTCGCAATCACGTCTTCGCTAAAGCGGCGGCCCTGCAAACGCTTTCCAGAAGCAAGCGGCTTGATTTCAACATCGCCAAAAACATCACCATACTTTTCACGACGGCTCACCGTTTCAACGTTAGCACCCATGCGCTTGAGGCATGTGAGCGCACCCGCACGGCTGCTGTTCAAGTCTACGTTCAAAAGCTTGATGACGTTGTCCTTCGGCATGTTCCCGACAGTTGCGAGTACCGCAAATGCAGTCGCTTCCGTCGTATCGCCCGGCACATAGTATTCACGCGCGGTAATCACCTTCGTTTCCGAAAGTTCCGTAAACTGCGTACGTTCAATCTTCTTGCCCTGTGCAATCATCAAGCGGCGTTCAAATTCGCTCAACTGTTCCATGCCACGGCCTTCATATTTCACAGCCGCACCAAAGTAAATGAGCATTTTCGTCCACTGGTCATGCACCGTAGACTTTTCTTCAAAATTCAAATAGTCATTGCGGATAAGCGCACGGAGCAAAAGCCTGTTGCGCATCACCGAAGAAACATTCCCGAGAGAATCCTTCTTGACGTTCAGTTCATCGCGCAAAAAGTTAAAGACAAACTTAGCCGGTTCGTCTTTTTGCACCTTGATCTTGAAATATTTCTGGAGCGTTTCCTTCGCTGTATTCACGCGGGCAATTCCCGCTTCATCAACTTCGGCGGCAAACGTGTAAAGTTGCTCATCGTCCTTGCTCGCAAGCGTCCAAAGCATCACGTTATCGGCTTCGCCAAACTTGAACGGAAGCATGGTCGGAATAGAGTACTGGAACCCCTTGCCATTCAAGACAAGCTGATGCCCTTGCAATTCGTAAGTGAGACCAAAATCTTTCAGCGCCTCGGCATACTTTTCACTACCACTTGCCCAGGCAAAATTTTCCAAAACGGTGCGGCCATTCACCAAAAGAGCCATCACCAACGTCAAATTCATCCGTTCACGGTCGGGATTCATCAAGAATTCCATCGTCTATTCCTTAAGCAAATTAACGTCTTTCTTTAACTTCGTATTCCAAATATCGCAGAGTCTTTACGGCTCGGGCAGCTTCTTCTTCGGTTTTGAACGCAAGCAAAAGTGTACCCGCCACATTTTCGCGAACCTTCATCAGTTCTATGTCGCGAATGTTGATACCTTCTTCGGCAAGCGGCTGCATCACGCTCAACAGAGCGCCCGGCTTATCCTTGAGCTGGACCGTAATTTCGTAGAACGAGTTGGTGTTATTGCGACCCGGAGCAAACAAGCTTGCACGGCCATCGTTCCCCGCCTTGAAAATATCGGCAAGCGCCTGCGAATTATCGGCAACCACGCTCTGCTCGTCGTTTTCAAAATTGCCAGAAGCAGGCTTACCGTCTTTCACGACGTTGAGTCCGTTCATCGCCGCAATCGTCTTGTCGAGGCCATCGCGGACTTCGCAAAGGGCGCGAGTCGTCTCGTCACGATTCGTCACGGCGATATCGTGCCACATTCCCCAGCCCGAGGCGGCAATGCGCGTCATGTCGCGGAAAGCACGGCCTGCAAAATGCTGATAATTATGCTTGAGCAAACGTTCCGGCAAGTTCCCGGCGAGTGTCGAGCTCAGCATCTGCGGCATGTGACTCACCCACGCCATCGTGCGGTCGTGATGTTCCGGCGGGAACACGACAGGATTTGCGCCTACAAAGCGGATAATTTCCAGAAGCGGGGCATAAACAGATTCAAGCGTTCCATCCGGCGGACAGACGAACCAGTACGCATTTTCAAAAATCGCAGGATCGTTGTATTCGCAAGTGCGTTTTTCGGACCCCGCCATCGGATGGCTACCGACAAAGCGGAACGGCGAGGGCAAGCGAACGCCCGCCTTGCAAATTTCAACTTTCGTCGAACCGATATCGCTCACCAAGATTTCTCGGCCAGCATTAGTACCTGCCCACGAAACTTTACCGAGAGCATCAATCATCTTCAAAATGTGGAGGATCGGCGCACAGAGCAAAATCAGGTCGCTATCCTTCGCCCATTTTTCAGTCTCGTCGTATTCAAAAAATTCATCGGCAAGTTCAAGTTCACGAGCACGTTTGAGCGTTGCAGGTGAACTTACAGCACGAATCTTCGTCGGAAGCTTAGCCTGTTTGATGGCAGCAGCAATCGAGCTTGCCAAAAGGCCAAACCCCACCATGGTAATGCGACCGACCATTATTCTTCCACCTTGCGAGTTTCTTCCATGATGACTCGGAAAATATTCTGGAACGATTCCGGAGAAAGCGGGCCACCGGCCTTTGCGGCCTTCTCGGCGACCAAATTCAAGACAGACTGTTCGCGACCTTCATCAAAAACGGGCAAACCTTTCTGTTTCTTGATTTTCCCAATTTCAGCAGCGTATGTAGCCCTCTTGTTGAGGAGCGACATCAGTTCATCATTAAGTTCGTCAATGCGAATGCGCCATTCATTAATATCCATATTGACGAATGTAGAAAAAAATTACGGCACGCGGTTTGCGTACTGGTACAGCGAAAGCCCAAATTCCGGGAGCGATGCAATCAGAAAATCAAAAATATCGGACTGGATATTTTCGTATTCAATCCACTCCACCGTATTGGCAAACGCATAGATTTCAAGCGGGAGCCCCGTCGGCGTTGGCGCAAGTTGGCGCGTCATGAGCGTCATGTCTTGAGCAATCGTCTTACGACTGCGGAGATACGCCGTGCAGTAAGCCCTGAACGTTCCGATGTTTGTCAAATGGCGGCCATTCAGCTTTGTTACTGTGACATTTTCCGACACACCCGAACCTTCACCGATTTCACTTAACTTTTGTTCCAAGTACGGGCGCAGCACATCAATCTTCATGAACTTTTCAATTTCCTCAGGCGTCAAAAAGCGGATGCTCTGCTGGTCAATAAAAAGCGAACGCTTGATGCGGCGACCGCCCGATTCCTGCATACCGCGCCAATTACGGAAAGAATTGGTAATCAAGTCGTACGCCGGAATCACTGAAACCGTATTGTCCCAGTTACGCACTTTCACAGATGTAAGCGTAATGTCAATGACCGAGCCATCAGCATGATGGCGTTCAATTTCAATCCAGTCGCCCTTGCGCAAGAGGTCCGACAAATTTATCTGGATTCCAGAGACCAATCCCAGAATCGAGTCCCTGAAAACCAACAACAGGACAGTCGCCATGGCGCCAAGTGTCGATAAAATAATCACAGGACTTTTATTCACAATCTGTGACGCCACAAGGATGGTCGCCACACAGAACATCGCAAGTTTAATCGCCTGGAAAATGCCACGCATCGGGCGCAGCTTCATTTTCGCATTGCGTTCATTCATGCTTTCAATGACATCGAGCACCGCACTTGCAAGCAAGAACGCCGCTACCGTGAACAAAATATTTCCGATATGTTCACAAAATTCATAAAGCCAATGGCCCTTCGCGAGCACATACGGGAACGACTGCACTAAAATAATCACCGGCACAAAAAAGAGCGCACGCGAAATCACTTTCTTTTTCACAAGCAAGTCATCAAACTTGTTCGGAGTCTTTATGGCAATCCATTTTGCAAGCGGATGCACCACGAAATACAAAAAGGCATAAACAGCCACAACAACAGCTGAAAGTATCGCAAATTGGTAGTAATCGTTCATGCCTACAATCTAAAAATTTCGTATATTATGCACCGAACTTTTATCATTGGAGCAATCATGAAAATAGCCGTTATGGGTGGCGCCGGTTATATCGGAAGCCACACCATCATCGAACTCTACAAAGCGGGTCATTCCGTTGTCGTCGTCGATAACCTTGTAAACTCAAGCGATGAATCGCTCCGCCGCGTAGCAGAGCTTGTCGGCTCCCCCATCCCGTTCGTCAAGGCAGACGTCCGTGACGCCGCCGCCATGAACAAAATTTTTAGCGAAAACAAGTTTGACGCCTGCATCCACTTTGCAGGGCTCAAGGCCGTCGGCGAATCCGTCGCGAAGCCGCTCGAATACTACGAAAACAACATGAACGCCACTTTCGTGTTGCTCCACGCCATGCGTAATCACGGCTGCAAGAACCTCATTTTCAGTTCTTCGGCAACCGTTTACGGCAACCCGGCACAAATCCCTATTACAGAAGCTTGTCCCAAGGGCCAATGCACCAACCCCTACGGACAGACGAAGTCCATGCTCGAAGAAGTCCTCCGCGACGTGCAAAAGGCTGATCCGGAATGGAACATTGTTTTGCTCCGTTACTTCAACCCGATTGGCGCACACCCAAGCGGACGCATCGGCGAAGACCCGAACGGAATTCCAAACAACTTAATGCCTTACATCACGCAGACCGCCGTCGGACTCCGCAAGGAACTTGGCGTATTCGGCAATGACTACGACACCCCGGATGGCACCGGTGTCCGCGACTACATCCACGTCTGCGACCTTGCCTCTGGCCACGTGAGCGCGCTCAAGGCTATCGAACGCAAATGTGGACTCGCAATTTATAACTTGGGTACAGGTCACGGCTACTCCGTGCTCGACGTCGTAAAAGCATTCGAAAAAGTCAACAACGTCAAAATTCCGTACAGCATCAAGCCGCGTCGCGCAGGCGACATCGCCACTTGCTACTGCAATCCGCAAAAGGCATTCGACGAACTCGGCTGGAAAGCTCAGTACGGCATCGAAGAAATGTGCCGCGACGCCTGGAACTGGCAAAAGAACAACCCCAAGGGTTACCGCGGGTAAAACACCCGCCCTGCATGTCATTCCCGGCGCCTGTCCTCGCGCCCGTCCTCGCGCCTGTCCTCGCTTGACGG
>NZ_DGUZ01000003.1:425-14509 GCF_002394865.1 Fibrobacter sp. UBA4297 | reverse complement strand
GCCCGCGTGGCCGCCCCCGCAAGAACCCACTCCCACCGCCAACAGTGGAGTAGGAAGTAGGCGGTAGGAAGTTGTGGCTTCGCTGATAGACGAGAAATTCGGCATAACCCTAGACACGTCATTCCCGGCACCGACCGGGAACCTCCCTAAAAATGAAAGCCGCTTAAAGCGGCTTTTTTCATGTCCAATCATCTTATAAAGCGGAACGGGACACAGTCCATATACAAAACAAAAAGACCTTCCGCTTTCACGAAAGGTCTTTTGAGAGGCAACGGGCGGACTCGAACCGCCGAATAAGAGTTTTGCAGACTCGCCCCTTACCAACTTGGGTACGTCGCCATAATTGCAGACGCAATATAAGTATTTATTTGACGTTGTACAAGGGTTAAAGGTAAAAAAAATCAAAAAATTTTAAAATTTTTCATTTACCCTCGTGCCATTACCTATTTTTTTGTCCGTGAAATCGACCTCCTTGAAGACAAAATTGCTCGCGACGCTCGGAGCCCTCTGGATGAGGAGCCTCCGCATCCGCCTGCGCGTGCCCGACGACTTTCGACCGGGAATCCTCGGACTTTGGCACAAGGACCTGCTCGCAAGCACTGCCGCTTTCAAGGATAAGAACGTGCACATCCTCGTCTCGGAATCAAACGACGGGGAATTTTTCGCCCAGGCAGCTAAGCAACTCCATTACGAAGTCACTCGCGGATCCGACACGCACGGCGCCACAAATGTCCGGCACCTGCTCAAGTCTCTCAAGAATGACCGCTTTGTCGGCATGGCGCTCGATGGCCCACACGGCCCCGCCCTCCAAGTAAAGCCGGGCTCGCTATGGCTCTCCAAGGCAAGCGGCCGACCCCTTTGGCTTTTTTGCATCAAGTATGGCAAGCATTTTCGCTTAAACGGATGGGATAATTTCATTATTCCACTCCCTTTGACAGCAATTGACATTGAAATTAAGTATCTTTTGCCCGAAAATAATTCAAAATAAGGAACACAGCCGTGATAGCATTACCACCAAAATTTGTCGCATTCGACTTAGAAACGACTGGTCTTGTCAACCGTAAAGACGAAATCATTGAAATTGGCGCCGTAAAGTTCACTGTAGAAGTGAAAAACGGACGCGTCGTACCGAAAATCATCTCGGAATTCGACACGCTCGTAAAGCCCAACATGCTCATTCCCGCCGAAGCCACAAACGTGAACCACATCACCGACAAGATGGTCGAAAACGCACCGGCTGTCGGCGAAGCGCTCAAGCAGTTCACGGCATTCTGCGGCCCAGGCTCCATCTTGCTCGCCCACAACGCAAACTTCGACGCAAGCTTCTTGCGCACCGCCTACGAGCAGAACCCGCAATTCACGCCAGGGAACCCCGTCGTCGACAGCCTCGCTATTTCCAAGACCATCATGCCGGAACTTGCGAACCACAAGCTCGGCTTCATGGCAAACATGTTCATGAAGCGCGGCGAAATTTCGATGACCATCGACGAAGAAAAGATGCACCGTTCCGTGTACGACTGCGAAATGCTCATGGAAGTGTTCGTCGCCCTCCTCCGCCGCCGCCTCAAGGAGAAGGAATGGGAAATGGGGAGCATTATGCAAGCCATGGCGAAGTACAAAGGCATCCCGCAGTTCATCCGCAAGTAGTCGGTAGACAGTAGGAAGTCGGAAGTAAAATTATCTTCGAATGACATACGCTTGTCATTCCCGGCTAGACCGGGAATCTCCTTTAAAAAAAGGAGAAGCCCTATCAAGTAGGGCTTGACAAAGAGAATTCGTCAACCCCGGTCTCAGCACTGGGGCTTTTTTTGTATTAAACGGCGATGTCGTGTAAAGCAACCCAAAATAAATACACAAAAGACCGCTATGCAGAGCATAGCGGTTTTTGCTAAACTTTTAATCTAAGAAATTAGATTCCGAGTTCCTGAGCAACAGCCTGGATGCCAAGCTTGTTGATCGTGCGGAGACCAGCAGCGCTAACGCGGAGCGTCACCCAGCGGTCTTCTTCAGGAATGTAGAAGCGCTTCTTCTGGAGGTTCGGAAGCTGCTTCATCAACTTCTTACGGTTAGAGTGGGAAACCATGTTGCCCACGAGACCGGCTTTGCCGGTAACTTCACAAATGCGGCTCATATTAAACTCCGTTGTTTTTACAGGCAGCAATTTTAGCTAAAAATTCTGGAACTGTCAAGGCTAAAGTTAATCTTGCAATGCTTTTGGCAAGTTAAACTTCGTATTTTCGACTAATTTTACAAGATTTTTCACTTCAATCGGGCCAAATTTTTCTTTCAGCCAGTCGACGACACCCTGAACCAGCACCTCCGGTGCACTGGCTCCGCTCGAAAGACCGACCGTTTCAATGTTTTCAAACCACGCCGGATCAAGGTCGTTCACGTCTGCAATCAAGTGGCTCGGGAGCCCCTGCTCAAGTCCAAGCTCCATCAAACGGGAGGAGTTCGAGGAATTCTTGGCCCCGACCACCAAAAGCATGTCAACTTCGGAGCAAAGTTCAAGGACTGCAGCCTGGCGGTTACCCGTCGCATAGCAGAGGTCTCCAGCATCCGGCCCGATGATTTTCGGGAATCGACGTTTAAGCGCCTCGATAATCTTGCGTGTTTCGGCCACAGAGAGCGTCGTTTGCGTGATGTAGGCTAGTTCCTTGTCAGCCGGCACCTCTACCGTTTCCGCGTCCTTTTCGTTGCGGATAAGCGTAATGGCGCCTTCCGGGAGCTGTCCAAGCGTGCCTTCCACTTCGGCATGGCCCGCATGGCCAATCAAGATGATATGGCGCCCCGCATTGTAATGGCGCTTGGCACTGAAATGCACCTTGAGCACCAGCGGGCAGCTCGCATCGAGCACCTGCAAATCGCGAGCTTTAGCTTCTTCGTAAATGCGTTCCGCAACACCATGTGCCGAGAAAATCACCACGGAACCTTCTGGAACCTGGGAAAGTTCATCGACAAAAACCACGCCCTTTTCCTTAAGCGTTTCTACAACAAACTTGTTATGAACAATTTCATGGCGCACATATATCGGCGTACCAAATTTTTGAATAGCCTTTTCAACGACATGAATGGCACGGTCCACACCGGCACAGAAACCACGGGGCGTAGCCAAAACGATTTTTTTCATAATTCACCTAATTTACTTTAACAAATTTTTCAAGAACTCCAGCAATTGCTGGTACGAATCGCTAATCTTTGCGCTTTCATGAGCAAGGAACGTCTGCACCAAACGGATATCAGGCTTATTGCGCCTTGAATATTCCTCCGCCGATTGCAGCTGGGCGATAACGCCTTCACGTACAAGTGTTGCAACCGCTTCTTTTTGTCCATCGGCATACGGCCCCACACAAGTGGAAACACCGCTCTGGAGCGGCTCCCAAAAATCATGGACACCAAGGCCACGCGCAAACGAACCACCGACAACAGCCGTTTTAGAAACCGCCAAAACTTCTTTTGTCTTGCCAAACTCATTCACAATCGAGACCGCCCCATTCTGCACCTGCGGCCAGTCAACCACGGAAACGCCCAGACCGACAAGTTCCTTGCGGAATTCATCCACTTCGGACAAACGGCGTGGCATCAGCACCACAGATTCCCCGCGCTTGATCGACGAAAGAACCATACGACCAAGGCTCGGCAACTCCTGGAGATGCATCGAGACAAACACAGTATCGACCGTCGGATTCTCAGGAGCAGAAACGGCCTTGTTCAAGCGCACCCATGGCAAAAGTTTCCAGTCGCCGCCAATCATCATTCGCGAATTACTCGCCCGCGCAGAAACGCTAAAAAAGCGTGACAAGTCCGACCCCGTCTGCATGCTCACAAAGCCAACTGCAGCATAGTCCATTCCAGGAACCGCATGATGGAACCGCCCAGAGACAAGCGCTACCGGCGGGCGCGTCGAAATGCGCAACATTGACGAGAGATAGCCCGGCCAAAGTTCATTTTCAGCCAAAATTAGCCCTAGCGGTTTCACGGCCGAAATAAAGGACTTCATCGTAGCAGGGGCATCCACAGGAGCAATGTGCGCGACCACATCCACGCCCGATTCCTTAATAAACGAAACGACCTCAACCTTCTGAGTCGTAATCAAAAGACGCGGGCAATTCGGCAAGTCCTCCTTGAGGCACTTCGCCAGATTCAAGAGCATTTTGCATTCGCCAAGACTCGCGCCATGCATCCAAAGGAACGGTCCCTTAGGCCACGGGCCGCGCAAACGGGCATTCACATGGTACTTATTTTCTATAACAGGCACCTTGGCTGCAGCTTTGGCTACAGATCCGAGAGCCTCACGCGCAATGTCAAACACCTTAAACATAGAAAACCGCCACTTTCCTTAGTATCAGCAATAAATTACAAAAGAAAAGCCACAGCCATGTCGAAGAATCCGCAAAAAACGCCCGCCAGAAGCTTCTTTGAGCGGGAACGTGCTTAGAATCACAAGCATTTTCGCAACTTCCGCCGAGACGCGGGAAAAACGCCGGAGTTTTGCACGCCCATGCGCGCCACACATCGCCGAATTTCCGCTCCAAAAAACGGTCTTCGATTCGCGAAAGCGCCACTTCAAACGCCACCACGACAAGCATAAACGCAACCACCCAAGGCGAAACGCCTAGATGAAAAAACGCAACCCCGAGCGCAAAACCCGTATTGGAAATATAGAGCGGATGCCGGACGCAAGCGTAAGGGCCACAAGTCACAAGCGAATCAGCCGCATGGACATGCCCACGAGTATGTTCACCGATAAAGCGCCGCGACTGCACCCGTAAAAAAGCACTTACAACATAAATCGGGATTGCTATTAGGAGACCGCTATAACCAACGCAAGGTGGGGTTATAACTAGGGTAACGGCAACAAGAGCCAAGATGTATCCGCGATAGCGATACAGGAATGCAGACAACCTGTTTTCCGCATCAGACATCGCCCATCTCCGCGACATTAAAACGTTGTTCTAACCCGTGCGAAAGGACATCGTGGCTCACGAGCACCACCCACTTGTGCAAGAGTTCCGCCGTATCAAGGAACGCCGTCAAAAGCAGTTCACGGTCCGCAAGCGCCACAGACGCAAACGGTTCATCAAGAAGCACCATCGAACTGTCCGAGGCAAGCGCCCACGCCAAGGCGACACGCGCGCGTTCGCCACCCGACATTCCCTCTTTGGCTATTATCTTGTCCACTCGTGCAGCACGAGCAAATTCAACAACAGCCGCAGAATCCGTTTGCGCAAGGAGTTTTTGCAACAAGTGAATCGGTGGCAATTCTAAATCTTGCGCTAAAAAAAACACGTTATTTTTCAGCGGGATTGAACTTGAAATTTGTCCATAATCCCATTCCTCAAGCCCAGCAATCAAGCGCAACAGCGTTGATTTACCGACACCGTTCCTGCCACGGACTAGCACCGGCTTTTTTGTACTCCAGCAAAGCGAAAAATTGCTAAAGAGTGTTTCGAACGCGCCTTCGTAAGCAAAGTCGCCATGGGCAATTTGCAAGTTGTCAAAATCCGGAGAACACGTTTTTTCAGCAGAGCTGGAATCCGATTTTTTCGAAGGCAACGATTCAAATTTTTCGAGGACACTAAGGGCGCTCAATGCCGACCGCGCTTGAGGCATCACGCGTGCGCATTCTTTCACGGGTTTATAACAAAGGAGAACAGCCGAGCAGTAAAGCACAAGTCCAGTCCCGTCCATCCACCCTTTCGAAATCAAAAGCGCACAGAACGCAAGCACAAAGACCATCGCAAGGACAGACACCGTTTCGGTAATCAACGAAAGCACGCCCTTGCGGAGCGAGACTTCAAGACCATCATCTCGAAGATTGCGGACCTGCGCCATCAAGTCATTCGAAATTTCACGGCGTTCAAAACGGGAACTCCAGCGACGAAAAAGCTTACGAGCAAGATAAAGCGAACCGCGAAAATCAGAGCGTTCCGTCAGGATGTATTCTTCGGCAGGTCCCATCTTATGCAAGCGGCGCTGCATCCAGCCCACAAGCGGCACGACAACCACAAACAAGAACAAAGTCAACGGCCACGAAATGCAAAACAGCACAGGCAAAAAGACCAAAAGCTGAAGAAGCGCCTGAACCGCCTGAAAAAACACGCCACCATTCGATTGCAAGACTATCACCGATTCGTATGCCGCCTCGACCTTCGATTCACCCTCCGGAGTATGGAACACCCGCGGCGAGAGCGAACGGAGCGTATGCAAGAACCACCCCATCACAAGGGAACCCGCGCCAAAAAGCCATTTTTCGGAAATGTTCATTTTCCAGGCGAAAAAAGCAAAACGGAGCGCCGTAAGGACAACCATCAGCACTAGCCACCCGGAGAGTGAGAAAATCGGTTTGCCTTGGAGAATATCCATGAATGAGCGAATGCCCCAAAGCAACGCTGCATCGGCGGCACTAGCAAGCAAAGCCACTGGCAAAAAGCGGAAAACGCCTCGCCAAAGTATCCTTTTTAGCCTTTTTTTCAGAATCACGAGAGAAAAAATAAAAAATTCAAACAAAGACCCTTGACAATTTTCTATAAACATCTATATTTGGCGCACACAAAACGCCCCTATCGTCTAGTGGCCCAGGACTCGGGATTTTCATTCCCGCAACAGCGGTTCGAAACCGCTTGGGGGTATAAAAAAGATCAACCGCAAGGTTGGTCTTTTTTTTACCGTAAGAAAGTGCCGCCCCCACCCCTAAAAAAAATTATTAATTCACCCTTGACATTATTCTATAAAATCCTATATTTGTCCTCACACAAAACGCCCCTATCGTCTAGTGGCCCAGGACTCGGGATTTTCATTCCCGCAACAGCGGTTCGAAACCGCTTGGGGGTATAAAAAAGATCAACCGCAAGGTTGGTCTTTTTTTTAACCGCATTAAAAGGTATAAAAAGGACTTGTCGAAGGACAAGTTCTTTTTTCAACCGCGTCAAAAGGTATAAAAAAGATCAACCGCAAGGTTGGTCTTTTTTTTCAACCGCATTAAAGGGTATAAAAAGGACTTGTCGAAGGACAAGTTCTTTTTTTCAACCGCGTCAAAAGGTATAAAAAAGATCAACCGCAAGGTTGGTCTTTTTTTTTCAACTGAAAAGTCGGTCTTTTTTTTCTACTGCAAAATGCCGCGCACCTTATAAACGGGAAGTCGCCCTCGAAAGGAGGGCGACAGTATTTTACGAGTTGGAATGAGAGACTTTTGAATAAACTCCAAATACACCAAAACCGTATTAACGGTTCCTTATTATGTACTGTCTATTGCTTTTATAAATTCTGTGGCATTTGCAATTCTGCAAACAAATCAAAGCTCCCCTCTGACACATTCACAAAAATAAATATAGCATAATTTTTTAGAAAAGAATACATTTTTATTACAAAAAATTATTTTTAGACTATAAAAATGCTCAAAAAAGCCAATTTTAGAGATTTTGTCGGATTTTAGGGGTGGAGAGAGTTTTTCCCTCACGTTCTCTCTCAATACGAGAGCATTCTCACTCACTCCAAGGAGAGAGAGGGATTGGACAAGACGTTCACTTCGTTTCAATTCCATTCCCCCTCTCTCAAGGAGAGAGAGGGATGGGACGGCTCAGTCACATTCTGTTCCTTCGCCGCCCTCCGGGTTACGGCCGGAGGCCGTAATCCTTGACCGCGCTGTGTTCGCTTCGCTCTCGCGCGGTCAATCGAACCCTCTGCGAGGGTTCTCATCCACCCATTATTTCACTTGAAACAAAAAGCGAAGCCTTTCGGCTTCGCTTTTTGTTTCAAAGGAGAGAGAGGGATTCGAACCCTCGGTCCTGTGACAGACTCCGGATTTCGAGACCGGCCCATTCGACCACTCTGGCATCTCTCCGAGGTTTGCATAATATAGTATAATTCATTTAAAATGTCTATAGCATTAAACCCATAATCAAATAATTACGGTTCCTCCCCGCAATAGCCATTCCGCTAGCTACTATTTTCTTATTTGCATCAGCAGACCTCTCAAGAACCTTTGATTTCATATCTTTATTTTCTACATTTGGCGCAAATTATTGGGGACCCAACAGACTTCAGGTTTATAAGTGCGAGTGCACTTCGGGGCTTATTGAATGCTCAATTCGAGCAATGTGATGACGCGGCATGCGCTGCAGATGAAGTTTACGGATCCCGAAGGTGACTTATGGCAGAAGATATTTCTTGCGGCCCGGAAATCGACGTTCCGGAAAATAACAACTCTAAAATGCAACTTGAAGCTGATGCGTTCTTGAACGCCATCGCAGGAGGCGCAGACGAAGACCTGGCTGATGAAGCAGCATTCTTTGCAGCAAATCCGGACGGCGTAGTCGTTGACGATAACGGCGAAGTTCTGGAATCCGGCGCAAACTCCAAGATTAAGAAGGGCGAAAAAGTCGAATTTATCGATGATGATGAAGCCGTAAGCGGCGATGAAAAGGAGATGCCCCCCCGGAATAAATCCGGGGTGACAGAAGCCGGGCATGACACAACCGCTGATGAAGCAACAGTCACTGCAGCTAGCTCTGCGACCTCGATTAACGAAACACCCTCTGAATCTGACGATAAAGAAATTTCTGACGAAGAAGATGTCGGCGATGAATCCTTAGTGACGTTCGACGATCTCGGTCTTTCTCCGGAAGTTCTTGAAGCGGTCAAGCTCGCTGGTTACGAAACGCCCTCGCCCATCCAGGCTAAGGCCATCCCGGCGCTTTTGCAGGGTGCAAACCTTCTCGGTACAGCGCAGACCGGTACAGGCAAGACGGCCGCATTCTCGCTCCCGCTCCTTTCGCGCATCAACTTCAACGGACGCGAAACATCCATGCTCGTGCTCACGCCGACACGCGAACTTGCGATCCAGGTTTCAGACGCCATCCAGCAATACGCAGTCAAGATGCCGAACGTGACTGTTGTTCCTGTCTATGGCGGTCAGGATATTGCCATCCAGTTGCGCGCCCTCAAGCGCAAGGCAAGCATCGTTGTTGCCACCCCGGGCCGTTTGATTGACCATATCAAGCGCGGTTCTATTTCGCTCGGAGCAGTCAAAGCCATCGTCCTCGACGAGGCGGATGAAATGCTCGACATGGGCTTCATGGAAGACGTGGAAACCATCCTCAAGGAAATCCCCGCCGACGCCCAGCGCGCCCTCTTTAGCGCGACCATGCCGGACAGCGTGAAAAAGATTATCGACCAACACCTGGGCGAATACGAAGAAGCACGCATCGAAGGCAAGACGACCACGGTCGAAAATATCTGCCAGCGCTACTTGCTCGTGAAAAACGAACACAAGATCGAAGCGCTCGCCCGCGTGCTTGAAGGTGAAGAATTTGACGGCGTACTCATTTTCGTGCGCACCAAGCAGAACACCACCGAAGTCGCAGAAAAGCTCGAAAGCCGCGGATTCAACGTGGCTCCGCTGAACGGCGACCTCGCCCAGTCCATGCGCGAACGCACCATCAACCGCCTCAAGATGGGCAAGCTCGATATCGTCGTCGCGACAGACGTCGCCGCCCGCGGTATTGACGTGGACCGCATTTCGCTTGTTGTGAACTACGACATTCCTTACGACACGGAATCTTACGTGCACCGCATTGGCCGTACGGGCCGTGCAGGCCGCAGCGGTAACGCCATCTTGTTCATCACACCGCGTGAAAAGCGCATGCTCAAGACCATCGAAAAGGCAACGCGCCAGCCGATTGACGTGATGGAAATGCCGACTTCCGAACAAATCAGCAAGAAGCGCGTCGATGCGTTCAAGGCAAAAGTCAAGAGCGTCGTAAGCTACGGAGAACTCGACCAGTTCAAGGAACTCGTCCGCGCTCTCGTTGCCGAAGGTTGCAACATGAAGGACGGCGTTGCGCTCGAAGATGGTTCCGTCAACGAAATGACAGCCGAAGACATTGCTGCCGCCGTCATCAAGATGTACCAGAAAAAACAGCCGCTTTTCCCGAACCTCCCGCCGCTCGAAGTGCCCAAAGAACGTCGTGAAAAAGCTCGCAGCGGCAGAGACTTCCTCGGCAATGGCGAAGATTTCGGCCTCAACAGCGAAGAACAGAAGCGCATACGTAAGGAACGCAAGGAAGGCCTGAACGGAGTCGAAGAAGGCTTCTTGCGCTACTATCTTGGCGTCGGCCGCATTGACCACGTTACCCCGCGCGACATCGTGGGTGCAATCGCTGGCGAAGCGAACATCAACAGCAGCAACATCGGCCGCATCAAGCTGTTCGACAAGTTCAGTACCGTTGAACTCCCGAACACGCTCCCGCAAGACGTTCTCGATATCTTGTCCGAAATGACCATCCGCGGCAACGACGCCCGCTTCCGCGTGATGACCGACGAACCGCCCGAGGGCCCCGCACCAGGAACAAGGCCGCACGCGAGCCGCGAAGAACGCCGCAGTTTCCATCGCGACCGCAAGGGAGGCTTCCACGACGATGAACGCCGTGGCGGATTCCGCAAAGACCGTGGTGAACGCAGCTTTGGCGACAAGCCTTTCGAGAACCGCAAGGCACGTCGCGAACGCCAATTCGCCGACCGCAAGCCGGGCAAGTTCGAAGACAAGCCCTTCCGCAAAGACCGCGACGAAAGGAGCTTCGGCGATAAGCCGTTCCGCAAGACACGCCGCTTCGGAAGAGTCTAAGCCAAATTAAAACAAACAACTTAACGGAATTCAAAACGAATTCCGTTTTTTTATTCTTAAAAACAAAGTTTGTAAAAAATATTTCACAATCCACTTTTTTCTCCACTGTTATATATACCTGATTATGTACAATCCCTAAGGAGAAAAAATGGCTACAACTAAAAAGAAAGTTCAAACAAAGGATATCATCAAAGATATCACGACAAATCTGAAAAAAGAAATTGTCGCTAGCCCGAAAGACGTGCTCAAAGCACTCGATCTTGACGATATCGTCGCCAAAGACGATAAGAAAAAAGATATTTCTATCGGCGACCTGTTGGAAGGCATTCCCGCAACAAAGCGCGCAGGCCTTTCTGCAGCACTCGCCGAATCATTGGTCAATAACGAAATTCTTCAACAAAACGTTCTTGTTGAAATTGGCAAACTTATACCGGGTAACTTTGAACCCGCAGAAGTTTTGAAACCCGTCATTCCGGCAGTAAAAGCAGACATAAAAGTAAGGCCCAAAATTCCCATCAAGCCAATTACAACAGTCGTCCCTGTTACCCCCATTATCCAAAGACCGCCCATTATTCCAAGGCCGCCTATCAATCCGAAACCGCCTATTATTCCAAGACCGACGGTTAAACCGATTCCGCCCGGCCCAGATCCAGTCAAGCCGCTCGTTAAGCCGGAATCGATTTCACGCATCAAACCAAAGGTCTTGATCAAGCCGAAGGTAGATATTCTCGTCAAGCCTGAAATCAAGCCAAAGGTAGATATCCTTGTCAAGCCGGAATCCATATCTCGCATTAAGCCGAAGATCATTCCGGAAATCAATGTAAGAGGCAATTTGGAACTTCAGCTTGAAGAGGTTCAGCGCATCCGCAAGGCGCTCCCCAAGAACGCCACCAAGGCCGAAAAGAAGGCTGCCGCCAATGCAGAAAAGCAGCTTAAGAACCTGATGAAGGCCGCCAAAAGAGCCGAACCCAAAGCAACAAAGAAAGCAAAAAAATAAATGAAGATTACTCCGTTAAAAAGCGGGGTATTCAGCTTCGTGACAACAGATGGGTGTACCGCAAGGTGCTCCCACTGTTTGATGAATTGTACCCCAAATAAAAAAAACAAGCTTCAATTTGAACAAATGCAGAAATGCATTGATCAAGTTGTAAAAGAATACGATGTCAAGATGATCGTATTTACGGGTGGCGAATCGACTTTGCTCGGTGAAGATCTATTCCGCACCATCCGCTATTGTACGCTAAACTTCCTAAAGACTAGGCTTGTCACGAACGCCTTCTGGGCAACCAGCTTAGAACGCGCACAACGCTATATTGAGAAATTCCGCAGTGTCGGGCTCACCGAAATCAATTTCAGCGTTGATGACTACCACGAGCCATTTGTCCCACTGGAAAACATCCGCAATGCTTGGCAAGCCTGCAAAGGCGCTGGTTTTGAATCCGTCATTCTGGCTAATAGCCATGGGAATAACGACAAAATCGTCCCAGCATACATCCAGGAATTTTTAGGCGAAAAAATCGAAGTTGCGGTCTCAAACGGACCTGAAGACAACGAGATAAAGGAGCCAGGAAAAGAAACCCTATATCAGATTTACGAAAACACACTACAAAAAAGCGGTCGTGCCGCATCGCTCAATAGCGAGAAATTCGACACAATCGAAAATCAGGAGAATTTGGCCTGCTGCTGCCCATGGGCGGTCAGCGACCCGGTTGTTTCACCGCTGGGACACGTATGGGCTTGTTGCGGCATTCCGTCGGACAACAACGCAATCTTGGATCTCGGAGATACAAATAAGGAGAAAATCAAGACAATCCTGAACAGAGCAAGCAAAGACGTTCTACTCAATGCAATCCATGAGTTGGGCCCTCTAAAGCTCTGTCAATTTGTCGAAGAGCATAGCAATATCAAATTCAACAAAAGCTTTTGCGGAGTCTGTGAAATCTGTAGCGCTCTAACAAACAACAAGAACGCGGTCAAGGTTTTACGGGACAACGAAAAAAGCATTGCAGCCATAATACGCGCAAAAGAAAGCATTGCTAAGCTTTCTGATGTCCTAGCTCAAAAACAGTAAGACATATTTTTCTTCCAAAATAAAAGAAGTCCGTCTCCAACACAGACGGACTTTCTTTTTATATGACATATTAGTTGCTAAGCGCCAAAAATAAAAAACGCGCAACTCAACATGAGCAAGAGCACGCCCCAGACCGTTTCGACAATCGGTGCAACTTTTTTAAATTCGATTTCTTTGTTTTCCATAATATTATCCTCTCACCCAAGGCAGTGCAACATCGCTCGCCTACGTTTAACAATGTATAATCATAAGCGACAAGAATAAACTACAAAACAGAAAGTTCCTTGGACAGTTTATCAATGTGGTAAATTGGAATATTCAAAGTCTAAATATTGCAGGTCCGCATAACGGCGCAGTTTTAATCCAAATCAAAAGCAAATCTATACCCGTAAGTCTTTAATTTTTTGATTATAGGGGCAATATCTTTCATTAACACATCTTTTTGAAAAGCTAAAATTATATTATTTGGACCATGAGCATTAGCAAGTAGTCTTAAAACTTTATCCTCTTTTTTACCTGGCATATTTCCAATTTGACGATCCACTTTCGAACGGATATCTTCTATAAATTTCCACAAATCAGCATCGTTGTTAAATGTATAGAAGTTATAGCCATCAAACCGGCTACCCTTATTGAAAAAAGTTTCATTCAAACTGACAACATAGGCGATGCCATCATCTTTACGGTAAAACGACAATAGCATATCAAGACCTTTATATTCTTCAACGCACTCTCTATCCTCAACATCTATCTCAGACATTTCAGAGAGCGATAACTTTTGACGGTTACGCAAGTACTTATATCTTAGACCTTTCATTCGCTGAATAACAAGGCCACACCACATATAATCGGTTCTAGGAATACTTAATTGAAAAACATCCTTATAATTAGTCCCAATCGCAATGTTAAGTACCGAATATCCACAAAACACCGTTAACGCGAAAGCGTTATAGAAAGCCCCATAAGAAAGGTTATCATCAACATGTAACTTGGCTGTACTAGCCTCAAAATCATACGATTGATTATTTTTTTAAATTTTTTCTAGATATGCGTTTATAACCCTTTTTAATTCGCTATCAAGATGAAGAATCAGCAAATCACCAATAACCAAAAAATCCGTCTTTGTTTTTCCGATAACTTTCCCATTTACGAAGTATTCATCGATGTTTACGTCAACGACGGGTTCGTCCGGACTCGGGGTCATAAACTCATTCTTGTCGCTGTCGCAGGCGGCAAGGAGGAAGAGGGAGTACGAACAAAGGTAGGAATAGAAGTTTGTTCAAGGTCATAAGGGAAAAGTACAAAAAAGCTATGAACAGAATAGCGCAAAAGATGAACAAATGCGGGACTGCCCGCCGTGAGGGGCAAAGGGGATTCCCGGTCGGTGCC
>NZ_DGUZ01000003.1:0-208 GCF_002394865.1 Fibrobacter sp. UBA4297 | reverse complement strand
CCTCACTCGATAACCGCTGAAACAATCTCTTTGACATGGAAACTCAATCAAGCTTCAGTGCTGAAGCTAGGCGGGTCCGGGCTGCCCACGCGGGACAGTAGAACCAAATCGTTGAAAGAAAGGAAAAGCGTCTCACGGGCTATTAGTACCGCTCGGCTCAACGTGTCGCCACGCTTACACCTACGGCCTATCGACGTCGTAGTCTCCG
>NZ_DGUZ01000002.1:44699-160043 GCF_002394865.1 Fibrobacter sp. UBA4297 | reverse complement strand
TACAGAACCATTATGGGTGGCCGATCCCAGTATTTTGGGGTTCAGGGGTGGTATGGAATTGCAATTGATGAGCGGCGTGATGGGGCATCGTCGAGAATGCGTCATGTAGGTGGGGTGATGCTTGTTGAACAGTATCCTGTATCTGAAAATTTCAAGGTGGGAATAAGTGAACATATTTCCCGCAATTCGTATATGGTTATCGATGATCCGGGGTGTTGCACTTTCAATACTTTGTATCCTGAGATATATCCAGAATTTGGTGCCGGTGCTTATGTTGTGTATAAAGGCTTTTCGGCAGAGTTACGCTATGGAAGAGAAATCGGGGCACCGAATAACCGCTTTTATTTTCAGTTGAACTATGCCTTTTTCTTAAAGGAATGGAATTACAGCAAGTAGCTTCGGGGAGCCTTGTAAAATGGTATTTCGCAGAATTTTATGGATTGTTTTGCTTGTGGCGGCGATGCTGGCGGGGTGTAGCGTTGCTATTATTCATCCGCCATCAGCATCGGCTTTTATGGAGAAAAGCAAAAGCTCTTTCATAGGAAATGCTTCTCTTACTGTAACTTTGGGCGATATTGCTTATGGAAAAAAAGACGAGTTTTATATTGCTAGAGAAAAAGTAGGTCGAATTGAAAATGAAGATTGGTCTTATAGTGCGGCTGAGTGGCCTATTGAATTTTCTGTATCATTACAGCGAATTGTTGGCTATTTTAAATACGGATTGGGCTTAGATTTTATCACGCCTTACGTACAGGCTGGTTTTGTATCAGACTATTTCGGCGTAATGGGTTGGAGTAATCTTTGGGTGTGGCAATTGGAAAAGGTGGAGCACAAGTATTTTCAGTGGGGTGGAGGTGTGTCCATTATTGAACAGTTGCCAATTGGCAAAAATGTTCGTATAGGTCTGACTCAGCATTGGTCTAGAAATGGTCGTGAAGATTATACATACGGAGATGCGATTGCTTTTGGAATTCCGATGCCGATGCCTATTTTTTACGATGAAATAGGAGGAGGTGGTTATGTGTCTTTTCCCCTTATGGAAAGGCTAAGAGTTGGTGTTGAGTTTAGATATGGGAGAGATTTAACGTATAAACAGATTGACTTTTCTAAAAAAGGTGTGGTTGGTGATATGAATCGTTATTCAATTGTGGTTGATCTTCAAGGATGGTGAATGTGGTAGGACGATTTTGTTTTGTTGTTTTGCTTGTGGCGGTGATGCTGGCGGGGTGCAGCGTTACAGTTATTCGTCCGCCATCTGCTGCGGCGTTTATGGAAAAGAGTGAAGACAAATTTGTAAAAGATATTTCTGTTGCGTTACATTTGAATGACTGCTATTGGAAGGATGGCGGTTGCCAAAAAATTGAAGCAGATAAATCATTGAAAAAAGAAAAAAATGAAGAATGGTCTTATAAGGATAACGAGTATCCCTTTGATTATATTTTGGAATTTCAAAAAAGTCGCGGCTCCTTCAAGTATGGTTTTGGAATAAATATGTTGACGCCTTTTGTGCAGGCCGGTTATGTTTCCGATTACTTTGGCGTAATGGGTTGGAGTAATTTGTGTCTGTGGCAATTTGAAAAAATTGAATATGCGTATTTTCAGTGGGGTGGCGGAATTTCTTTGATTGAGCAGTTGCCGTTAGATGATAATTTTTGGATTGGATTAACCCAGCACTTGTCTAGGAACGGTGATGCGGGACTTGCGTCAGATGGCAGCGGCATTGCTTATAACCATTCTGCACCTAAATTTTACGATGAAATTGGATTTGGTGGGTATATTTCTTTTATCCCGTATGAACAGAATAGAGTGATATTTGAATTCCGTTATGGAAGGGATTTGACGTATAAACGTATAGACCAGAATGGTAAGGCTAACAGTAGAAATCGATATTCGTATTCGATCGCTATTCAAGGCTGGTAGAATTCGGGTTCTTAAGGGCGGAGCCCTTAGGCGTGAGGGTGATGGAAGACTTGCCCTAGAAGGAGGTGCCCGCTCGGTGGCGGGCATGACAATAGGGCAAGGCTGCAATCAGGGGGAGCCTTCCCCCCCCCTCCTCCCTAACCACCAACCACTAATCACTAACCACTTTGTCACGTCATTTGTTTTTTTTGAAAGATTTTAGTATCTTAAAGCATGAAAAACTTAGAGGACAAATAAATGGATATTCAGGAACTTTCGGAAAAGGTGAAGCAGCAGAGTTCTTTTTGCATGAACTTGCTGCGTGAAGTTGAAGATACGGTGATTGGTCAGAAGGCAATGGTCGAGAGCATTCTGACGGGTATTTTGGCGGATGGCCACGTGCTTTTGGAAGGCCTTCCGGGCTTGGCCAAGACGACTGCGGTGAAGGCTTTTGCCGATGCTGTTTCGCTCGACTTCAAGCGCATCCAGTTTACTCCTGATTTGCTGCCGGCAGACTTGCTCGGTACGACGATTTATAACGCCCGTGAAGCAAAGTTCGAAACGCGCAAGGGCCCGCTCTTTACGAACCTCGTGCTTGCTGATGAAATTAACCGTGCTCCGTCGAAGGTACAGAGCGCTTTGCTCGAAGCCATGCAGGAACGCCACATCACGATTGGCGATGAAACGTTCAAGCTGGACGAGCCGTTCCTGGTGCTTGCCACGCAGAACCCGATTGAGCAGGAAGGTACGTATCCGCTGCCGGAAGCTCAGGTGGACCGTTTCCTCTTGAAGGTGAAGGTGAGCTACCCGAACAAGGCCGACGAAATGAAAATTCTCGATGCTGTCTCGGGTGCGGGGTTGCGTCAGCCGAATGCGGTTGCGACGAAGGAAGATATCTTGAAGGCTCGCGAGCTCGTGAAGCAGGTTTATGTGGACGAACGCGTGCGCGAATACATCGTTAACTTGGTCTTGGCAACGCGTGATCCGGGTAGCATCAAGCGTAGCGACTTGGTGGGCTTTGTGGAAGTGGGCGCCTCGCCGCGTGCTTCTATCGGCCTTGCCCAGGCTTCGAAGGCTCATGCGTTTATCCAGGGCCGTGCCTACGTGACGCCGGAAGACGTGAAGGCTGTCGCGATGGAAGTACTCCGCCACCGTGTAATTCTGAGCTACGAAGCCGAAGCGGAAGAGGTCTCTGCCGAAACCGTCGTGCAGAAGATTTTGGATTCTGTTGAAGTGCCGTAAAGGCGAATGCCGCGGCAGAACGCTTGCGTTCTGACATGGCTGAGCCGCCGGGCAGTGCGCTTGAAAAGCGCAATTGCCGTAATTTTCTGTATTCGCGAGAGTCGCGGACTTTGTTAAAAATGCACCCCGATGGGGGTGCTTTTTTAATGGGCGTGATGTCCAATAATTATGGCGCCGACGAATATTATCAAGAAGAATAAAAAGAGAATAATTGTTTTGTGTTTCTCTGATTTCCAGTTTTGCTGTAGGTATTTAATGGGAACATAGAGATAATGGAAAAGGTCAATTTTAGGAATGTTCTTGAGTTTTGAGGCGTCTACTTTGTCGTACATATATCCCCAAAGGCCTAGTAGGACTATTCCCAATAGGAAGTAGATGGCTACGCAGATGGCCGATTCAAGATCTGCTATGTTCTCGTTTGGCATGATGCTTGATATACGAAAAAAGCCCCCGGGCGGGGGCTTTGAAGCTTGTTTGTTATGGATTTTTGTATTCGCGCAGGAATCCGTCGTCTAGTGCTTTGACGGGGAGCTTTATAACATTGTTGTCCGAATCGACGATGAGTACTACGCCGGCGAGGTAGTTTATCCAGTAGTTGAAATCTGGATTCCCGTTAATGCCGCGGTCATGCTTGTGGAAGCGGAGGTCGTATTTGGAGTTGACGATGTCGTCGTGAATTTTTTTGTTGCTGATTGTAATGACGAACGGTACAAGGTATTGGTCGTGCGAAATGGCTAAAGTGTACTTGTGCATTTGTTCGTATGTAAAGTAGTTTTCGATGAATGCTTCGATTCTTGTGTCGATGGGGTAGAATGCGTTTTCGCAGTTTTGACGGTTGTTGTCGTCTTCGTATTCTTGATAGGCGATTTTGGAGTAAGAACTCCAGCCCCAGCTAGCGCCACCTTTGCAGTTGCTTGCATTTTGGTTGGGCTTGACGTACCAAGATTCTTTCAGGTTCTGGTTGATTTCGGTTAGGTTTGCGATGTTGTGTTTGTGCCAGTCGTTGATGTCTGTCGAAACGTTTTCGCCTTTGTTAATGGCGATGATTTGTGCGGTTTCTGCGGTGCGCTTGACGTTGGTGTACATATAATAGAAATCGTCGAGGTTGAGTTTTTTGAGTTTCTCGCCGACTTGTTTTGCTTGCTGTCTACCGACTTCGATGAGGCCATCGTCATCGCCGTATTTGTGAATGTCGCGTTGGGCGTGGCGCAGGATGATGACGACTTTTTCGTCAGAACGGGTGCAGCCAAGAACGTCGTACAGGGAATTGAATACGTCCGTTGTGGCGCGGAGCGTTTTGCACTTTTCGCTGAGCTGTTCTACGCTGGAGCTAGACGGGGTTTCGCTGCTAGAGGAAACGACGCTGCTGCTAGAAGGTGTGACACTGCTAGAGGAAACCTTGCTGCTGCTAGAAGGTGCTGCACTGCTTGAAGAAGCGATGCTGCTGGAGGAAGGAAGGACTGCGTCCTTACCGTTGCGGAACTCGCCGACCTTTTCATCTCCGCAGATGACATCGTAACCGTTGATTTCTGCATTTTCAGCAATCGTGCAGGACGAGCCATCTTTACCGTCGGCACCATCCTTGCCGTCTTTCCCGTTTTCGCCCTTAGCGCCGTTTCGGAGTTCGCCTACCTTCTTGTTGTCGCAGATGACGTCGTAACCGTTGATGTCATCGTTTACTTCGACGGTGCAGGAAGAACCATCGTTACCGTCCTTACCATCGGTACCATTCTTTCCGTCTTGGCCATCCTTACCGTTGCGGAGTTCACCGACCTTCTTGTTGTCGCAGATGACGTCGTAACCGTTGATTTCTGCATTTTCAGCAATCGTGCAGGACGAACCGTCTTTACCGTCGGCACCATCCTTACCGTCTTTCCCATTTTCGCCCTTAGCACCGTTTCGGAGTTCGCCTACCTTCTTGTTGTCGCAGATGACGTCATAACCGTTGATTTCTGCGTTTTCGGTGACGTAACAGGACGAGCCGTCTTTCCCGTCGGCACCATCCTTGCCGTCTTTCCCGTTTTCGCCCTTGGCGCCGTTTCGGAGTTCGCCGACCTTTTTGTCGCCGCAAATGACATCGTAACCGTTGATGTCGTCATTTACTACGACCGTGCAGGAAGAACCATCGTTACCGTCCTTACCATCGGTACCATTCTTTCCGTCTTGGCCATCCTTACCATTGAGAATTTCACCGACCTTCTTGTCACCGCAGATGACGTCGAAACCGTTAATATCCTTATTTTCTACAACGCTGCAGGACGTTCCATCCTTACCATCGGTACCATTCTTTCCGTCTTGGCCGTCCTTTCCGTTATGGAGCTCACCGACCTTCTTGTCACCGCAGATGACGTCGTAACCATTGATTTCTGCGTTTTCAGCAATCGTGCAGGACGAACCGTCCTTACCGTCGGCACCATCCTTGCCGTCTTTCCCGTCGGCACCATCCTTGCCGTCTTTCCCGTCCGCGCCTTTATCACCGTCCTTGCCGTCGGCCCCCTTTTCTCCATCCTTGCCGTTTACGATGGAGCCGATCTTTTCGTCACCACAGAATACATCGTAGCCATTTATTTCTGCGTTTTCGGTGACGTAACAGGACGAACCATCTTTACCGTTTTTGCCATTGGCGCCGGATTTGCCGTCTTCGCCATCCTTACCATCCTTACCATCCTTACCATCTTTGCCGTTCTGCACGACTCCCACGGAATCGCCGCCGCAAATAATCTTGAGACCGCTGTTGTCATCTAGCGGTTCCGTTTTGCAGGCGAGTTCGGACACGTCCAGGGCGCTTGCTTCGGTGACCTCGTCAAGGCAGCCCGAGAGCATGGATAGTGTGAAAATTGATGTTGTTAAGAGTAATTTGGATTTCATATATTGCTCCCAAATGAAATTTTTCGCGCCAAATCTAAAAAAATGCACTCACTGCCGGGTGCTATGACTTTATTTTGTATTGACTAATTGTCTATTTTTGTATGTTACAAAGTATGAAATTTGTTTTGATTGCCTTTTCTTTGTTCGTTTTAGGTTGTGTGTGCGATAATCCGAGGGGTTGCCCCGCTGTAATCGGTGTTGTAAATAATCCGGATGAAATGCAATTGCGAAAGGAAGGTCGCGATGACCAGTCTGCCCAAATGGCAAAATTGCCTGCGCCGCCGTCGAATTCTAGAACGCCCGAACCGGTGGATGTCAATGTTCGGAACTTAAATGAACCGATTCCGGTCGATGACAAGCTTGATTTTGATAAAGTGAAGTAAATCCCTGGCGCTTATTCCAATGTATAGCGCCTAAAATGTGCGTTTTTTCACCATTCGCGTGCGCGGGATGGGGTTATACATTATATTTATAATACTAGGGTATAAGCAATGATAAATTTTCTGGATTACGCAAGTCATGTGTTCTTTTTCCCGTCGCTGTTGGTTAGCGGCTTTTTGCTTGCTATGCTGGTGGCGTTTGACGAAAAACAGAACCTGAAGAGAGTGCTTTTTTGGGGCGCAATTTTCTCGCTGACCCCGTTTATGATTTATGCGGATGTGCTTTATCACGGGCTCATGCATTTGCTTTCGTGCATGATGGGCAAGGTCCCTTTGATGCTCGATGTAATCGTGGACTATCTGAGCCGCATCGTGCTGATTCCGCTTGTAATTTTTGTGTTCAATAAAAAACTCTCTGTCCATTGGTCGCAATCGCTGTTCTTGATATCGGCGTCTGTCGGTGTCGGTTACCTCGGCATGGTCGTGGGCAAGACGCAAATCGGGGCGGCCTTGGTGAACTTGGTCGCAATTGTCATTTGGTGGCGGCTTCTTTGGAATGAACTTTCGTTTGTACGCAATACGCAAATTTTTACGCGGTTCGGTTTCCTGGGATTTGTTACGTTATTTAGCTTGCTTGTGAACCTCGCCATGTATGTGTGCGTACGCATGATCGAGGTGACTCCAGAATTTTTGAATTATTTGGTATTTGTTGCTTGGCTTTTCTGGCTTACGCTTACGATTGCCGTGAAACTTATCTTTAGAACGGTGCGACTGACGCAGCAGGCTGAAATTGCGCGTAACCATGACAAACTGACGGGACTGCCGAATGAACTTTTGTTCTCGAACTATGTTCTGGATTTGCTCTTTAGAAATCGCAAAAAACGTTATGCGTTTGTCGTTTTTGATTTGGAAAATTTCAAAGCGTTTAACGAAAGGCTTGGCTTTGAAGAAGGCGATAATGCGTTACGCTTTATGGCGAGCGTGTTCAAGTCTCTGTTTGGGGAACGCTACGTGATGCACGTGTCGTGCGATACGTTCCGCGTGGTGTGCGATGCTGCCGGGGTGGAATCCAAAATAAAAGAGGCGCATGATAAAATTCGAGGTTTCTCGACTCAGGGCGTACTTGAAATCAAGGCAGGCGTGTATGTGCAGCGCGTGGAAAATGAAAATGTAGAACGTTGCTTTATGAGGGCTCGCCTTGCGGAAGCGACGACCAAGGGTGTTTACGATGAATATCTTGCGGTTTATGTAGATGAGATGGGGGCCCGCGAACGCTTGAAAATGTACTTGATTGCGCATATTGATGATGCTGTGAAAAACGAGTATATCAAGGTTTATTATCAGCCCGTTGTTGATATCAATACAAATAAGCTTTGTGGCTTTGAAGCGCTTGCCCGTTGGGATGACCCGGAACACGGATTCTTGCCTCCGTTTGAATTTGTCGGCATTCTCGAAGATGCTCATTTAATCCAGAAACTAGACTTGTTCATGCTCAAGAAAATTTGCGAAAAGTATCGTAAGGAAACGAATTTGGGGCACAAGTGCGTTCCGATTTCGTTCAACCTCTCGCGCCTGGACTTTAAGCTGAGTGACATTTATAAGGAACTCACGCGGTTGACTAAAGAATATAACGTGCCGCATGAGATGATCCATATCGAGATTACGGAATCGGTGTTGGACGGTGATGAGGACGGCTATATCCGTGAACAGGTGACGCGTTTCCAAAATGACGGATTTGAAGTCTGGATGGATGACTTTGGCTCGGGCTTCTCGTCGTTGAACGTGCTGAAAGACTATGACTTTGACTTTTTGAAAATCGACATGATGTTCTTGCGAAACTTCACGGAAAAGTCCAAGGTGATTATCCGCGCCATTGTGGAAATGGCCAAGCTATTGCATATTGGAACGCTTTCGGAAGGCGTGGAAACAAAGGAACATCTAGACTTTTTGAAGGAAATTGGATGCGACCGCGTGCAGGGCTATTATTATTCGAAACCGCTCCCGTATGACGAGGTGATGGCAGTGCTCAAGGAAAAGGGCGTTTCGATATAGAAAAAGCTGGTTTAAAACCAGCTTTTAATTTTTTTACATTGCTTTTCGTTTAGCTTGTAGTATTCTTCTTTTGTGTAAATTGAAGAATAGTACTTTTCGTACATTAAGTCTACGTTGCAGATTTCGGGACGATGTTCGTATATGGAACAAAGATTGTCGTCTCTTAAGTGAATGCAAATGCCGTCACCCCTGTCAAAGTTCGCCAGGGCGGGAACCTTTTTCAGGGAACGGCAGCATAGACCGCAACAGTCACATTTGAAGTTCTTTGACGACATTAATCCATGTCGTCATCGTAATCGGTTTCGGCGATTATTTCAGACTTTGTTGTGAGTTTTCCGTCTTCGGTCAAAACAGGAGTGTCCAAAATACTCTTGATGGATTTTGCCAAGGCTCCTGCTGCAGCGAGCTTTTTCTTTTCGTCTGCGCTAAATGTGCGATAGTCGGCGGAGCCTGTTCCGTCGTCATGACGAACGATGAATCCTTCAATTGTATAAACTGCTGTAGCTAATCGGCTGTTTAATCTATTTAGGATTCCAGATATGGTATCGCATCTCATTTTGATGCACAGACATGTGGAACAGACTGTTTTGCACTGTTCTACGATTTTTTCTGCTTCAGCGCGATTTGCGCGAGCTTTTTCCAAATTTTCTTCAGCCTTGGAACTCATTACAAAACCCATGACTGCGAGGGCTGGCCCTGCGACCAATCCTCCAAGAACCGCCATGCCCCCTGCCATACCAAAGCCGCCTGCGGCGAGGGATCCACCTCCCAAGAATGCTAATGTTGCATTGGTTGCTGCTACGCCAGAAAGTGTTCCGATTGCTGTTCCTGTTCCTGCAACGACACCGAATGTGGTTGCGGCTCCATATGCTCCAATGGCGGCTAATGCACCTGCGGCGACGCCGCCTGCTGAGCCGTTGACCATACTTTCTGCTAAAGACCCCATTTTTTGCATATCGGCGAGTTCTTCTTTTGTCATATTAAATTTGGCGAGTTCATCAAGCCCCGCGCTATCGCGTAATTCAATATTTTTGATTTTACTAAAAGCTCTGACGAATGGCAAAATTCCTTGATTCAACACGTTGAGCTTGGCGGTGCCTAAACGTTCCAAAGATTTTTGACAATCGGAACGTTTTCTTTCTACGTCCCTTTTAGCTTCATTTATGTCGCTTTCTGCTCGGTTATTGATACTTTCAGCGCATTTATTCGTTTCGTGTGCGTCATATGCTTTTTTGACACCGAGAATTCCGGCTGCGGCTGCAAGGCCTCCGATGATTAATGGTATAGGCATAATTATTTCTCCTTGATTAGTTTGTTATTCTATAGTACAAAAGCTTCGTCTGATTCCATCAGACTGTCAAATTCTTTGCAGTTGTTGAATTGGGTGCTGCATCCCATGGCGTGTGTGATTTTGTTTGCTCCGCAGATGTAGGTATCAATATCGCCTAATTGCAGGGCGTTGTCCATTGTGTCTAATGCTGTTTTGAACGTTTCGGTGGTTTCCTTGATCCATGTATGCGTTCGTTGTTCGAATTCTTCTCGGAAAGCTCTCATTGCTTGGATTTGTTCACGACATTCGTTTTCAATTTGAATGCGGAGCTCTCTCGCAATTTTGGGGGCTTTTAGGGCGTCCCTTATGACAGATACACTAATAGATGCTAGTGTATAAGCTGTACGTGCGATAAATACTGCTTGACCAACTGGAGTTAGGTTTAAAAGAGCGAGTGATGCGCTAGAAGCGAGCTGCTTCATGCAGTCTACACCGGATATGCTTCCGTTGTAATAGTTGTAAAATGCTGAGGCGGCGTCTACGACGAATCCTGCAACTTCAGTGGGTGCTTTGGCATTTTTCAAAAGTTTTGGTAAGTCGCTTTTGTAATGCTGGAGACCGCCTTCGATAAGAGTTGCTCCGCTTGCTACAACGTAAGAACGAGCCGCTGATTTTGCAGATTTTGTCGCAACGTCCTTTATTGCATCGTCAATGGATTTCCCTTTGAGTATGGCATCTAGATTGCTGACGATTGCCATCCCGCCACCTATTAGGGCTCCTGATTTTGCTCCTTCCATACCGGCATCGTGTGCCGTTGAAAGCATTGATTGTGCTGTATATAGTTTTGGATTGGTGCGGGCAAAAAGTGCTTCTTTGCTTGTAGTTTCGCTACTGAAGGTATTCTTTCGAATAGTTTCGTATTTCTTAAGTTGGGCTTTTTTCGAAGCGATTAAGTCTGGATTTGCTTTTTGTGCATTTAGGGTTTTGATTTCTTGCTTTAATGCGTTTATTTGTGTGTCCACTTTTTTGACAAAATCGGGATAATAGTCCTTGGGAATCTTAACGGGAGTTCCGCTTGCGTAGTATTTTTCGTGCTTTGCACTGCAAAGCTTGTCAAACGTTTCACTTCCGTTTTTCCCGATGAATTTCATCTGGGCTCCTGTGCCAGCTACTTCTTTCCATGTGCCGTCAGACATTTGTACGGCATCGACTGTATCGACTAGCTGATCGTTGGTTTTGCCTAGATCGTCCATACGAAAATTGCGGACTTTTTCTCCATTGATAATCCGTTGCTTGTTGATTTTGGTTGTTTCTGTGACTTCAGCTGAAAATCCGGCTTGCTGTTGCAAATTACGACGAGCTTCGTCTGCTGTTTTTCCGAGTCTGCTTTCAGCTATGCTTTTTAAGCTTCTCTTGCTTTGGCCGTTAAGTCCTGACATTCCGTCATAAGCCGATAAATCGAGTGAAGCTGCTTCGCCATAACGGGATACTAGTTCGTGTAGAACCCTATTAGCGGCTGCATTGGTGAAAGCGTCGTTTGACATATTATGAAAATGCTCCTTACTTATAGGCTATAATTTAACTATTGTTTTGCAAAAAAATCTTTATAAAAGATGTTATTTTTGAAAATATCTTTAATTTTATTTTGCTAAATACGTTACAACGTCCTGAATTAAACTTCAGGTTTTCTCAAATTGATTGTGGAAGATTGCAATACGGAATTGTCTAATGACGTGCTGAATTAAAGCATCTGTCGAAAGTCTGCAAGCTTGATGATTCGTGTTTGCTTGTGCTGTTTTAAATCCAGGAGATCCTTATCTCCTGAGACTATATAGATTGCATCGATTGTTTCTGCTAGTGTTAGCAGGTAAAGGTCTTTGGGATCTCGTATTGGAGATTGTGTGTTTTCTCCAATAATTGCGAATTGGCAGTAGTCGTATATGATGTTAAGTAAATCGGCTACGTCTTCGGTTCGAATGTATTTTTTGATTTTTTCACGACTGCAAACATCTTGAATTTCTTCTAGTAGTCGTTCGCAGGCATATACTTGAAAACGTGCGTCATTTAGTAACTGACGCACGAAAGAAATCTGGTGACCAATAAGGAATGAAATCCAAATGTTGCAGTCTAAGATTATTTTCATTTGGCGTATCGAACTGCGTTTACTTCGGCCATTATGTCTTCTTCGCTAAGAAGAGGCTTTTTAGGACGTGTGGCAATAAAGCGTTCAAGGACTTGCTCTTTGGTTCTTGTGCGCCATCCGAATTTTCGGATAAGTTCATTGAACAGAGCCCAATCCTTTTCGGGAACGTCCAGATAAATTCCTTTTGTTACTTGCTCTGTTAGCATATTACACCTTTGTTGTTGAGTTCTATGGATAATATATAATTTCTAAGATGAAAATGCAAGCTTGTGGGATTCTGCTTCGGATTGCAAAAAAAAAGCCGCAGCGGAGTGCTGCGGCTTTTCTATAAAGGTCTTGATTAAGCCTGGTGGGCCTTATACCACTTGATCAGTCCGTTAGTGGAACTGTCGTGGTGGAGTTCGGCGTCGGCCTTTGCAAGTTCCGGGAGGATCTTCTTCGCGAGCTGCTTGCCGAGTTCAACACCCCACTGGTCGTAGCTGTTGATGTTCCAGATAACGCCCTGCGTGAAGATCTTGTGTTCGTACATGGCGATGAGAGCGCCAAGGCGTTCCGGGCTCACGTAGTCCATCATGATGGAGTTCGTCGGCTTGTTGCCTTCGAACACCTTGTGCGGGGCGAGGAATGCGATTTCTTCTTCGGACTTGCCGGCGGCGCGGAGTTCTTCCTGAGCCTGGGCGAGAGTCTTGCCGTTCATCAAAGCTTCCGGCTGAGCGAAGAAGTTGGAGAGCAGCTTCTGGTGGTGATCGCCAATCTTGTTGTGGCTGTTGGCCGGGGCGATGAAGTCGCACGGAATCATCTTGGTGCCCTGGTGGATGAGCTGGTAGAAGGCGTGCTGGCCGTTCGTACCCGGTTCGCCCCAGAGGATCGGACCCGTCTGGTAGTTCACGCGCTTGCTGTCACGGTCAACGGTCTTGCCGTTGGATTCCATGTCGGCCTGCTGGAAGTAGGCGGCGAGGCGGTGGAGGTACTGGTCGTACGGGAGCATGGCGTAGCTAGAAGCGCCAAAGAAGTTGTTGTACCAAACGCCGATGAGGGCGAGGATGACCGGGAGGTTCTTGTCGACCGGAGCGGTCTTGAAATGCTGATCCATTTCGTAGGCGCCCTGGTGGAGCTTCATGTAGTTTTCGAAGCCGATGCGGAGAGCGATGGAGAGACCGATTGCAGACCACAGAGAATAGCGGCCGCCAACCCAGTTCCAGAATTCGAACATGTTTGCCGGGTCGATACCGAATTCGGTAACGGCTTCGGTGTTGGTGGAGAGAGCGACGAAGTGCTTTGCGATAGCGGACTTGTCGCCGCCAAATGCCTTGAGGACGGCAGCCTTTGCGGTTTCGGCGTTCGTCATGGTTTCAAGAGTCGTGAACGTCTTGGAAGCAACGATGAAGAGCGTTTCTTCGATGTTCACCTTCTTGAGGGTTTCGGCCATGTGGGTGCCGTCGATGTTAGAAACGAAGTAGACTTCCGGAGAGTATTCGCCAGCAGCCGGCTTGTCGGCATACGGCTTCAAGGCTTCGGTCACCATCACCGGACCGAGGTCGGAACCGCCGATACCGATGTTCACCACGTACTTGATGGACTTGCCGGTGTGGCCCTTCCACTTGCCGGTACGCACGAGCTTGGTGAATTCTTCCATGTGCTTGAGTACGGCGCGGACTTCGGGCATGACATCCTTGCCATCGACGCAAATCGGATCGTTGCCCTTGTAGCGGAGTGCGGTGTGGAGCACGGCGCGCTTTTCGGTGGTGTTAATCTTTTCGCCAGCAAAGTACTTGGCGCGCATGTCTTCGAAATTAGCGGACTTCAGGAGGTCCTGGAGCTTTGCCATGGTTTCGTCGGTGATGATGTTCTTGGAGTAGTCGAGGAAGAGTCCGCAGGCTTCGGCGCTGAACTTGTCGGCGCGAGTCGGGTCCTTCGCGAAGAGTTCCTTCATCTGCCAAGTCTTGGCGACTTCGGCATGGGCCTCGAGGGCCTTCCATTCCTTAGAATCAGTCAGTTTAGACATAGATTATCCTTTCCGCACACGCGGGTTTTTGTTACGGGGGAAAATATAGAAATTAGAATGTGGTCTTTAGTCATTAGTTCTTGGTCATTAGATGTATAATCATGTTGTTGTCTTGGGTAAAAACCAACGACTAATGACCATTGACCAATAACTAGTAACTACTCAAGATTGTATATTAAACTTATAGCCGTGGGTATTTTACGGCAAAGGAGAAAAATATGTCTAGAGTAAAAGAAGCATTGTTGTTGGCGGTTGCCATTCTCGGCCTTGGTGCGTTTCTCTATTGTGCCATGATTCATACAAAGGATAGGGACCGCGTGGTATCGGTCCGTGGACTCTCTGAGCGTGAGGTTAAGGCGGATTTTGTGATTTGGCCTATTGTGTACAAAGAAGTCGGGAATGACCTTTCGTTGATTCACGATGCCGTGCAGGCGAAAAACGCAACGCTTGCGAAGTTCTTGCGCGACAATGGTGTGGATACTGCTGAAATTAGTTGGTCTGCTCCGGAAATTGAAGATGCCCAAGGCGAACGCTATGGCGATAACCGCCGCCCGTTCCGCTACATTGCAACAGTGGTGACGACGGTTGCATCGAAGAATGTAGACCGCGTCCGTGAAATTATGGGCAAGCAAGGCGACCTTTTAAAACAAGGTATTGCTTTTGCTGGCGATGATTACCGCTACCGCAAAATTTACAGCTTCAATGGCCTGAACGAAATCAAGCCCGCGATGATCGACGAAGCGAATAAAAATGCTCGTGCCGCTGCTGAAAAGTTTGCAACGGATTCCGAAAGCAAGCTCGGTAAAATCAAGACGGCTACGCAGGGCCAGTTCTCCATTAGCGACCGCGATGAGAATACGCCGTTTATCAAGAACGTGCGCGTAGTGACCAATGTCCAGTATTTCTTGGAGGACTAAAAGTGGATACTTCTGTTCTTGACAAGGCAATTGTTTTTGCGGTCAAGGCGCATGCCGGTACGGGTCGCCGTGGGAAAGGCTTCCCGTATATTGTCCACCCGATGGAGGCTGTGGAAATTGTAGCGACCATGACAGATGACCAGGAATTGATGGCGGCTGCGGCTTTGCACGATACCGTTGAAGATACGTCCGTTACGTTGGATGATATCAGCCGTGAGTTTGGGCCGCGCGTGGCGAAACTTGTGGAAGAAGAATCGGATGTGTTCATGGAAGGCGTGAGTGAATCGGATTCTTGGCATTCCCGCAAGCAGGCGGCGATTGACCGCTTGGCACGAGCCAGTCGCGATGCAAAGATTGTGGCGCTTGGCGATAAGCTCAGCAATGCAAGAATTATTTACCGTGATTTTGTCCAAAAAGGCGATGAACTCTGGAAAATTTTCCACGTGACCGATATAAAGGAACATGAATGGCATTATCGCGGATTGGCGGCGTCGTTGAAAGAACTTGAAGGAACTTTCGCGTATGCAGAATTTACGGATTTGATTGAAAAGATATTTGGCGGTAGAAAGTAATGAGCGAAGACTCTGTTGAAAAATATGGGTTGAATCCTGCTGAAACGATGATTCTTGAAAATTATCGCGATAAGCTCCCTGTTTTTGAAAAAATGAGGGATTTTGTCTGCGATTTGCTCAAGAAAAAAGTGGCAGAGAATAACATTTATGTGACTGCCGTTGAAGCGCGAATCAAGGCCGAAGCGAGCCTTGCCGAAAAGCTTGAACGTAAAAATGGCAAGTACAAATCTCTGACTGATTTGACGGACATTTTGGGCGCTCGCGTGATTGCGTTCTACAATGACGATGTGGATAAAATTGCTGCACTTGTTGAAAGCTTGTTCAAAATCGACTGGAAGAATAGCGTTGACAAGCGCAAAATGCACGAGCTCGATAGCTTTGGCTATAACTCGTTGCATTTTATATGTACCATTCCGAAAGCATTGTTCGAAGATCCGGAGTGCCCTGAACTTAATGAAATTCGTTTTGAAATCCAGATGCGTACGGCTTTGCAACATGTGTGGGCAACGCTGGACCACGATACGGGTTACAAGTCGGGCTTTGAAATTCCGCATGAATACTTGCGCAATTTGAATCGCCTTGCGGGCATGCTTGAACTTGTCGATGAACAGTTCTGCAAAATTCGAACGGAAATCAATAATTACAGATTTCATGTGCAGTCACTTGTACATTCAGGGCGCTTTGATGAGGTGGCGCTGAACGGCGACTCGTTTACGAATTACCTGAAATTGCGACCGTTTGATAAGTTGAACCAGCGCATTGCCGCAATCAACCAGGCGGAAATTCACGAGTCGTCGATGATGCCTTTTTTGAAGGCGCTGAAGTTCTTACGCTTTGAAACGCTTGCAGATGTAGATAAACTCATCAAGGAGGATTCCGATGATGCGTACCATTTGGCAGCGTTTCAGCTTGCAAATACGGACTTGGACATTATCAATTCGTCGCTGGGTGTGATTAGCCTGCTTGTGGTGTACATCTTGAAAAAAGGTGGCGGTGTGGCGGGAATCCGGACGGTTCTGGATGACCTTTATGGCGAATCTGCAAGCCACGAAGCTTGGGCAAATCGACTCTACAAGAATGCGCTGAAACTCTCGTTCATGAATCGGTAAAAATGTATCTTTGGGCTTATGAAACAGCCGATTCGAAATATTGCCATTTTGGCCCACGTTGATGCGGGCAAGACGACACTTTCTGAGAGAATCCTTTTCGCGGCGGGCGAGATTCACCGCCCGGGGCGCGTGGAAGATGGCTTAGCCACGATGGACTACATGCCCGAAGAAAAGGAACGCGGCATCACGATTGAAAGTGGCGTGGCGCATTTCGAATGGAAAAATACATGGTTCAATTTTATCGATACGCCGGGGCATGTCGACTTTGGTGCCGAAGTCGATATGGCACTTACGGCTGTGGAAGGCGCTGTGCTTGTGGTGAGTGCCGCAAGTGGCGTTGAGACGCAGACGCTTGCATCGTTTCGCAAGTTGCGCGAGTCCCGCGTGCGTACAATTTTATTTGTAAACAAGCTTGATAATCCCGATTATTCGCTTGATGAAACGCTCATCAACATTGAAGAAACGCTTGGCGTGCGCCCGGTGCTCATGTCTGTGCCACAGTTTAAAAATGGCAAGATGTGCGCGATGCTCGATGTGCTGAGCCAGAGCCGCTTGGTGCATTCGGAATCGGGTGCGGAAGTTCTCGATGACGGTTGGGAATCGGATGCGGGTGCGGCGGAAGAGCGTGCGCTTTTAAAAAAGTATTACGACGAGGCTGTGGAATTTGCAAGCAATTTTGACGATGAGATTTTGTCACTTGCGCTTGACAATAAACCGGTGCCGCCGAAGATGCTTTTGCGTGGGCTCAAAGCTCTTGCGGCTAGCGATGAGTACGTGATTTGCTATGCGGGTTCTGCACTGGAAGGCTTTGGCATTCGCAGCCTTGTGACGGCGCTTTCGTTCTTTTTGCCGGAAGTCCCGACGTTTGGAGAAAATGAGCTTGGGCAAGTTGTGCGCTTGAGACATTTCCGTGGCGTGGGCGAAATTTCGCTGTTCCGCAGTCATGTGGATTTGTTGCGTCGCGATTGGCCGGCGGGTTTTGAATTTTCACGGCTCAAAGCGAATATGCTTTTGCCGGTTGATGAAATCCGTTCGGGCGATATTTATGCGATGGTCTCGCCGTTTGAGACGGAACTTGGGCAGGTGATTTATTTAGACGGTTGTGGAATGTGCGGCGAGAGCGCGGGACGAGATGCGGCGGGAACGTCATTGCGAGCTGAAGGCAAAGCAATCTCTAACGCTGTTGGAAGTGCCGCGCCGAATGGGAATGCAGCGCCGTCGATCAGCGAAAATTATTTGCCGTTGTTGCAGACTCGTGTGGAGTGCGTACGTACGGATGATTATGCCCACGTGGAACGCTGCCTCTCGGTACTTGCACGAATGGATCCGAGTTTCCGCGTGCAAAAGGATGATGGTGGATTCTGGTATTTGCATACCGTGGGCGAAGTGCAGCTCGATGTTTTGCTTGCCCGCCTCAAGCGTGAATTTGGTTGCGAAGTGCGTGCCGGTAGCCCCGAAGTGCGTTGGCAAGAACGCTTGTGCCGTGCAGTCGGGCCTGCCGAAAACACATTCCAGATTGGTCCGCATAAAATGTCCATTAGTATTTCGGCATCTCCGCTAGAAGGTGATGCGCATGACATTCGCCTGTCTGCTGAATTTATGGAAAAGGCTCCGCTTGAAATTTTGGCAGGCGTGCGCTCGGCGCTTTTGGAATCGACTGAAGTCGGCGTGCTCGGCAAGGGCCCGCTTGTGGGCGTGCGTTTTGAAGTCCATCGCTTTGATTGGACGGAAGGGGCGCTCCCGCCGATGATCAAGAAGTGCTGTGCTGATGCGGTGGCAAAACTTGTGAAACCTGCGGATGTGCAGTTGTATGAACCTGTGATGGAACTTTCGCTTGAATGCCCGGTGAATTTTGCAGGGCTTGTGACGGGCGATATCCAGGCGCGTGAAGGCAAGGTGAAGGAAATCGAAGGCGATGGCAAAACGCACTTTTTAAAAGCTGACGTGCCGCTTCGAAAAATTTTCGGATATGCTACAGGCGTTCGCAGCATCAGCAAGGGCACTGCGCTTTACAGCATGAAATTGCTCGGGTATAGACCGGCGACGGTTTGATACGACAAAGGAAAAAATGTTGATTGAAAAAATGAGAGTGCTGGCGCTCGTCTTTATTCTAGTGTGCTCCATGGTGTTTGCAGGAAATTCCAAGAACGATCAAGATGTCAAGAATGATATCAAGAAGTTTTTTGGTGTGCGTGAATACGCCGAGTTGGTGGACGAAGAAAATGACGATGTGTATTTTCTTGGCGGAACCGATCTTTTTGTCTATCCCACATTAAGTTCCGGCCGGAGTTATGGGCATTACGTATTTGAAAAGGAGTATTCGTCGCTGGACGATATCCGCTTGGATGGCGAAATGGATTACCGTTCCTTTGTCGGTTCGCCGTACACGATTCTTAAAGCGGGAAAATCCTTGGTGCTGAGAAAAGCCGAAGGGAAGTATTTCTTGTACGGCTTCAAAGAGAACTTGTCTGCTAAATAATGTAAAAACGCCCTCGAATGGAGGGCGCTTTGCTTTAGAGTCGGGCGGCTTTCGCCCTACGCCTAAAGTGTTCGATGAGCGGGGCGACCGTTTCCTTGAAGTCATCGTGTGTCTCGATGCGGACAAAGTCAATCGACATGCGCTGGAAGAGTTCCTTGGTTGCTTTGCCTTGACGTTTGGCTTCGCGGGCGAATGCTTCGCGGAAGGCGGCATCGCCGGTATCGATCAAAAGCGTTTCGCCGGTTTCGGGGTCTTCGAGTTCTACGAGACCTGCGGGCGGAAGTTCCATTTCGCGCGGATCGACGACGGACACGGCGAGAACGTCGTGGCGCTTGCGGAGAATCTTGAATGCGTTTTCGAAACCTTCGTCCAGGAAGTCGCTCATTACGACGACCACGGCTTTGCGGTTCAGAATCTTGCCGGCGTATTCGAGGGCGACCTGCGTGTTGGTGCCGTGGTGCTGCGGTTTGAAGTAGAGAATTTCGCGGATGAGGCGAAGCACGTGCTTGCGGCCTTTCTCAGGCGGGATGAAAAGTTCGACTTGGTCAGTGTAAATGAGGAGACCGACTTTGTCGTTGTTCTTGATGGCGGCGAATGCGAGGAGAGCCGTGAGCGTTGCCATGACTTCGCCTTTCATTTGCTTGCCGGAACCGAATTCGGAGCTGCTGGAAGCGTCGACCATGAGGAGCATGGTCATTTCGCGTTCTTCGATGAATTTTTTGACGTAAGGCGTGCCGGTTCGTGCCGTCACGTTCCAGTCAATCGTACGCACGTCATCGCCGGGCATGTATTCGCGGACTTCGCTGAATTCCATGCCGTTCCCTTTGAAAGAGCTATGGTAGGCTCCGGTCATCACGGTGTCGAGCGTGCCGCGCACAGAAAGTTCAATGCGGCTTACGGTCTTTAAAACTTCTTTATCAAGCAATTCTTTATCGGCCATCGTAATTCTTCTTTTTTACGCTAAAGAATATACAAATATTGTGCAGAAGAGACCATGCAAAAGGTGCAATCTATATGCTCTTTTTGTTATGTGATATTAATATTGAAGAAAAATACTTTAAAAGATGAATGTTTTTAATTGTAATCAAAGCATATACTTTATCTATTGTAAAATAATAACTATATTACTGAATACAGAAAATAGGAATTTTGTATATGCTAAATGATACTGAAAATATAGAACAAATTAAAGATGCTGTAAGGAAATGCATTAAAAAAGGATATCAAGATGAAGATTCTCTTGAAAAAGTGTCTAATGCTGATTTCCAAAGTCAATACAATTATAGAATTCAGTTAAATGGTGAACTTACTGGATTTATTCCTCATATAATTAGTTTATCTGTTGCTTTGTATGTGTTTGCAATGAGAATTCCCCAAAAATTCATTTTAGATAATGATGTCTTTTTTTTGATTTTCGTTGCTCTTTTGGCTATTGCTGTAGCTTATTCCGTATATGTGCTGAGTTCAAGCCTTACTATGAATTATAGGTATAAGGATTCTCTAGGAAATCATCTTGAATACATAGAAAGTGAAGAAAAAAATAGTCCTAGTAAGACAAAGGATGAAATAAAAGATGGCCTTATTGTGGAAAAAATTGCTGCCAATATACGTTTTAGTAATATGTATTTAAAAAACAATAAAGAAAAACAAAAATCCGTATGTTGCTTAAAAAATGGTATATTTGCATCATCTGTAATTGCATTAATTTGCTTGTGTGATGTTGTTTATTTTGAATGCCACAATTTTTCCAATTTACAAAAAAAAGAAATAAATTGTGAAAATGAAAAAAAAATTTCTGCTCAACCGATTGTTTTAATAAATGAATGCAGAATGAACAGTGAAAATGCTTTAAACAAATGGGAGCCTGATTTTATTTATGATGACAAAAAAAATAACGCGAAAGCAGTTAAAAGAAAAAATACAAAAAAAGAACCATCAAAAAAATAACATATCATCATCACTAACGTTTTCAAATGCTACGATATGTTTTGGTAAAGAAGGATTTAGCCGAAAGCGTATCTATTTCAAAATAAAAGGAATAGAATATGAAGCACGATCTGAGTGTGATATTCAAATAAAAAGAAGTGCTATAAAAAGAAATATTACCCTAAAATCATCAGCACATATTTATTATGGCCCTATAGGGGATAATGGTGATTATGATGGATAGTAATATTCAGAAAAAATTTATATGATAAAAAATGGGGCGGAGACCCTTTTTTAGAACTCCGCTTTGGCGAGGAAACTTATGTTTCTGCCTTTATCGGGCATGACGGATTTGAGGCGCGAAAGATGGTTGCGAACATCGGCATTGAACAAGTTATCGCCACGGAGGATGATGCTGTAATTAGCGAGCGTAAGCGCCCAATGGAATTCTAGAAGGGCACTGAACGTGATGTAGCCGGGGGTGCGTTGTTCGTAGCGGTCTAGGCGGTTTTGCGCGAGCGCAAATTCTGTGCTGATTCCTGTGCGAACGTGAGTCCAGAGATAGGCTATTTCGCCGTGCATTTTGAATGGTGGAATTTGCGGCATGTCGCTCCAGTTTTCGTTTTGATAGAATCCGCAGACGTGACTTACTCCCGCTTGGGCGTAAAATCCCAAATCTGTGATGGTTTCTACGGAAGCGCTTGCTCCCATGAGGAGTGCGTTGTCACCGCTGACTTGGTAGATTGGCAAAAGTTGGGACCAGTTGGTGTCGCCAGTAGCGCGTGGAGCGAGGTAATTCAAGAACCATGTGCTGTGAACGGACGCACGCCAATTGAATATTTCCCCGTAATCACGGAATTCAAGCTCGGCACCGTAACCGCTTTCGGCATTGAGTTTGTGGTTCCCGTGTTCGTAGGTGTGTGCGGCAAGATGCGGACCTTGGTTGTAGAGTTCTTCGATGGTCGGGGCGCGCGTGGCGCGGACAAGGTAATTTCCAAACCATCCCATCCGCTTAAACTAGCGATAGAAAATAGCGATGCCGCGTATGAATTTGTTGGAGGTGTAAAAACATAACCGCCCATTTCAATGGAGCGTGTAGATGCCCTGTAAAGTCAGGTCGCGCTTGAATAGCTCGATATCAACGCCGTTGGGGTGGCCTCCGATGAACCCGACGGCAAAGCCTTTGTTGTCAATTTCGGTATTTTTAAGTGTGCCCTTGGCGGTTTCCATGTCGCCCATGTTGCGGGCTGAAACTTCTCCTTTGATCGAAAGGCCGTTAATGTTTGCGTTTGCGGGCGGCGGGGCCCATGGAGCGTATGGCGATGTCGGGCTCGTTTTTAATTGTCTCTGCAATGGTTGTTGAAATTTTGCGGTCGAGCTTTTCGTCTTTTAAAACTTCGTCTTTGCGGAGCCCATCTAAAATTATTTCACTAGATTGTTCGTCTACAATGGTCGAATTGCCTAAATCCTGAATAAATTCCTGGGCAAACGAAAAATGAAGGAAGCCTCCTAAAAGGAGGCCCCCATGGCAGCCCTAAAAAGGGTGTTATTCATGATCATGCTCGTGTTCATGTTCGTAATCGTGTTCTTTGCCTTCTTCTTCATCTTCTTGGAATGGGCACTTGTCTGCATCTAAAGCTTTTTCGATGGTGACCTTGATTTCGGGCGTCTTTGCATCGGCATGGTCGTGATGCTTGACCTTAAGGATTAATGTCGTTTCACCTTCCTTAAGACCCTTGAGGTGGAATCCCCATCCGCCTTCCCATTCGATGTCGAGAATCTTGTCATCACCGACTTCCCAGCCGAGGGTGTGCTCGTCATCCTTCGGACCTGCGATTTCCTTGTTGTCATCGTCGATGAATTTGATGTGAATGTGGGCGCTCATACAGTTGGCGTTGACTTTAAGTCCCGGAAGCTTAGAATCTTCCTTGCCACGGTAAACGCTGTAGAGCGGTTCCCATTCTGCGGAATTGAGTTTCCAGCCTTCGACATCGAAGTGCTCGTGCTGTTCGGTGGAGGTGGAATTGCTGTCGCCACAAGCGGCGAAGAGGAATGCGAAAATGGCAAGAGCCAAAAATTGAAATTTCTTCATTTGTAATGACCTTTTTAAATGGGTATATCACTTCTAGACGTCTAGCGAGGTGTAAATCTAGACGCCTAGAAGATTGTTGCTGTTAGGGTATTTGTGTTGTGATGTTGTCGTAATCGAAACCATCGTGAATCAGTGCGCAAATGGGACAGTCTTCGTGCTCCTCAAAATCATCGTGGTGATGCTCGGCAATGTCCAAAAGGCATGCTGCTAAAAGCACGATGATGAACTTGCGCATGAGAGAAAAGTGATTCATTAGCTAAAAAAGGAGAGCGTTTTGTATAATGGGGAATCCGATGCCGTCTTCGTCTTTTTCGAATTCAAAAGTTCCGATGATTGTGATTTCAGACCCTTCTTTGGGATATTCGCTAGGAAATTTCCGGGGTAAAGCGCTTTCAAAGGCGAGTCCTTGTGAACAACAGGCGAGAGCGTCCTTGATGATGCATCCGAAAAAGCGACGATCTACCGTTTCATCGTAATAGCTTGAAAAAATTCCTTTCATCTTGATTTTCTTGCCGACAAATTTATGCGGTTCGGAAACCATTTTGTAGACCATCGTGAAAACCATGGTACTGCTCATCTTTGTGAGGTCTATGTCGACATGGTTTGCTGGGGCGTTGCCCTTGGCAAATGAAGATGCTGTAGCAATAAATATGCAAAGAAATATTGCAATGAATAGTCTGAACAAATTATATTCTTCTATTACAGATGGCGTTTATCGTATAGCAAACAATGAACGCGCTAATATCCATCGCGACGATGGTGGAGCCAGCAGGGGTGCCTGCTAAAATAGCTGTGAGTATCCCGATAAGTGAACAGATGACCGAAATGCTCGCCGCTGCGATTGTGACGGAAAAGAAACTCTTGAAAACCCGCATGGCAGAAAGCGCCGGGAATACAACAAGTGCTGAAACGAGGAGTGCTCCGACAAGGTTCATGGCAAGCACGATAATGACGGCGATGATTATTGCTATGAGCAGGTTGAAAAAGTTAACGTTTACGCCTGTTGCCCGCGCAAAATTCTCGTCAAATGTGATTGCGAAAATCTTGTGGTAGAATAAAATAAAGGTAATGAGAACAGTTGTGGAAAGTATTATGCATAGATAAACATCCGTGGCAGTTAGCGTTAAAATTGACATAGAGCCGAAAAGCGTTGTGCAGACATCTCCTGCGACATTTCCAGATGTTGAAAAAATGTTCATCAGCAAATAACCGATAGCGAGTGCCCCTGCAGAAACCATTGCGATAGCGGCATCGCCCTTGACGCGGGTATCCTTGCTCCTACAGAGGAGCAAAATGGCAACCACGATGGTGACGGGCAAAATGATGAACATGTTGTTTGAGACTTTTAGAACAGATGCGATAGCGAGTGCGCCGAAAGCAACATGAGAAAGTCCGTCGCCAATGTAGGAATATCGTTTAAGTACAAGTGTGACTCCCAGCAGAGATGAACAAAGCGAAATGAGCGTCCCTACGATGATGGCGTAACGAACAAAAGGGAAATCTAGATAGAAGAATAGTTTATCGAACATTGCTAAGTGTTTAGTGATTAGTGGTTAGTAAACAGGTTGCTATAGTCGTGTCATGCCCGCCACTGGGCGTGCATCTCCGTTATTGTGCTATTTCGTTGAAATTCAATATTCGGGTGGAGTTGTTGCGGGCGGCTTCGACATCGTGCGTAACCATCACGATGGTCATTCTCTTTTGTTCATGGAGTTCGCGGATGATGTCGTACATGTTCTTTGTTGAATCTGGATCAAGACCTGTGACGGGCTCGTCTAAAAGTAAAAGGCGTTCGGCGGCGCAAAGCGCCCGTGCTAAAAGTACGCGCTGCTTTTGACCGCCAGAAAGCTCACGGAAACTTGCTTTTCGCAGATTTTCTGTATGTGTTAGCGCCAAATACTCGCTAGCTCGTTCTCGTAGAGCCTTCTCGTAAAATGGCAATAGCAAGCTTTTGCCTTGGAACGCCGACAATACGATTTCCTCGACGGAGGCGGGAAAGTCTTTTTGTGCAATTGTTATTTGAGGCAGGTAGCCGATTTCTTTACGCTTTAAATTGTCACAAAGTTCGATTTTTCCAGATTTGGGGCGTAAAATGCCTGCAAGCCCGCGCAAAAGTGTCGTCTTTCCGCAGCCATTTCTACCGACAATGCAAAGATAGTCTCCAGAGTTGATTTCGTAGTTAAAACTGTTGAGAATATTTTTGCTTCCGTAACCGAGCGTTAAATTGTGACAATTGAGCAAAATCATAATTTGTTAAAAATTTTAGTTGAGAGCTTTTTTCAAAACGTCCAGGTTGGAACGCATTATCGTTAAGTAGTCGATACCTTCTGCAATTTGCTGTTCTGTCACAGATTGCATCGAATTCAACGTAAGAATAGCGGCGTTTTTGGAGCTTTTGCTTGTTGTAAGTACGGCGCTTGCTATTTTTTTGTTTCCTTTTTCGATGGTGAAAATTGCAGGGAGCGAATCGGAGTCCATTTTTCCTGCGAGAAAAGCGATAGTCTCGAAACTTGCCTCGCTTTCGGCGGAACAGCCAACAAACGCGGCATAATACTTAATACCATAATCGTCCACCAGATAGCGAAAAGGAAATCGATCGCCGAAAAGAACGGTCTTGCGTGCGGCTTTTTCGATTGCAGTGCTGTATTCACTGTCGAGTTCCTTGATTTTTGCGACGTAGGCGGTTGCGTTTTGTTCATAACTAGAGGCGTGTACGGAATCTATTTTTGCGAGTCCTTCGGCGATTTTCTTCACGAGGATTTCTGCATTCTTTAGCGAGAGCCAAACGTGCTCATCGTTTTCAACTTCTCCATCGTGATGGTGGTGGTCGTGATCTTCGGCATGCTCGTCTGATTCATGCGTTTCTGCATGTTCGTGGTCCTCTTTTGCGTCTTCTCTCGTCTCTCGTCTTTCGTCTTTCGTCTCTCCTTGCATGCCTTCAACAATTTCTTCAGGCTTGACGCGGCTACCGAGGACTTTCATTAGGCTTATTTCGGTGCGGCCTTTTTTGGGAGTTGCCTTGAGAGCGTCTTCAATCCATTCGTCGGATTCTCCGCCCACGTAAACAACCATGTCGGCACTAGCAATCTTTGCGATATCCTGTGCCGATGGCTTGTAGCTGTGCAAATCTACGCCGTTCTTGATGAGGAGTGAGAGGTTGTTGGAATCGGCAAGATTCCCAAGAATTTCTTTTGTCCAGGCGAATTCTGGATAAATTGTTGTTACGATGGAAAGCTTGTTCGCCTTTGGCGTCTTGCTTTCTGCGGAAGGGTTGCATGCTGTGAATGCAGAGAATATTGCTGCTAATGTTACCGTGGCGAAAAATGTGCATGCCAAAGAACGAAATGAAAGCTTTTTCATTTTTACCTTGTTTGAAAAATTTAAAATTTTTTGAATGGTTTAAAACGCCTCAAATGAGGCTTTGAAAAATGTTTAGACGAACGGTCTAATGTTAATAAACTTGCTAATTTAGCAGTAAAATTTTTTGAGAAACAAGTGTAATTGGACGCAGTGTAATGACTGCGAATTTCACTAACTTGAAGAGAAAACAGCGACAGATGAATTGAATCGGGGCCGCTATGAGTTCAAAGCAGAAATTTGAAATTAAATCAAGGCAATGGTGGAGATGGTGGCATGTGTGACAATGCTCGCCGTGGCAGTGATGGTCAATGTGGCGCTCCGTATAAAAGAGCGCTATTGCGACAATCAGTCTGTCCAGAGAATGAATCACTATCTAGCTTGCCTGCTGCATGCCGCGCAATGACCGAGCAAAACCGATTGCTGCTGGTCAAGAATGAAACCGTTTAAACGTGAAATGGAATGCTTGAGAAGTCGAAGCGCGGGGCCTTCTAAATGGAAAAATTTGCCGCAATCTTTGCAGACGAGATGCATCTTTGATTCACAGCGACCGGGTCCTGTATAGCGATATTGGAGCTCGTTGTTCACCTCTGCGCCCACAATTTGCACTATGTTCGATTTTTCGAGACGAGAAAGATTGCGGTAGATGGTGCTTGGCGAAATGTTTGGCAAGGCGCGCGCAATCTCGGAAGCCCTGAAAATCCTATCGGGATTCTTGGCGATAAGATCCATGATCATTTGTCGCGTTTGCGTCTTGTATTCCACTTTAGCCTCGTTTGCTGTTACGCAAATTGCATGTAAAGTCAATTTGCAAATCATTTGCAAATTTAAATATAGTACAAAAATCTTTTTTTGGCAATAAAAAATTCCCAGCATCTCTGCCGGGAATTTCTTTGTTCTAAGGAGGAGTTGTATGAAAAATTGCTTGCTTAATGTGCTTTTCAGCACGAGGCGCTAGCCCGATTGCCGTTAGGCAATGGTAATTTTGCGGGCTGCAGCCTGAGCTTTCTTGGTAAGGTCGAATTTCAGGATACCGTTTTCCAAGGAGACTTTAATGTTTTCGGTATCGATATCGTCTGCCAAGCGGAAGCTACGTTCGTAAGTGAACTTTTCGTCCTTGCGTGCGCGGGTCGCCTTGACGGTCAAGATATTCTTTTCGACCTGGATGTCCATGTCTTCTTTCTTGACGCCCGGAAGTTCGACTTCAAGAGCAAAGCCGCCTTCGGTTTCGTAGTAGTCGGCCTTTGGCGTGTAGGTGCCTTCGCACTTTGCGTTTGCGGCGTTCAAGCTGTCAATGAAATTCTGGATACCATAGAAAGCGTTCGGAAGAATCTGTGTGTTCATCATAATTTTAACCTCTTTTTTGTTGCGGGCTCGGCGTTTACCGTTGGCCCTTTTGTTTTACACCCTACTTTAAGCTAAAGCCGTGCCAACTTTTTTTTAAAAGCGCGCTTCGCGCAGAAATTTCTTTGAAAATTTGTGATTGCGGCTCGAAAAATGCCGAAATTCGCTCAAAAACAACAATTTGGGGTGGGCTTAAATGCGAAAAATCTCGGGCAAAGGCTGTTTTTTGCGATTTGCTCAGCGCAGTATTTCATCGCGAAACGCCCTGTGTTTCGTGCGTGAAACGTCCGGTGGATCAAATTGAAATGGGGTGGGGCTTATTCTTTTTTCACTTTTTTCTGGATGAGCCGTTTTGTTGAGTGTACTTCTTATGGACAATTTTGCCTTGGTGGCTGTAAAGATCGGCTTTGATGCCGTTCATTAAAGCGGCTCGGCTCATTCCCTGTTCTATAGTCTTTTCAATGTAAAATAAAGCTTCTTTTGCAGACTTGCATTTGGTGATAATTGCAACGTGGTGTCCCCAAGGAATTCCGGCAAAAATCGTGGGCATGCCTCTGTTAGATTGATTAAAATTAACTTTGTCTAATTCTGCAACAACCATGGACAGTGCGTTCAAACGCCGTTTCGATTGGACTTATGTGCCTATAAGTTTCGATGGTAAGGATGCTGCCAATTTCCAAATCGACATCGATGGTTCTCTGTATTCCTGGCAAACGTTCGTCGAGACGGTCAACGGGAAAATTCTCGCTCTCACTGAATCTGAAGACAAACAGCTTGGTGAATTCTTCATCAAGCCCGATAACGGCAATGTAATTTCGAAAGATCGTTTCTTGGGTAAGGTGATGTTCTACCTTTGGAATGAAGTCTGCAAGGACGATCACAAGAACGGTTCGTTCTTTCGTGAATCAGAGAATGGAAATTTTTTTACCTTCCAAGACCTCTATAAGAAAGATTCTGAAATGCGCAAATATGCAGAAATCCTTAAAAATTTCATGGAGTTAAACTTGAAATTGACTAAAACAAAAATTGGTAAAACGCTTTAATTTTTTTTTTTTTATTTTTCTTTTATGCACTACTACTTCTATAGCGATAAAAAGGAACCTTTGGTAAAACACATAAAACTCGAAAACTTTATGGGTTTTCAGTATTGGGAGCATGATTTTTATCCCTTAACTGTCCTTGCAGGAGATAATACCAGTGGCAAGACTACGGTCTTAAATGGTATTCAAGTTGCTTTAGGTGCCATTTTACAATGTATTGATGAATTACCTGCAAATAAACATTTTAGAAGGCAAATACAAGAAGATGAACGCTATAGTCCTTTTGACTCCTTTGCAAAGGGATATAAACCGAGTCAAGGAGTGACTCGAGTTTCTGTTGATTCTTCCTTTGATGATGGTCATTTGTCTTGGTATCGTGAACTAGTTGGATCAACTACTTCCAATAGTAGAGCGAGTGTGGGACGATTGCAGGAATTGGTTCATACAGTAATGCAGCAACGTAAATTGGAAGAAAATTTCAAAACGAATTATACAAAAGAATCAATATTACCGTTGGTATTATCTTTTGGAACAAATAGACTTGCTTCTCAAGTTCGCACGACAAGGGCAACAAAAGAAAGAATGACCCGACTTGAACGCGCGTATAAAGCTGCTTTAATGGATAGAGTTGATTTTGTTGGTGCGTATAATTGGTTTGTCGAAGCTGGAAAGAACATTTTAGAAGAAAAAGAATTTAAAGGAACGCGAGAGGCTTTCGTTAATGCCCTGGTAACTGCGATACCTTCCATTTATGACGTTGATATAAATTGGGCTTATGGTGAAATTGAAGCTTTTATTGAAACTGATAATCGATATATAGAACGCCATCGTTTTTCTCAAATGAGTGATGGTTTTAAAGCGATGATGAATGTCGTGTCGGAAATTGCACATAGATGTATTGAGTTGAATGGTTTTCTTGGTGAAAACGCAATATTGGAAACTCCAGGAATTGTATTGATAGATGAAATTGATATTTATTTGCATCCTAAATGGCAACGACATGTATTGGCCGATTTACGAAAAGCGTTTCCAAATATTCAATTTATTGTGACAACGCACTCTCCATTTATAATTCAAAGTGTATCTCAGCAAGAATTGATCTCTTTGGATGAATATGCCAATGTTGATGGAAGTCCACAAAAAGAAAGTCTTGAAGAAATTGCAATACGCCGTATGGGAATGGATAAGGAAACAATAAGAAGTGCGAAGTTTAATGAAATGATAGAAAAGGCTGAAAATTTTTATCAGCTCATAAAAAATGGAAAAGATGTTGAAAAGGATGAAGAACTGAAAAAACTTGAAGAAGAATTTTCAGATGATCCTGCATATATAGCATTGCTAAAAGCAGAAAGGAAATCTACGTGAGGCCTGTAGAAAAATTAAATCCTGGGAATCAAGTTGTTGTAAATGGTCAACAAGAGACTATACAAACTGATTATACTCCATATGGCGAAGCGAAAGGACACCTTGTTGCAAATTTAAATGAGTTCTGCTCCTACTGTGAGTTACATTTACAAGAACCTGCAGCGGAACATGTAGAACATGTTTATCCCAAAGGTAATCCTCAATATGCCCATTTAGAAACTAAATGGAGTAATTTTTTACTGTCTTGTGCCGCTTGTAATGGAGCTGCAAATAAAGGTGAGAAAGTTCCTCCAATGGGTTGCCATTTCCCACACAAAAATAATACTTTCAAAAGTTTTTTATATAAGAAGGGGGGTGTCGTCGTTGTAAATCCTGCGTTGAACGGAATTGCATATGCTAATGCAACAAGTTTGTTAAATCTGGTTTGTTTAGATAAAGGTCCAGCAACATCAACTCCTGCAGACAAAAGATGGCAGAACCGATCAAAATCATGGGATTTAGCAGAGAAATACCTTACGAAATATAATGCAGGGAAGGTTGATGTTGATACAATTGTTGATCTTGTGCGAGGATATGGTCATTGGTCTATTTGGTTTACCGTGTTTCGCGGGTATGATGCTGTTCGGAAAAAATTAATAGATTCATTTGCGGGCACTGCAGCGAATTGTTTTGATGCCGCTAATGGTTATGAGCCTTTAGACAGAAATCCAGGACAAGCAGATCCTACTTGAAACACTGGAAATGTAGCCTATATTGATTTTCCTCTTTGAACAGTTTTCTTACTCCTTGGATTACCTTAAGAAGGTGCTCCCGACCGATAGTGTGGGGCGTTTCAAGGGGTTGCCCAATGGTTTTGTGGGGCGTGACTGCAAATTGGATGGCGTAGGGTACTTTTACAACAAGTCGCCTAAAAAACTGTTGATAATGCGTCGGATAACATTGTATTTGTGTTGCCCAAGGTCTTCATGGATGAGGCTAAAACCGCATTTGGCAATGAGCTCAAAACAAACGAAGATTTTGCTTTAGACGATGCTCCCAAGGATTTCTTGGCGAATCTTTCGATGTGGGTATGCTCTTCAATCGCCCAATACCGGAAAGCACACCCAAGCGGCAAAAATATTGAAGCCCCGGATGCTCGTAAATTTGGCAGCGACAAGCAGGCTTCTACGCTCATCGATGTAATGAATGCGATGAAGCTGTTTTATGCTAAAAATCGTAATTTGTTCGTGTTTACCGCCAAGAACAAGCACAGCGGCAATAATCGCATAGATTGGCGCCGTACGGTTGCGCATACGCAGCCGTTCGCAGGGCGATACGCCGATTTACATGGAACTCGAAAACAAGAAAAAAGTTTTCGATTTGGATGACCGCCTTTTGGTGCTATTCTTTTCGGCGATGAACTACATCGAGGAGACCTTCGGTTTCAAGATGCCAAAATCGGAATTCTACGCACCGATTCGTGTGAACGGATTTCGTCGCTTATTGGGGCATCGTGGACTTGTGGAACTGCGCCGCATAAAGCACAAGTACTTTGCTGACAGGTTTCTGAAATTGTACAATATTGTGAAGGCATTTTTTAAGTGGGGTGCCAATTTCAGTGCAAATGATTTCGAAAGCGAATACCTGCTTACGAGTAAGTACAACATTGTTTTCAAGGCGATGATTGACAAACTTGTAGGCGATGAATTGCCCGAGCAGATGGAATACCTTAAATCGCAGAAAGATGGTAAGGAAGTTGATCATCTTTACAAGGATCGCCAGCTCATTTTTGCCGATGAAAATCAGAAGATTTGGTTTATTGGCGACAGCAAGTATTACAAGGACGGAAGCGATATTATTGGATCTTCGCTCCATAAACAGTTTACTTATGCCCGGAACATCATTCAGTACAACGTTAATGACTTGCTGGCGAAAGGTTCTGATAAAAGCCTGATGCGTTACCGCGATGAATTGACTGAAGGTTATAGTGTCACGCCGAACTTCTTTATTCGCGGCGAGATTCCCGGTTATAAAGAGGAAACGCAGTTCAAGGAACCGTATTTCAGGCAAAGTCCTGACCCAGAAAATAAGGATTTAATACAGAAAGATGATGTGGATTTGTGGGATGAACGTAACCGTCATTTTGCGAACCGTCTTTTTGACCGCGATACGCTTCTGCTGTAAGTCTATAACGTGAACTTCTTGTATGCACTCAAAGCTTACACTTCAAAGCGCTCAAGCCTTCGTGAGGAATTCAAGAAGAGAGCTCGTGGAATGTTCCGCAAAAATTTTTTGACGCTTTTAGATGAAAAATATTACTTCTGGGCGTTGTATTTGCCAAATTGGGAAAGTGCAGATTATCAGGAACGATTAAAACGGTTTGTTGACGACAATTTCCGATCGTTTGTGGGACGCGTATTCCGTTCGGCGGAAACTTCGAAATGCCTTATTCTTGCATTGGAACGAAAGATTGTTGATGCTTCTGAAGTGGGTGCTACAGACGATTACCGAATCATTCGCAGTAAAGTGGAAGATGCCGGATGTGAGGTATTCTATCTTCAGCCAAGTGAAATTTGGGAAGATGACGAATTACGCCGCCATCCCGGTTGGGAAGAAGAATCACTAAAACTATAACAATACCGCATTCGCGTTAGGGATAGTGACCCCTTGGGGCGGAGACGCGCGTAGCGTGGCGCCGTTGCAAAAGTGGCGCGGGCGCACTGGGTGCGCACGGGGCGCCTTACAATATAGCCCGACCCGGCCTGCTCCTTCGAACCTAACTCTACTAAGGCAATAAGTTGCCAAGTATCATATATCGGCAGGCTCAGGGAACTTGGGCCGGGGAACGCCCGTAGTGACCTTAAAAAGGAAAAAAAACTTGAAGTCGTCTAAAAATCTAAAGGAGATGCCCGCTCGGAGGCGGGCATGACATGAGAGAATGATGACTTTGTAATTACTTACTTCTTCTTTGCGGTGCTCTTTTTTGGAGCGGTGAAGTAGTTCTTCATGAATTGTTCGAATTCTTCGTCTTCGATTTTATGCATGGTCGAGAGTTTGTCAAAAATCCAGCAGAGTTGTTCGTCTGTTTGGATGGCGACGTAGCCGTCTTTGCGGAAAACTTTGAGTTTCAAGAGGCCGCTATCCCAACGGTTCGAAAGCTTGAAGTCTTCGAGCAAGCGTGAGTGTTCCTTGCAAATTGCAAGTTTATCTGCAAATGAATAAATCGGGGCGTAGATGTTCGGGTTGCAGAGGTGCAATAGTCCGTTACGGGCGTTTGCGGGGTTCTTTGCGAACTTCTTGGAGGCGAAGTCTTCGAGCTGTTCCTTGATTTCGGAAACAGTCTTGCCGCGGGTGGCTGCCGGGAGGGTGGAGAACTGGTTCAGGATGCCCTGCAAAAAGCTGAGGTCCCAGTTCTTGGGGGACGTGCCGGTGCCTGCTTTCCAGAGTCCTGCGTTGCCTTTGCCGGTGTTCGCGATGGCGTAGAGGGCGACTGCCTGCGGGGCGAATTCGCCGTTGGCCGGTGCTGCAGGGATGGCTTCGACGGTTTCGCCGAGGAAGTTCTCCGCAAGAAATTGGTCGAATGCGTCGTAGATTTCTTCTTTGCCCGGGACTTTGAAACGCGGGGCGCCATTTGCTTTGAGTTCTTTGATTGTTGCCATTTTTCTTCCTTTATTTTTTTCTTACTTAAATATACACAGAAATGTGGGCGCAGGTACAGAGAATTGTAAAACTATAGCGAAATTCCCGTGTCGCGCTCGCTGACGGTCGTGACGGCGGCTTTGAATGTGTCGTCGTTTGCGATGATGGTGACGCTCTCTTTGGCGCGTGTGATGCCTGTGTAAATGATTTGGTTGGTGAGGAGGGGGTGGCCGATTTTGGTCGGCAGGAACATGGTGACGTGTTTGTACTCGGAGCCTTGCGACTTGTGGATGGTGATGGCAAACGCTGTGGTGATGGAATCTTCGGGGAGGACTGAGAGCGGGTAGAAGACAAAATCGTCACGGGTTCTTTCGCTGCCCTGGGGTGGCGCTTTTTTGAGCATGAGGCAGGGGGTGTTGCCGTCGAAGACGACGATTCCCGTGTCGCCGTTATAGAGCTTGAACATTTCCTGGTTTCGCGTGATGATGAGGAGTTGACCCGGGAAGTAGCCGGAGTCATCCCATTGGACGGCTTCTCCTTGCGATTTCTTTTTAGCGCGCCAAAGGCTTTTTATTTTAGAACAAACTTTTTTATTGATGTTTTCAATGCCGCGGAGGCCACGTCGTTCAGCGCAGAGGATTCGCTTTGTTAGCGAAAGTTGCCAGATTTGATTGCGTCGGGCGGTTTCGCTGTGGTCGGGGTCATCTGCTTCGGTGCCGGTGCGTTGCGGGTTGATTTGCTCGGCGAGCTCGGGGAGTTTTGCAAAGTCGCGGGACCATTCGGCAATGAACGATTCGATGCGCTTGTCTTCTTCTTTTTTCGTGAGCGGGGTGTCTGTTTCGAGCTTTCTGTAAAAAACTTTGTCTTTAAAAGTCGTGGCGTTTCCCGATTCGTCGAGGCTGTGCGCAATTTCATTGGTGGATGCGTCAAAATCGCTAGATGCGTCGCCACTTGCAAATTTGTGCGGAACGAACTTGCTGTTATCCTTGCTTTCGGCGACTTCCTTGATTTCTGCGGCGAGTTTGCCGATGTTTGAACGGTCGTCAAATCGGTTGGATTCGTTGAGCTTGACGGAAAAATCCTTGCCGGATTGCACTTTCAAAATTTCGCCGAGAACGGCGCCGGAATCAACAGACGGGAGCTGGAACGGGTCACCGAGAATAAAGATACGTGCGCCTTCAGGGATGGCTTCGAGAAGTGCGGCGAACATTTCGATGTCGATCATGCTCGCTTCGTCAATGACGAAGATGGAATTCTTGGGGAATTGCTCTTCGTGATTGTACATGAAGCCGCCCGTGCTTTTTGAGAATCGGAGCAGACGGTGGATGGTACTGCTTTCGAGTTCGTTCAGCTTGCGGAAAATGCGCTCGTTGTCGGTCTTTTGTTCGTCACGGATTCTCGCGAGACCGTCGATAAGGCTTTCACGCATGCGGTCGGCAGCTTTGCCGCTCGGGGCGGCGAGATAGATGTTCCAGTCGAGCATTTCGCTGTGGCTTACGAGCAAGTTCCACAGAATGTAGAGAACGACGGTAGTCTTGCCGGTGCCTGGGCCGCCGGTGACAACGAGATTCTCGGTTTGCCCGCGGATAATGGCTTCGGCTTGGCGCTTCTTGATGGTGAAGGGCTTGTCGCCGAAAGGCTTGCAGATGCTTGCGACTTTTTCGGTGCACTGCGCAATTTCTTCGGCACTTGGCTTGCTGCCGTTTTTGAACAAGATGTTCGCCGCTTTTTCAATCACGCATTTGGCATCGAAATGCTTGGTGAAATAAAGGTGCGTACCGCTTTCGCGCTTGGCGAGAATAAACGGCTTGCTCAACGAATCTTCGGCAGATGCGGTGTCGGTCTCGCGGCTTTCCATGATCGTAGAAAAGTCGCTTGTCAAGATGTCTTGAATGCCGTTTGCGATAATGCTTGCGAAATCGTCAGCGGTTGCAAATGCGTTTTCGTCGATGTCTTCTTCGGCGGTGCTGATGCGGAGCATCACGAGGCCGTTCCATTTGCGGGCCCACATTGCGGAGAAATGCTGGGAGTCCAGCGGAACGCGCGTGTTGCCGTCGTCGAGGAGCGACATGCATAGCGTCAGGAATTTTTGCGTATGGAGCGAAATGTTGTTCTTGATTTCAAAAAGCAGATGGAGCAAGTGCTTGTTAAGCGGAACGAGTCCGCGCATTTCAATAAGCGCGTCGATGAATTCGTCAATCGATTCTGTAGCGAGTATTTTCTTGTCCATTTTAGTTTTCCTCCTTAACGATGGAGGGCTTGCTCATAAGGTCTTTCACTTTTTGATAGGCGTTTGTGAGATCGGTAAAACTATTCCAAGTTTGTGCGTAAATTCCCTTGGGAGTGCCGCCTTCGGTACCGCGAATGAATGCATAATAAATACCGCCGAAGTGTTTTTCGAAAATTTCAGATTCGCTCAAGTTCTCGGCTGTACCTTCGCCGTAGAACTGCTTGAGCCATTGAATCAGACAATAGCTGTAAAGTACGCGCTGGATGGAGTAATCGTTATCGACTTTTTCCTTGAGCGCTTCGGGCGTGTAATTGTTGTTCTCGAGCATGTCCGATTTCCAGTCGAGAATGGAATAGTGCTTTTGACCGTTTATGGTGCGGACGAAAAGCAAGTCGATGAAGCCTTTGCAGAAACGTTTGAGAATGTCGCCGCTTTCATCGGTGGCGTTCTGGTTGAACTGTACTTCGGGCTTGTGGTCGCTTAGCGGAATGTCAATCAGCGCGAATGTCTGCGGCGCATCTTGTTTGGCGTTCCCTGCGGAATCTTGTTTTGCGTATTGCACGGAACTGCCCGCGATTTCCGGCAGCCTTGCATTCAGCGTATTCCACGTGTAGCGCGTGGCGATATCAATCCAGGCGTCGCGATGATTCCAGATGGGGAGCGATTCGCGTTTGAATTCTTCTTCAATGATGTTTCTCGTTTGCGGATTTGCGAGCGCGTCTTCGAGCGTCTTGTTTTCCAGACCGAACTGCTGGAACTTGGTGCATTCGAAAATGCGGTGGAGGGCGTTACCGGCGTGTGAACCGCGTGGGAACTTGTGAGCACTCTCGTTCAAATGCGTCTGGTAATCAAGCGAAGCATCGGTTGCGATGGTGCAGTTGACTGCTGCGGTATCGATATCACGAATCTGGACCGTTGACGTACGCGCTGTTGCGATTTCTTCGCCTTCGCGATTCGTGCGGTTCCCGTCATCGGCGTCTACAGGCGAATCTGCCTTGCCCGAAAGTGAACTGTACGAATACTGCATAATACTTGCGTCGGCGAGCTTGTTTTGTAAACTTGCCATGGCGCATTTTTGCTGGATGATGTTGTCCCGAATTTCATCGGCGCTCAAGGCTTTTCCGATTTCAGAATTTTCATTGAGCGGTTTTAAAATGTGCTCCTTGACGGTTTCGCTTAGCTGTTGCGGATTCCAGTTTTCCGTTTTCGGTAAAATCGTCGTCAGATCCGATGCGTTTTCGATGAGACCATTGATTGAACTTTCAAGGAATGCGTATTCCGGCTTGACGCCTTTGGTATTTTTCCATTTCTCGTAACGCGGCAACATGAGAATCGAAGATGCGCGTGTGAAATCGACGTAGAAGAGTCGCTTCCATTCTTCAAGTTCTTCGCGCTCGCGTGTGGTCTTAGCGTGTTCACTGAAGCCAAGACGAATTTCATCGTTGTCATGATAAAGGAACGGGCCTGTTGCGGGGCGCTTGCCCTTGAAACCTGCGACAGAAATCACGACAGGGAATTCAAGGCCTTTCGAGGCGTGAATCGTCATGACTTGCACGGCGTCGTAATCGCTACTTTTTTCGACGAGGTTTCCGTCTTCATCATCGGCGTTTTCGCTGTAGCTCGCGAGCGCTTCCAAGTGGCGCACGAGATCTTCAATGGAACAGTTGTGATTGTAAAGGTATTCGATGGCGTAATTGCCGATTTGACGGAGCCTTGCCAAATTCTGCAATCTCGAAATTTCGGTCAAGCGTTCTTCGACTTGCGTGTCGCTGTAAATGCGTTCGAGCATTTCGGCGTAACGGCGTTTTTGCGCTAGTTCCGTCCATGCGTTTAATTTTTGACGCACGGGATTGTTCGGGTCATCGAATGCTTTGCTTTCGGCGTAGTGGATGTCTTGGCGGGCAATTCTGAAAAAATCTGTGATGAGCGCTTCGCTTAAAAGGCGTCTGTTCCATGCCGAAAAATCGGGCGCGTTAATCGCCTTGAAAATGGCAATCCATTCGGCGCATTCACGACAACTGAAAAGATTGCTGTCTTTATAACGGCTGAATGGAACGCCTGCAGAGCGCATCGCATCTTCGATGGCGTCCATTTCGTTACGGCTGCGGGCGAGTACGGCAAAGTCCTTGAAAGTCACGTTCCGGTATTGCGTGCAGTCTTCTTTTTTGAAAACTTGCAATACGGTTTTGCCATCGACAAAAGTACACCAGTCAATGATTTTTTGAACGGCGGCGCGCGCAAAATCGACTTCGTTGATGTCTTGCTCGCTAATCCAGATGGGGGCTACTTCATTGCCGTTGATTTTAGGCGGAGCCTTGACTTGCTTTTCGTTTTGCGGCGGGAGCGATGGCTCAAAATCGACGAGTTTTGTTGCTCCTTCGTTCGGTGTGAAAAAGTCACCCTTGAAAAGCTCGTTACAGCCGTAGATGATTTCCGTGGTAGATCTGAAATTTGTCTGTAGCGACATGCCGTTTTTGATTTCGTGAATAGCTTTTTGATAGACATTCACGTCGGCACTTTGGAAACTGTAAATAGATTGCTTGGGGTCGCCCACGACAAAAATCTTGTCGAAAATGGCGCTGAAAATATCCCATTGCAACTGGTTCGTGTCCTGGAATTCGTCAATGATGGCGTACGTGTATTGCGCACGGAGCCTGCTCTTGAGCAACGAATCGCCTTTGCTCGTGTCAAGTGCTGCGCGGTGAACCGAGAGAATCATGTCGTTGAACGACTGGCATTTCTTTTCGGTCTTGTACTTTTGCCATTCGTCAAAGACGGTTGCGGCTTGCGGAATCAAGAAGTTGTTGAGCAAAACGCTATTGATGGATGGGAGCAATTCTTTCAATGCTTTGAATGATAAGAATGCTTCGTAAGCGTCGGTTGGCCATGTTGTGCGAACGAAATCGCTATCCCTGAACGAGACTCCTGAAAAGAGTGTCTTGTCTTTTTCCCAGAGCTTGAGTGTGCTTAAAAAATCGCTAATGCAATTTTTAGAAGTCTTGCCAAATTTTTCAGTCGGATGCTTTTCGAGTGTCGAAAATGCGTCACGGAAAATGGCGATGCCGAGAATATCGTCAAATGTTTTTGCAACGGCGATGGTGCGGATGTCATCATCGTTTAAAGCGGTATCGCCAAAAGTGATTTGCTCAGGCTTGTCGAGAGGAATGATTTCGCGGTCGCCTTCGCTGCCGCGATAGACGTTGACGATGTTTTCGAGGCCGGTTGCAACTTTGTTAGCGATGGACTGCGCGGAATCGGTCTTGAGCAAAAACTGGAAATCGTTATTGTCGCTCCACTTGTCGCGAATGAACTGTTCAACGAGATCGTGAACTTCGCTGTCGTCAATCATCGACATGTCAAACGGTCTGCCTGCATCGTAGGCATATTCCTTGAGCGCTTTTTGGCAGAACGAATGGATTGTGAAGATGGCGGCGTTGTCTACATCTTGATAGGCTTTGGAAAACAGTGCAAGTGTCGCGTCGTCGAGTTCCTTTTCTGCTTCGTTAGTCTTGTCGAGTTTGCGGCTCACGAGGACTTCGTCAATTTTTTTGCGGATGCGGTCCTTGAGTTCGCCGGCGGCCTTCTCGGTGTACGTGACGATGAGGATTTTCTTGAGCGGTGTACCATGGCTGATAAGCTTTGCGACCATCAACTGGATGGTGTACGTTTTGCCAGTGCCTGCGGAGGCTTCAATGAAAAGGCTTTTGGAAGGGTCGAATTTTTGGAGACTGAAATTTTCCATGATTATGCCTTCCTTTTCTTTGTGTTTTCGGAGACTGTAATTTGCATGAGGCTGCGCATTTTCTTTATCGCATCGTTCCACTGGTATGTAAAGTTGTTGGCTTCAAAACCGACATCGGTAATGGGATCGAATAGTGACTTTTTGTCGAAATATTTCCAGCAGTCTAAAAGTTTGTCCTTGAATGCGCGGATATTTGTAATGCCTGGCGTGTCGAGTAAACTGGCGGGAACGGCCTTGGAATAGGGACGCTCTGTTTCGTTACCGAATGCTGCGGTATAGATTTCTTGCAAAGTCTCGGTTGCCTTTTGCGGTGTCATGGAGACTGTCGCTGTTGTCGGTTCTGCGGTAGAGTCGGTGTTGTAAATGGAAATTTTTACAGTTTGTTCTGCATTGGCATCAATAGAGCCTGCTCTCTGGGCAATGACGGCTAGCGCCTTGACGTAAGGAGATAAGAACTTGTCTAAAGTCGTCTTGCTGTAAGACGAAGAAACAGAAATCATCTCGGAAATGTTGTCGAGATTTTCGCTATTGCACCAGTCGAGCGTTCCCGAAAGAGTCCACTTGCTGTCGGTTCCGCGGTCCATTTGAATGTCCTGAATTTTTGCTTGATAGCTCCAGGATTCTTTGATTTGTGAAACGAGATTTTCTCCCATTTTGGCAAGAATCAAGTTCTTTTGCGATTCCATTTCGGCGAGAAGTTTTTCTCCGAAGATGCCGTCGGGCATGTTGCCTTTAAGCGCGGATTCCTTCTTGAATTTTTCAAGCTCTTCGGACTTGTGCGAAAGCTCTGCGGCAACCATCATCTTGAGAAGTTCGCTCTTTTGTAGCGGTTCAAAATGAATCGGCTCGAACAGTTCCTTTTCTGGGTCGTCAGATTCGGAGGCGGCAAGCATTTGGCTGATGCGGAATTCGAACGGGTCTTTCAAAAAGTCGCTGAGCATGTACAGCGGTACGCGCTCGGGCAATTTGAAGGCGATGTTTTCGTCCGCAGATTGCATGGCGCCCGTTGCGGGATTCACGTGGGCAAATCCGTCTTGCATCATGTTTAAGAATGCGCGCTTGTTGCGGAGGCTCTTTTGCGTGAAAAGTTCCGTAAAGTCTCGGGTTTCATCCAGCGAAATCTTGTTTTCGGGCCATGCATCGGAAAGTCCGATTTTCTCAGCGGGCGCGCCATTCTTTTCTCCATTGTTAGATGTGCCACCGTTCTTATCGCGATTAATAGCGTTGACCAAAAACTTTCGGATATCGTTCACAACGGATGTCGGGTAAAGTTCGGCATCCTTGCGGATGTCCTGATTCACGTAGCTCACGTGGAAACTTTCGCTTGTACTCATGAGCTGGCAGAGGAACGCGTAACGTCGCTTGGCAATAGGCGAATCGTCGCCCGGCCACGGGCGGCAAGACTTGCGGAGGTCTAGCGTGTTGTGCTGTTTTGCACCCGGAAAATTCATGGAATCGCCACCGATAAAGAACAAGTGCTTTACAGGGATAATGCGGTTCGGGATGAAGTTCATGAACGTGATGCCGTTGACGAAAAGCGTTCCGCAGCTGTAAGCGGAGGACTGTGCGGCGGTGAGAAGCGTCTGCTTGACGACCTTCCACGAGATGCTTTCGAGCCCGGCATCCATCTGGTTGCGGAGACCTTCGATGGCCTGCATCACGTTGTTGACGATAATCGTTTCGCTGGCGAAACCGTCGGGTGCGCCAGACATCGTGATCCATTCGCTGATAAAATCACTGAGCTTGTTGAGGTCCGCAACTTTTTTTTCGCTCGAAATTTCGTAATTCCCGTCATAGCCCGCGAATTTCATCCACTTTTTGAGCGATTCGATGCATTCCACAAACTTGCAAAGCGAGCGGCTGTCGCTTGTTGCCATGTCTGCATACGGCATGAGCGTTTCGCTAGAATCCCCGTGTGAAAATGCAACGGGATTCTTCGTCATTTTTGCAAGGAGCAATCGGCGAACGCCTCCGAGCCAGTCTTCTTTTTTGTGCTCGCGGTCGCGATAGACGTTCGTCTCTTCAATCCAGCTTTCCCAATTGTTTACATCGTCTTCGCTGATGTGGCGCGTCTGCTGCACGACCGGATTGCGCAAAAGCGCAAAGAATGTCGGGCGTGTAATGGTTCCCTGTTCCAAAATCGAGAACAAGTTGTCCAGTACATTTTCGGTCTGCGAACTTCTGGCAGGTGAATCGACAATCGCAAACGGAATGTGCAAAAATCCGTCCCTGTTGTTTTCGCTAGCGTACTTTTTCCTTTCGGGAGTTTGGTCGAAAATCGTCTTGATGGCGGTGCGGTAATCGTCTAGCGCAGGCGATACGACGAGAATGTCGTTCACTCGTGCGCCTTCCTGCATGAGCTTGCAGATGCTGGTGTGGAGCGCTTCGACTTCGCGAATCTTGGTCGGTGCAGCCGTCACATCAAGGCTAAAATCTTTTGATTTGCAATCGCTTGCGGCAAAGTCAGGCAATGTGTTGATGCGGTTTGCAATCGCGTACTGTACCTTGTGCAAAAGGGTGTCGTGCGGGAGTTCGCTTGCATCGCTGATTTCATCGCTCGACTTGTCGCTGCGACCGCTTGTGCTGAAGTCGAAATCGTAATTGGCGGCTTGGCACCAGAGTTTGATGTTGTCGCGGCCGGAACGTCCCCAGTTGCAGAGCAGCGTATTTTCGGCTTCCGCTTCTGCGCTTGTGTATTCGGGAATGTCATCGATGTCGTTGCTTTCGCCCGCATCCGAAATGCCGACAGACATCTTTGCACGGACATTTTCGATGTTCCCGCTCTTGTCGCTCCACTGTCCACTGCGCGAAATCCAGTTTCGGTGGATGTTGGCGTTTTGGTTGTGGATAGTTGAAGTGTCTTCCCAGAATTCCATACAGGGGTTCTGGATGTAGGCGTAAACGTCGTGCGTTTCGGCGTACTTCTGCAAAATCACGCGGTAGAACTGGCCCATGCCGCCAAGACCAAAAATGAATAGCGGCGTGTTGCCCGTGTGTTCCGTGTGGAATGTGACATTGCCTTTATCATCTTGGCATGCAATGTAGAGGTACGGAATTGTCATGTATTCCGTGCGTTCAATACCCTTGCGCTTCGCTTCGTTTTCGAAAACTTCAGAAAGTAACGATTGCTTTCCGTCGTGGGCGTGGAAAATGGCGGAGTATAGCTTTCGCTGCCAGGCTTCGCGTTTTGCGATGTCGTGGTTTGCCTTACCAAAAAAGTCATCCAATTGCCCTTGCTTCCACTTGTCGAGAATGCCCGGCGCCGATTTGCCATCCAGTCCGCGAATAAAATCGCTCGGTCTGCTTGTTTCGTATTCCAAAAACAGCGAAGCCATCTTGCTTGCAAAATCAAAAAGGTGCGTTTCGTCGAGCGCTCCATTGATCACCAGATAGCGCTTGACTTCGTCATCCATTTGCATGTAGTTCGGCGTGCCGTTTGTCTCCTTGACGAGATACGCGAGAATCACGTTCCGGAGCATGTCGGAATTCAGCTTTTGCTTGTGCGGATCGTCGCCGATGAGGATTTCCATGAGGAAACGGTCGATCATCATCGAATTGAACCCGACAAGGGACTTCTTTTTCTGTACCCATTTCAGCCTGAACCACTGCTCTAGTTTCGGGTCCGGGAATAGGACGGCCGGGGCTTCAAACGGGTTTTTCCATGCTTTGGATACCGCCTCGATCAGTTCGTCGGCGAGGTTTTCAAGGTTCAGCGCGAATTTCAGGTATAGCATGGCTACAATATATCTTTCGCATGTGTCAAAAAAGGGCGTTGACAATCAAAAAATCACAAAAAAGAGGCCTTTGTTGATTTGTAGATGCAGAAAGCCCTCGGTTGAACCGAGGGCTTGTTATTCAAGGAATCATGAAAATCAAATTTGTTGCGAATTAGTCGTCGTCGTGATGTCTTGGACCGCGTTCGTCGCGCTGCATGGGGCCGCGTTCGTCACGGTCTGTGCGTTTCATGTGCTTGTGATCCTTGTGGAAGCTCTTGAACTTTTCGAGCTGTTCCTTAGTGAGGATCTTGTTGAAATCCTTTACACCTTTGATTCTGTGGTTGAGCAGTGCTTCTTGGGCTTTGAGAATTTCGACCTTGGCTGCGGCAATCTTCTTTTCGTCATTGCTGTCGAGCGCATCGTGCAAAGCTTTTTCGGCATTCTTCTTCTGCTTGCGGAGGTCTTTAAATGCAGAGTCCATTTCATGACGCTGCTGTTCGAGGGCTGCCTTTTGTTCATGCGTCACCTGGAGCACGGAGTCCATGAATTCGGCACCTTTCTTGAAGTCAAACTTCTTGTCGAAACGCCTGCCATCCTTGAAGTGGTCGCGCGGACCATCGTGGCGGCCGTCGCGGAAGTCCTTGTCGTGGAAACGTTCGCCGTGGTGCTTGCCATGATACTTGCCGCCGCGCTTGCAGCAGTTGCAATCGCAGTCGTTCTTATCACAATCGCTATGGTTTTCACAACCGCAGACGCATTGCTTATGCGATGACGTGCATGTGGAATGGCAAGCAGCGCCAAAGCCGTTGCCTGCAAAGACAAACGCGCCAATGGCAAATCCGAGGGAGCAAGCGAGAATAATGAGGCTTGCGATAAATGTTTTTGTGGATGCGTTCATTATTTTGTCTCCTGTAATAAATAGCTGATGGTGTTGTCCGTGTCCAAATTTTCAAGTTCGTCGTCGCTCTGTTCACCGAGATTTCCGTACCACGAGACGAGTTCATTAGAGGCTGCGTTTTTCATGAGAACTTCTTCGGAATCGACCATGTTTGACGTAATCGTCATGAACGTGGTGAAAAATGCAGCGACGATAAAGCTTGCTGCGAGCACGTATTTGGTGCGTGTCTGGATGAAGTTGATAAACTTTCTTTTTTCCGAAGAATCGAGTCTAGCGCAGACGGTTTCCCAGGAGCCTTTCCGGGGTTCGATCCTTTCGAGTCTTGAAAAATCGATTTTATCATGCATAGTTCAGGTTCTCCTGTAAAATGTTCTTGACGACTGTTCTTGCGCGGCTGAGCCTTGCCTTGATGGTGCCCTCGGGCATGTTGTAGATCTCGGATAAGTCCTTGATGCCGAGGTCTTCGGCGTCCTTGAGCCAGAGCATGCTTCGCGTTTCGGCGGAGAGCTTTGACAGTCCAATTTCTAAGAGTTCCGGGTCAAGATCCGTTTGTTCCTCGTGTTTGCTCCCGAGAGCGCTGTCCGTCACGAGATCGATATGTTCTTCTTCGAGCTCGGCATGGCGCTTCTTGGACCTGAGCCTCATTAAACACTCGTTGACGGTGAGGCGGTACAGCCAGGTGTTGAGGGCGCTATCGCCGCGGAACTTTTGGATTTTCCCTGGAACTGAGACGAAAATGTCCATCAAGACGTCTTCAGCCTCGTCGCGATTCTTGAGCATTCTGAATGCAAGGTTCAGAACGTTCGTGCTATGGGACTTCCACAGCACGCCAAGGGCTTCACGACTTCCTTGTTGAATCTTCTTTATAATGACTTTTTCGTCCATTTCGTTATTTTTGATGCATGGGGTTTACGGGCGGTTGCACGAATACTAAAATTTTTTTTGAATCAAATTCAATAGTATTGACTAGACTTGACTGGATCCCTCCCTATCGCTACGCTCCAGGGTCAGGATGATAAGTTGCTGTTGACTATTGACCAATGACTAATAACTAATAACTAATAACTAATAACCATTTAATTATATTATATAGCGATGCAAAAAATTCTTTTTGAAAAGTTGAAAGAGGCTTTTGCCTCTGTTTTACCCATTACGCTTATTGTGCTGGTGGTCTCGCATACTCCGCTTGTGACTTTTTCGTTGAAAGAGCAGATTGTTTTTACGGTTAGCGCGATTTTTTTGATTATCGGTATTGGACTTTTTAACTTGGGGGCGGACCTTGCAATGACTCCGATGGGGGCTTATGTGGGGTCGGGCTTGACTAAGTCGCGGCGGCTCCTGTTGCTCGTTTCGGTGTGCTTTGTGATGGGCGTGCTCATTACGGTTGCGGAACCGGACTTGTCCGTGCTTGCCGAACAGGTGAAAAATGCGGTACGGCCGATTCTTTTGATTTCGACGATTGGCGTGGGGGTCGGGATTTTTTTGCTCCTTGCAATTTTAAAGATTGTGTTCAAGAAGGACTTGTCTTCGATTATCATTTTCTTTTACATGGTGCTGTTCATGCTTGGGATGCTCATGGTGTCTGTCGGGCGTAACGCGTTTGTGCCGCTTGCGTTTGACTCGGGTGGCGTGACGACAGGGCCGATTACGGTGCCGTTCATTATGGCGCTTGGCGTGGGTGTCGCGGGTGCGATTGGCGGTAAGCATGCTTCGGAAAACAGCTTCGGCTTGATTGCGCTTTGCTCGGTCGGACCGATTTTAGCGCTGATGGGCTTGGTCGTATTTTCGAAGGGCGACTTGACGTATGAACTTTCGACGGCGGCATATTCGGTGGACGCGAGCCTTGGTGAACACTTTTTGCCTACGGTGATGGTGATTGCCCGTGAAGTGCTTGTGGCGCTTGGGCTGATTGTCGTGTTTTTCGGGGCGCTCCAGTGGACCGTGCTCAAGCTCCCGATGGTGAAACTTGTGCAAGTGGGTGTCGGGATTCTTTACACGTTTTTCGGGCTTGTGATTTTCTTGACGGCGGTGAAGGTCGGGTTCTTGCCGATTGGTTTTGAAATTGGGTGTGAACTTGCGAAACGCCCGCATGCGCTTGTGGCGGCTGGCTTTATCATTGGCATGGTGGTGGTGCTTGCAGAACCGGCGGTGCACGTGCTCAACAAGCAGGTCGAAGAAGTGACGGGTGGCCTTGTGACCAAGCGCTCGATGCTGATTGCGCTTTCGGTGGGTGTAGGCATTTCTATTGGACTTTCAATGCTCCGCATTATTATCGGGTTCCCGATTATTTATTACTTGTTGCCGGGTTACTTTATTTCACTTGGGCTCTCGTTCTTTGTGCCGAAACTTTATACGGCCATTGCGTTTGACTCGGGTGGCGTGGCAAGCGGTCCCCTGACGTCGAGCTTTATTTTGCCTTTGGCGATTGGCGCATGCTCCGTGATTCACGACGGCGGCGATTCAATTTTGAATTATGCCTTTGGCATTGTGGCGATGGTTGCGATGACTCCGCTCATTACAATCCAGGTGCTTGGTTTCAAGGCAATTGTAGCAAGGCTCTGGCGCAACAGGATTATGATGCGCCGCTTGCAGGATGCTGATGACGAACAGATTATTGACTTTGTGTAGAGGCGTACGATGGTTGAAACAGTAAAGAATGTTTTGAAACGGGCGGTGCCTCAAAAGGTTCATTCGAAAGTTTCGATGAATCGCCTTAAGATTCTGGTGACGACGGTGAACCGCGCAAAAGCGGACTTTTACATGGATTACATCCAGTCGTTTGGCGCGAATATGCAGTTCGTATTTTACGGCCACGGCACGGCTCCGCGCGAAATCATGGCTGCACTTGGACTTGCTGATTCTGAACGCGCGGTGATTATCAGCATCATTGGTGAAGACCATGTGCCTGCAGTCTTGGAATGTTTGGAAGAAAAATTCAGGACGATTGTGAACGGCAAGGGCATTGCCTATACGATTCCGATGTCAAGCGTTATTGGCAAGTCGGTATTTAACTTTTTGAGCGACAACCGATCTCAGGTAGGGAGAGGGTAATTATGAAACCGAATACACATGAATTAATCATCTGCATTGTGAATAACGGATTCTCCGACACTGTGATGGAAGCCGCTAAAGAGGCTGGTGCCCGTGGTGGCACGGTCTTGAACGCCCGTGGTACGGCAAATAAGGAAGCAGAAGCGTTTTTCCATATCGCTATCCAGCCTGAAAAAGAAGTCGTGATGATTCTTGTGCCGCTGAACGTGAAGGATGCGGTGCTCCATTCGCTTTACGAAAAAGCTGGCCTCAATACGATGGGACAGGGGATTGCTTTTGCTCTCCCTGTCGATCAGGTCGTTGGACTTACGCCGTGGAAGGCGGAAAGTAAAGCTTAATTACAAGATTTTAGTTGGCAGAACTTAGAGCTTAGAACTTAGAATGTTAAGCGCATTTGGTACCAGACGACTCCGCCGTGGACGGAATTGCTGACGCCTTCATTTACAAATCCGAACTTAGCGTAATAGTTGACGAGCTTGTCTTTGCAAGTTAAAACAACGCCTTTGCGGCCTTGAGCCTTGGAATCGTCAATGAGCTTTTGGATAAGTTCTCCAGCGTAACCGTGCTTGCGGTACGAGGGAATTGTGTTCACGCCAAATATCATTTGCCACTTGCCGTTTTCATTGTGCATGGTGGCGTCTTCGTACATCGCATCAGTCAAGTCGGGCTCGTCAGTGACGAATCCGTCGACGAACGAGATTAACTTGTCTCCATCGAACATCAGCCAAAAGTGATTGCCGTAACACTTAAGTCTTTCGGCGAAAGATTCACGGGTGGCGGCTTCGGCAGGCGGGAAGCATTCGGCTTCAACGTTTGCGACTGCGTCTAAATCACTGATGGTTGCGGTTCTGATATGCATTATAACTTTACCTGGAAGTAATCGATTTCGGGGTGACTGATGTAGAGGCCACTTACGGAGGCTTGCGGGTACATGGCGCCGTTTTCGGTGAGGCTGATGCCTACGCTCTTGAAGTCGATGAGTTTTGCGACGTTGAAGATTTCCTTGATGTTCGGGAGCACGGGGTAGCCGACGGCCGGGCGGATGCCCTTCCAGCCGCTTGTGCGGTCGAGTTCCTGGCTCAAGTATTCAGCGCCTGCTTCGGCGAGGCGGTCGGCGACAGTCTGCATGAGGAGAACGTCGTAATCGCTGCCGCCCTGTTCTGCTTTGAGCTTTTCCAAGCGCTTGACGAACGTGTCGCTCATGGTCACTGCGAATGCACCGACGATGTCGCGGAAAACGTCCTTGCCTGCGGGGGAGGCGAAAACGCTTGCGGTGTTTGCGTTTGCCGGAGCGACGTAGTCGCAGAGCGCAAGGCAAGTGCCTTCGGGATTCTGCTGGCGTGCGGTCGAGACTTCGATGAGGTCTGCGTCCGTGCCTGTGCGGCCCGTGTTGAAGATGACGGACTTTTCAGTACCGGCTGCAGGGTAGAATGCTTGAACGGCACGGAGTGCGTATTCGGGCTTTGTGAGCGACTTGATGAGCGCTTCGGCGTCGGCCTTGAGTTTTTTCGCCTCTTCTTCGTCCGGCTTGATTTTCCAAGTGAAGAAGAAGTATTCCCAGCTGATGAGCGGGATAATCTTTTCGATAGGAATCGGCGGGAGCTTGCTTTCGCCCATGAACGGCGGCTGTACCGGCTGGTATTTGCTCCAGTCGTACTGGAAGCGGCGTTCTTCCGGCGTGGAGGCGGCTGCGGCCATGGCGTTTGCGGCTTCGGTCTTGATGCTGTTTTGCTTGTCGCGGATGCGTTGCTGCTCTTCGCGGTTTTCTTGAATTGTTTGTTCGCGAGTGGCGGGGTCGAGCAATTTCTGGGCAAGGCCCGGATTGCTAGCGGCGTCGCGCACGTGGAAAACGGGACCATCATAGCACGGGGCGATTTTCACGGCGGTATGCGTGGGCGAGGTCGTTGCGCCACCGACGATAATCGGGATGCGCTGACCGGCGGCCTGCATGGCTTTTGCGACCGTGCACATTTCTTCGAGAGACGGCGTAATAAGGCCGGAAAGGCTCAAGATATCTGCTTTGTTTTCAATCGCGGCCTTGACAATCACATCTTCGGGAACCATCACGCCGAGGTCAACCATTTCGTAACCATTACAGGCCATAATCACGGAGACGATGTTCTTGCCGATATCGTGCACGTCGCCCTTGACGGTAGCGATGACGATTTTACCGCGGCTCGATGCGTTTGCGTCTTTACCCGCCTCGATGTAGGGCTGCAAAATTTCCACAGCCTTTTTCATGGTACGTGCGGTCTTTACCACCTGCGGCAAGAACATTTTGCCTTCGCCGAATCGGCGGCCGACTTCGTTCATGCCATCCATCAGCGGACCAGAAATAATGCCGACTGGGCTATCGCCACGATTGATGAGTTCCATCAAATCCGGTTGTAATGTTGTAGATGTTCCCTTGAGGAGTGCTTCTTGCAAACGCTCTTCGGGCGTGGTGGGCTTGGCATCAGCGGCGGCGTTGCCTTCGTCAGAAGAGCTACTTGCACCTGCGCTTACGGCGAAAATGGCTTTCGGGTCGTACTTGGCGCCAGTTTCCTTTGCCTTGGCTTGGGCGGCCGTCATGCGGCTTGCAATTTCGATGAGTTCTTCGCTTGCTTCCGGTTCCGTGTTGAAGATAACTTCGGTAATGGCCATGCGGAGCTCAAGCGGAATTGTCTTGTACTTGATAATTGCACTCGGGTTCATGATCGCCATGCCCATGCCGTTCGGGATGGCGTAATGCAAGAACGTGGTGTGCATTGCTTCGCGCAAGTAGTTGTTGCCGCGGAATGCGAATGAGAGGTTCGAAAGACCGCCTGAAATGCGGACGCCGGGGAGGTTGTCCATAATCCAGCGGACAGCACGGATAAAGTCAATGGCGTAGGCGTTGTGTTCCGCCATGCCGGTAGCGACTGTCAAAACGTTCGGGTCGTAAATGATGTCGGACGGGTCGAAGTGCAGTTGCTTCACCATGATATCGTAAGCACGGGACGCAATTTGTACGCGGCGCTCGTAGTTCGTGGCCTGGCCTTCTTCGTCGAAGAGCATCACGATTACGGCAGCACCCAGGCGTTTCACGGTGAGTGCGTGTTCAATAAACGCCTTTTCGCCCATCTTAAGCGAAATCGAGTTCACGATGCTCTTGCCCTGGATGCACTTGAGGCCTTCTTCGATGACTTCGAAGCGTGAACTGTCGACCATGATAGGCACGCGGCTCACGGCAGGGTCAGATGCAATCAAGTTCAAGAATGTGCGCATTTCGGCGGTGGCGTCAAGGAGACCGTCGTCCATGTTGACGTCGATCACGTCGGCGCCGTCATCGACCTGTTTGCGGGCGATTTCGAGCGCTTCTTCGTAATTCTTCTCGTTGATGAGACGCAGGAATTTCTTGGAACCTGCGACGTTGCAACGTTCGCCGACCTTCACGAAATCATCGGCATTGCAGCTGTCGGCGCCGTTGCTCGGGCGAACCTGTTCTCTGAATAACGGTTCGAGCCCCGCAAGGCGGAGGCGCGGGCAAGTGACGTACTTGGGCGCGGGTTCACGGCGCTTGTAGTCGGCCGGGAGTTCGTCCAGCATCTGGCGCATCGCGGCGATGTGTTCTGGAGTCGTACCGCAGCAACCACCGATCATGTTCACGAGCTTGTCGTCCAGATAAACGCGCATCAGGCGCACCATGTCTTCGGGCGTATCGTCATAACCGCCGAACTGGTTCGGAAGACCTGCGTTCGGGTGGCAGCTGAGGTAGCACGGAGCGATAGCGCCCATGCGGCGGAGGTACGGCACCATGCCGTCGGCACCGAGACCGCAGTTTAAGCCGATGGAAAGCGGGTGCATGTGCATCACGCTCACGGCGAATGCTTCGACCGTCTGGCCCGAAAGCGTACGGCCGGAGGCGTCGCTCACGGTCATCGAGAGCATGACTTCGATTGGCTTGATGTCTGCTTCGGGAGTGCCTGCAGCCTTGGCGGCTGCAATGCGGGCTTCGTTCGCTTTGCTGTAAGCGCTGAGGGCGGCCTTTGCATTCAGCGTATCGAAAATCGTTTCAATGAGGATGGCGTCAACGCCTTCTTCCATGAGCACGGAAATTTGTTCCAAGTACGCATCTTCGAGTTCGTCAAAGGTGATGGCGCGGCTTGCCGGGTCGTTCACGTCTTCACTCATGGAAAGCATCTTGCTTGTGGGGCCGACGTCGCCCAGAATGTAGACCTTGCGGCCATACTTCTTGAAGCCTTCTTCGGCGGCCTGCTTCGCAATTTTCACGGAGGCGCGGTTCATCTCGGCGATGCGATGTTCCTGATGGTATTCGTGCTGGCTTACGCGCTGGCTTGAGAACGTGTTCGTGGTGAGGCAATCTACGCCTGCATCCACGTAACGACGCTGGATGTCGAGAATTATCTCGGGCTTTTCGATGGAGAGCATGTCGTTGTTGGCGCCCTTGATCCCGTAAGTCTGGATAACAGAACCCATGCCGCCATCGAGCAGCATCATCTTTGATTCAAACGCTTCGCGAAGAGTCATTTTAAATTCCGTGTTTAAAATTCGAATTTATGCGTATATTTGTTTTTATGCATAAAATGTAGAAAATGCTAGAATTGCTGTCACGAGCCATGAACCCATAATACCCTAAATTACATATTCCTAGTGAAAATATAGGAAAAGATTTTCATTTTTGAGATGAACGAAAAGTCTTTAAAAAGTTACAATGAAAAAGCGTTGCGGGTGATTTATAACTACTTAATTAGTATAGATTTGCACCATGAATATCGTTATTTACGCACTTTTTGCTCTTTCTGGTTTTGCGGGTCTCATTTACGAGGGGTCGTGGGCCAGGTACCTTAAACTTTTCCTCGGACATTCGAGCTATGGTCAGGTGCTCACGCTCTGCATTTACATGGGCGGGCTTGCGATTGGCAGTTTTGTCGCGGGCAAGCTGGTGGAGCGTGTGAAGAGGCCGCTGCTCGGGTACGCGGCGGTGGAACTTGCAATTGGCATTGGCGGCATCATTTACCACCCGATGTACATTTGGCTCACGGATTACTTTTACGATTCGAATTTTGTGGCGGGGTTGAGCTCGCGCGGCGCGGAAATTCTGAAGGTCGTGCTCGCGACGGGTTCGACGCTCCCGATTGCGATTGCTGTGGGCATGACGTTCCCGTTCATTGCGGCGGGGCTCATGCGCAAGAGCGGTGCCGAAGTTTCGCTCCCGATGCTTTACTTTACGAACAGCCTCGGTAGTGCCATTGGTATTTTGTTCACAAGCTATATCTTGATTCCGGAACTCGGAAACCACATCACGCTTTGTGTGGCGGCTTCGATTAACTTCTTATTGGCGGCGGTGTTCTGCTTTATCGGCTATACGACGCCTTCGACGTACGAGGAAGAACTCGAAGAAGAAGGCTCTGGGTCGCTGGCGACTGCTGGCGGGGATGCGGCGGGAGTTCGCGAAATGCGCGCGGGACCGCTTAACGAAGATTATGTGGCGGAACATAAGCTCGCCATGCCGCCGAAGAACATGTGGTTCTGGATTGCGGGTATTACGGGTCTTACTTCGTTTGTCTATGAAATTGTCTGGATCCGTTTGCTCTCGCTGTTGATGGGTTCTTCGAGCCACAGCTTTGACCAGATGCTTTCGGCGTTCATTTTGGGCCTTGCGATTGGCAGTGCCGTGAGCGGAAAACTGTTGAAGAAGGACTCGCTTGTGGTACTTTCGCTTGCGCAGATTTTCATGGGATTCTTTGCTCTTTGTACGCTCTATTTTTACAAGCCGTTCTGGGAAGGCATGAATGTGGCGAACCAGATTTTCAATACGACGAATGACGGCTATGTTTGCTGGAGCATTTTCAAGTACGCACTTTCGATTTTGTGGATGGTGCCGACGAGCTTCTTTGCGGGCATGACGCTTCCGCTGATTACGTTGATTTTGACGCGTGCGTTCAAGAGCGAAGCCCCGATTGGCAAGGTTTACGGTTGGAATACGGTGGGCTCAATTCTCGGTTCGGCGGGCGGTGGGCTTTTGCTGTTGCCGCTGATGCAGCTCAAGGGCTCGCTGGTGCTCGCTGCCGTGCTCGACTTTATGATTGGCTTTATCTTGCTTGTCATTTATCGTAAAAAGTTCCGCTATAGCGTGCTTTTTTACGTGATGACGGCGGTGATGATTTTGCCTTCGTTCTTTGTGAATTTTGATCCGCACATGATTACGTCTGGCGCCTTCCGCGCTTACAAGAATTTGCATCCGGATGAAAAGATTGTGGTGCGTGATGGCAAGACGGCGACGATCAGCTTCCACGAATCCGACGTGCATTATTACGTAAAGACGAACGGCAAGGCTGATGCGAGCATGAGCAAGAATCGCGAACGCCCGATTGAAGGCGATGAACTTACACAGGCCGCGACTGCATTTATGCCGATGGCCATGAAGGACAAACCGTACGATGCTGCCATGGTTGGATTTGGCAGTGGCATGGGTGCGCATTACTTGCTCTCGGATCCGCTGGTCCGCGATTTTGACTGTGTGGAAATCGAAGAAGAAATGATGAATCTCGCTCGCGGATTTTATCCGTGGAACGCCCGCGGCTACGACGACCCGCGCATTCACATTTTCATTGATGACGCGCAGACGTTCTTCCTCACGAACCGCCGCAAGTACGACTTGATGATTAGCGTTCCCTCTAATCCGTGGGTTAGCGGTGTCGCGAGTTTGTTCAGTCATGAATTTTATACGAAAATGCGTCGCTACATGAAGCCGGGTGGACTTTGGGTGCAGTGGATCCAGACTTATGAATTCAATGACTTGCTGTTCCTCAACATCTTGAAGGCGCTTGATGTGGCGTTCCCGTACGTGAGTTTGTACAAGGCTCCTGAGGAACCGGATATTATCATTGTCGCAAGTGACGAGCCGGTGATGCAGACTGCGATTGGCCGCTTCAGCACGGATTCAACGCTCGTGAAGGAATTCAAGCGCATCCACCGTGAACCGGATTTCTTTGGCGAACAGAATTTCTTGTTTACTTCCAAGATGGTGAAGTCGCTTTTGGATGGCGTGGAACCGAATAGCACGTTTATCCCGATTGTCGACAACAAGGCGGAAGAGGCTCGCTTCGTGCATTCGAATGCGCGCATTGTGCAGGTGTTTGACAGCTGCGAAATTTGCTGGCCGGAATATTTGGACTCGGCAGATTATGCGTTGCGCCGCCCGATAAAGGTGCAGGCCATGCTCAAGGCGGGTACGGACCAGTATCGCGAACGTGCGCTCCTCGCGTATATCAAGGAAGTGAAAAAGCGCAAGAAGGTTTTCGAAGGTATTTCGGCAATGCTCGAATCCAATGCGGATGATTCTGAAAAGGGCTCGGATTCCGCGGCAGTTTCTTCTGCAAAAACTGCGGCAGTTTCGGAAAATTCTGTCGATTCAGCGACGGCGGTGGATAGCCTCGTGCGTCCAAAATTCAAGGTGGATGAAACTTCCCCGGATTGGAAAAAGTTCCGCGAAGAATATGTGGAATGGATGCGTGGCGTGCCGATGGAAGCTCGTGACACGAATAAGGTTTACGTTAAGGTTCGCAAGCTTGTGAATGCAAACGTGCTGCCGGAATCGTTCGTGGATGAGTTCAACATTATGGAAGCGGCCCGTGCCAAGGATTACAGGCTTGCTGCGGAATATGTCGCGAATTTCTACGAGAAGTACGAAGTCGCTGCGATGGATGAGTTTTTCTTGCGCAATGCGATTCTGATTGCTTTCCTTGCGCACAACCCGACGCTTGCCGACGTGCTCTACAAGGAGGCCATCAAGCCGCACGAAGAATTCGCTCCGATCGAGAAACTCCTCATCCGGAAGGAAATCCCGAGAGTCCGCCGAAAGTAAGTGCCCGTGTGGTGTCCTGGGCGAGCGTTGTTCAGTTATAAAAAAGGAAGCGTTTGACGCTTCCTTTTTTGCTTTTCATAGCTCTAACTATTGACTAATGTCCACTGACTAATAACTATTCGATTAGAACAAGAACGAAATGCCGACGTTCGTGTAGAACGTGAGGAGCGTCGATTTGTCAAATGACGGTTCCGAAGAGCTTAAAGCCTTGTTCAGAAGGTTTGTAAAGCTTTGCACGATGCGGAGGTTCAGATGGACGTTTCTTGTGAGCATGTAGCCGCCTTCAAGTGCCATGCCAACCTCCATGTTTGTTGTGCGGAAAGTGTTTGTGCGCTTGTTTTCGTCTTTGGCGACTACGCCATTCTTTGCTTCGGGGCAGAATTCCGTTTCGCCGGTCATGACAAGCCCAAGATGGAGGCCGGCCGCGGCGAAGAAATCGTATTGGTCAAAGGTGTAACGGAACATGATCGGAAGTTCGAACAGCATGACGCTAATCTTTGCCTTGTTTGTATAAACTTCGCCCATGTCTTTTTCGTAATTGTACTGGCGATAGTTGAACGTAAGTTCTGGAACAAGACTGAAGTTCTTGGTGAACATCGAAATTTTGATGAGAAGGCCTGCGCCGGCGTTCCAGCCTGCACCCCAGCCATCGGAATGCGAACCGAAGAATGTGTTGAAGCCACCCTGCAGATGTGCGCCAAGGAACACGGATTGCGAGAACCCTTCGCTTCGCTGCTTGCTGATTTCTGAGCGAGACGTTGTCTGTGTCTTGTATCTTGCGTATGCGCTTGCGTATTCCTCGTCGTTTGCGAATTCACTGTCGTTCGATCCGTCGTAAGAACCGGACTTGTCACTTGAGGCTTCGGGCCTTGGAGAGTCTACAGAGACCCATTCGTCGTCATCGGAACTTTGTGCGAATGCACTTGTGGTAAGTGCGAAAATCATGGATGCGAGTAAGCAAGATTTTTTTAGAAGCATGACGAAATAATAACAAATCGTGGAGGTTCAACAACTTAAAAATATTTTAATAAGGGTTAAATAAATAGAAAAAGAAAGTTTACAGATTGGACATGAAAGCCGCTTGCCAGGCATGGAGAATAAAAACGGGAAAAAATGTCTCTATTCTAACTTAAACCATGCGTTTTGTGGTTTGTGTAAACTTTACTTTGTAATTTGAAAAATGGGCGGACGTTCGCCCTAATAACTAAGGAGGTCAATCATGAAAACCGCAAAGATGATGATGTTCCTTGCTTTGTCTGTTCTGGTCTCGTCTTCTTTTGCGGCGAGGCAAGTAAAGTCTAAGCTGGGTGATATCAATGTTACATCAGAAAAAGGTGGTGGCAAAGTCGTGTGCACGGCAGGCTTTAACGACGCTCTTACGATTGTCAGGGAAGCTGACACGGAAGTTTTCGTAAAAGGAAGCTGCGGACAGGGCTGGGTCGAAAAGGCGAAGATTGAATATATAGCAAGCGCTCCGGGCGATAAGTCCATGACGTTTAACGCTGTCGGTGTGTTTGGCTGGACAGACAATCGAGATCTTATTGATATTTTCGGCGGTTATGTTGATGATACCCCTGAGGTAAAAATCGAACGTGATTTCAAGGAATATCTGACCTACACCATGGACCGTGAGCAGACTGAAATGCGAAACGGTGAAAACTAAAAACTAATAGCGTAGACTTGTAATTTTAGCTCTGGAAGGGTGGCCGCCTTCTGGGGCTTCTTTTTTTCTTACATTTTTTTTGTAAAAATGGTTTTTGAATTTGTGAGTTTGTATTTTACGGATAAATTTTTGGAACATAATGGGAGTTGTTTTTATGTTCAAAAGGAATCATGTCTCCGTGCTAGCGATGCTGGCATCTTTTTTGTTTTTTACGGCGTGCAGCGATGATGCGGTGAGTAACCCGGCGCCTGTGGCGACTGAATCGTCAGCTGTAGAATCGTCGAGCAGCGTGGCTTCTAGTAGTGAAACAGGCTCAGGTCCAGTATCTTCTAGCAGCGAGGCTGTTTCAAGCCCTGAGTCTTCTAGCGATGTGGCTTCGAGTAGTTCTGAAATTTTAAGTTCGGCAAGTACGTTTATTCGTCGAGTGGAAGATTTTTCTGAATGTAGGACCGATAACGAAGGTGCTGTGGATTCTGTGCTAGCTTTATATTGGACTTATTATGAGTGCAAACAGGGAACTTGGGAAAAATCTCGGTATCAAAGAGCGTTGAGAGTTTTTCCGACATGCGGTTCGGAACGTGAAGGCGCTATTGATTCTATGTTTGTTCAGCTTACGGATTCAGCCGTCTATTATCGAGATTATTACTATTTCAAGTGCGAACAAGGAACTTGGATCGATTTGGACCACGCTGCTCCTTTGGCTGCAGCCGTTCAAGCTCAGTGCAGAGAAAACCGTAATAGCGTCAGCCTTGCTTCTTATGATGACGAACAAACGGATTATTGGTGTGGAGGTTTGCGATTAAGTGCTGGCGGAGATCCGCGTTTCAATAGATTGAAAACGGCTAATATTGCGGTTTTTACTTATACCGATGATGGATGGATTGAAGAAAAATGTGATGCTGCAAATGAAGGAAAAATAGCGAAATACCATTATGAGCCTTACCATGCTTACAGGGACATGTATTTTAAATGTTCTAGCGGCAAATGGAATAATTTAGGTGAACAGAATCCAGAATCGATAGTATCGGATTGATGTTTTTGTAACGCTCTTTTGCTACTGGCCCCGCAATGCGGGGCTTTTTAAGTTTCTATCTTTTGCCTCGAAAATTTAATGAGGTCGCGGCGGTTCCGCCGTGGCGTTAGAGGAATAAATAATGGCAAAGTATAATCCGCAAGAAATCGAAACCAAGTGGCAAGCCTACTGGGAAGAACATCAGACGTTTAAGACTGGCGAAGACAAGTCCAAGCCGAAGTATTATTGCTTGGATATGTTCCCGTACCCGAGTGGTGCTGGCCTTCATGTGGGCCACCCGGAAGGTTACACTGCAACGGATATCATTTGCCGCTACAAGCGCAGCCGCGGTTTCAATGTGCTCCACCCGATGGGTTGGGACGCATTCGGCCTCCCTGCTGAACAGTACGCCATCCAGACCGGTACGCACCCGGCCATTACGACCAAGAAGAATTGCGACAATTTCCGCCGCCAGATCAAGCGCCTCGGTCTCTCTTACGACTGGAACAAGGAAGTCAACACCACCGACCCGAAGTATTACAAGTGGACGCAGTGGATTTTCAAGCGCCTTTACTGCACCTGGTTCGATGAAGACCAGCAGAAGGGCCGCCCCATCGAAGAACTCCCGATCCCGGCCGATGTCGAAGCCAAGGGTGCAGCCGAAGTCCGCAAGTACAAGGATTCTAAGCGCCTCGCTTACTACGCCGACGCTCAGGTGTGGTGGTGCAAGCACTGCAAGATTGTTTGCGCGAACGAAGAAGTCTTGAACGACGGCAGCCACGAAAAGTGCGGCACCAAGGAAGTGGAACGCCGTAACCTCAAGCAGTGGCTCATGCGCATCCCGCTGTATGGCGACCGCCTCTTGAAGGGCCTCGACAAGCTCGACTGGCCGCAGGGCGTGAAGGACATGCAGAAGAACTGGATCGGCAAGAGCTACGGTGCCGAAGTTGATTTTGCCATTGCCGACGCTAACGGCAAGCCGACCGAAAAGAAGCTCCGCGTCTATACCACCCGTTGCGATACGCTGTTCGGTGCCACCTACATGGTCGTCGCCCCGGAACACGCTATGGTGCCGGAACTCACGACTGCCGAACAGAAGGCCGCCGTGGAAGAATATGTGCATGCCGCTGCTTTGAAGAGTGACCTCGACCGTACCGAACTCGCCAAGGAAAAGACCGGTGTGTTCACTGGTTCTTATGCTGTAAACCCGCTCACCGGCACGAAGATTCCGGTGTGGGTTGCTGACTACGTTTTGACGGGCTATGGCACTGGCGCTATCATGGCTGTGCCGGCACACGATACTCGCGACTTCGATTTCGCGAAGAAGTTCAACCTGCCCGTCATCTGCATCATGGAACCCGATGCAAGCTGCCCCGAAGATGTAAAGCCGCTCGTGCTCAAGGGTGAAGCCTGCTGGGCTGCCGACGGCACCTACATCAACAGCGAAAATGCAACGCTCTGCCTGAACGGTCTCAACAAGAAGCAGGGTATCGCCAAGGTCATCGAATGGCTCGAAGCCAATAAGATCGGTAAGGCCACGGTGAACTACAAGCTCCGCGACTGGCTCTTCAGCCGTCAGCGTTACTGGGGTGAACCGTTCCCGATTATCCACTGGGAAGATGGCGAAATCTCTACGGTGGACGATGCCGAACTTCCGGTGCTGTTGCCGGAACTCAAGGACTACAAGCCGGGTGACGGCGGACAGTCCCCGCTCGCAAACGCCACCGAATGGCTCCAGGTCACGGACAAGAACGGCCGCAAGGGTATCCGCGAGACGAACACCATGCCGCAGTGGGCTGGCTCCTGCTGGTATTACCTGCGCTACATCGACGCCTGCAACGGTGACGCCTTCGTCGCTAAGGAACTCGAAAAGTACTGGATGCCGGTGGACCTCTATGTGGGTGGTGCCGAACACGCCGTGCTTCACCTGCTCTACAGCCGTTTCTGGCACAAGGTCTTGTTCGACCTCGGCCTCGTCTCTACTGACGAACCGTTCCAGAAACTCTTCAACCAGGGCATGATTCTCGCCTTCGCTTACGAAGATGCCGCGGGCTCCAAGGTCCCGACCGACGAAGTTGAGGAAAAGAACGGAAAGTTCTTCAAGAAGGGTACCGACATCGAGCTCAAGCAGATTGTGGCTAAGATGAGTAAGTCCCTCAAGAACGTCGTGAACCCGGATGACGTTGTCCGCGATTACGGTGCAGATAGTCTTCGTTTGTACGAAATGTTCATGGGTCCGCTCGATGCTGTGAAGCCGTGGCAGACCAAGGGCATCGAAGGCATGAACCGCTTCCTCGGCCGCGCCTGGCGCTCCGTGGTGGGCGATTCTGACGAAGCCCCGGTGTTCGTTGACGAAACTGCTCCGGAAGCTATCGAGAAGGTGATGCACCAGACCGTCATCAAGGTCACGAGCGACATCGAGAACATGAGCTTCAACACCGCGATTAGCCAGCTGATGATCTTCAACAACGAAATGATGAAGATGGACAAGCGCTACCGCGAACCGTGCGAAACGTTCGTGAAGTTGCTGCACCCGTTTGCCCCGCACATCGCCGAAGAAATGTGGTGCATCCTCGGTCACAACGAATCGCTCACGAACGTCGCCTGGCCCGAAGCCGACCACTCCAAGGCCGTGGAAAACACCGTGGAAGTCGTGTTCCAGGTGAACGGCAAGGTCCGCGCGAAGGCAAGTGTCGCCAAGGACATGGACAAGGCCGCCCTCGAAAAGCTCGCCATGGACAACGACCGCGTCAAAGAGTTCATGAACGGTAAGACCGTCGTGAAGTCCATCGTGGTCCCCGGCAAGCTCGTGAACATTGTGGTGAAGTAACCGCGAATAAAATCCTAAATATTAGAAAAAGCTCTGAAGTCCATCTTCAGGGCTTTCTTTTTGCTGTTTTTATATATTTTGTAAAATGCGAAATGATTGTCATCTAATGGAATAGCCTTATGGAATGGAACGCTTCAGTCAAGAAAGAAATTGAAACCCGCTTGTTTGAAAAGGAAAATTCGCTTGCAGAATACGCCTGCAAGTCTGCGGCTGCGGTCCGCTATCACGAATTGCCTGACGATATCCGCCCGAATTTTTCCCGCGATGCGGACAAGATTATCCATTCCTATTGCTATAGCCGATACATTGACAAGACTCAGGCGTTTTACCTTGTTGAAAATGACCACATCACGCATCGTGTGTTGCACGTGCAGCTGGTTGCCAAAATTGCAAGGACCATTGGACGTTTTTTGAATCTGAACGAAGACTTGATTGAGGCTATTTCGCTAGGGCACGATGTCGGCCATACGCCTTTCGGACATGACGGCGAAAAGATTGTCTCGAAGTTTTTGCAAGAGCGCGGTGAAGAAATTTTTGAACACAACGTTCAAAGCTTTAGACTGTTCAATGACCTCGAAGCGTACGGCAAAGGGCTGAACCTTACCGCGCAAGTGCTCGACGGAATCATCTGTCACAACGGCGAAATTCTGAAAAACGAATACGGCTGCAACCGTAGCAAGACGCCAGAAAAACTGCTGGAAGAATACAAAAATAGTTTGGACGGAACGCTGAAATCGAAAGAGATGGTCCCGATGACATTGGAAGGATGCGTCATGCGAATCTCGGACGTGATTGCGTACGTTGGCCGCGACATCGAAGATGCCATCATCTTGAAATTAGTGAAACGCGAAGATATCCCCCAAGAAATCACGAAAGTCCTCGGTAGCAAAAATAGCGAAATCGTCAACACGCTTATTACAGACCTTGTCAATAATAGTTTAGACAAAGAAACGCTCGTCTTTTCGCCGGAAGTTTTCGATGCGCTTAACCAACTGAAAAACTGGAACTACGATAACATCTACTTGAATCCGAAAAAGTCAACCCAGGACGAAAAAATCAAGATGATGTTTCGTACCGTCTTGGAAGAATGCCTTGATGAACTATGCTCTGGCGTGAAAAAGGCAACAGGAATCAATCACTGGTGTGAATCGCTTGGTGAAAAGTACAAAGAAACGACATCGCTCCCGCGCATTGTTGCTGATTACGTCTCTGGAATGACCGATGACTACCTGATGAACGCCTATAAGGAAATCGTGATGCCAAAGTCATTCGGCGTGAGCTTTGGGGAAAAGTAAAAGTTCACCAAAAAGTTCACCAAAAAACATGGATGTCGCAATTTGCGATTTCTATTTTATTTTAATTCTCTGAAAGCACTCGTTTAAAGTCACAACTTGTGACTTTATAAAATTGAGGTCTGAAAGTTCATCTTTAGTTATTCGACTTGTTCATTTTGTTCCTTTAGTGCAATCTTCGACTTTTTTGATGACTTCTTGGGGAGTGACAAAGTCAAGAACGCTAAACACCGTCATTTCGTTCCCGATGTCCTTAAAACTTGCACCAAAATGATAAACGGTATCGTCAACGAGTAAGAAACGGTCATGAATTGTACGCATTGTTTTTAGTTCTAACCCTGGATTTTGTATGTTGTGCAACCTCGCCGCTTCTTTAAATTTTGGAGTAATACGAGGTGAGTATATGATTGCTGTTACGCCAGTTGCTCGTGCTGCGGCGAATTTTAGCACTTCGATGGTGGCAAAGGGGTCGATGAATACGACGGAGTGTTTTGCTGTTTTTACGAGATCTGAGATTAACACAAGTCCGTCAAACCGAGTCCCTGTTGTGAGAATTCCGCCTGAAGGTGTTTGAGTTGCTTTTATAAAAAAGTCAATGTGCTGTTCGACTTCAGAAAGACGTTTTTCGGTTTTGTCTTTAAAATCAGCAATTTCTATGTTCTGCTTATTGATTAGTTGTTGATGTTCATGTAGACGGTCTGCAATTTGCAGGTCTGTTATGATTTTTCGTTGGTTTATGGCATAGCCTTTGAGCATGAAGTCCTTTAAAATTTGGTTCGCCCATTGCCGGAAACGAGTTCCTTGGATTGATTTTACTCTATATCCTACAGAAATGATGACGTCTAGGTTATACCACAAAACTTTGCGGGTGACAGAACGTTTTCCTTCTTTTTGAACTGTCAAGTATTCCTTGACAGTTCGATCTTGTGTTAATTCACCTTCTTTGAAAATATTTGCAATATGTTGGCTCACATTTTGCTTTGTTGCGTTGAATAATTCAGCCATTTGCAGTTGTGTTAGCCATACTGTTTCGTTTTCTACTCGTACTTCTAATCGAATTTCGCCTTCCGGCTGGTAAATTACGATTTCTCCCTTCTTTTCGTTTTCTGCCATTTTTTTTCTCCTTATAACAAAAAAAGCCGTATTCCTTTAGATATAAGAAATACGGCTTGTCGCAGGTTTATCCTGCCACTATAGCTTGACTATTGGAGAATGTACAAAATACGGTATGGAAAAACAAGTGGGGAGTAAATTTCGCTATTTGTTGATAGAATCCTTAGCAAATTCCACCCTAAATAGTGGCACCCATGTTTCTTGACCATCATCAGATGTCCAGCGAACAACTTGTGAAAGAGTTGCTGTAGTAGTAGGTTTATAGCCGTACCTTTGCAGGTATGCGATACATTTTTTTGAAAAGTCGTTAGAGAATGCCGCAATTAGCCTTCCGTTAATATTTGTATTGTAGTTGTGAAATTCTTGACTGAAATTTACGCTGACATCGCTTTGTAGGGATGATGTTTCTAGCTTGCTTTGAATATATCGAACTCGATTTCTGTTTTTTTCATTTTCAAGAAGATGCCCAAGATTGACATCACTGAGTCCTGTTTCAATGTGCAAAACATTCGGAATTTTTACACTATTGACTTTACCTTGTCTTGCAAAGTGACTAAGCCATTCCTGTGGCAACATTTTCTCTGCACCGATAATGGTTAGCGATTTCTTTGCGCGGGTGGCTGCAACATATAGCAGGCGATAATTCTCCTGAGCCTTCTTTTGATCGGCATCTTTCAGAACCCAAGAGCCTAATGCGAGAATAACATTATCCCATTCAAGTCCTTTTGCACTATGCATTGTTCCAATAGAAACTGCGCCCATGTTTTTTGATGCAAAGTCGCTGTAAGATACTTCGCTTAAATATTGATTGAAGTCGCCTAGAGTAATAGAATCTTCACCACAAGCAGTTTCTGTTTCGATAAAATCATCTATTAGTGCATCTAAAAGTTCAAAGGAGCTTTCTGTTGGGTGGCTTGCTTTATAGTCCTCGGCTATGCGTTTAAATTCTTTTGCGCTCCACGGGAATTTTCCTACTCTCGGATCTTCTTGAAGAATTGCGTAGAATCCTAAAATTTCTCGAGTTTTCTCAATGGGACATTTGTCCTTATCTCGGCCTTTTAGCATTCGATATGGAACTTGTTTCTCTTCAAGCTTCGCTGCAGACAAGAACGCTTCTGCATTTTCTCGGGTTAAAATGCAGTAAGACTCAGTTGGATTTGATTTGAATTTTTGTGCAAGAATTTCAGCTGCGCCGAATGCTGCAGTTGCCTTGTCTCCCTCTTCATAAAATGCAAGCTCGGCTTGACTTTGCTTTAAAGCGAGTTGTTGAGAACCTTCTTTTACGCGTTCTGTCATCAATTCGAGTAATTTTGCATTTGCTCGGACGAGACCCGCAACGGAACGGTAATTAGTTGTTAGATAGAATTTTTCTGTATTTGGAAACTCGTCGGCAAATTTTTGGAAGTATTCAGATGAACTTCCTCGGAATGCGAAAATACTTTGATCGTCATCGCCGACTACGATAACGCGAGGATCTTTTTCTCCTAAATCGTATAGGGCTCGTAATAAGCGATATTCTCCTGCGGATAGGTCCTGAAATTCGTCGACCAAGATAACTGTGGGTGCTCCTACACCGGCTTCTTCTCCTGATTCTAAAAGCTCTGCTGCTTTGGATACAACGTCATCTGCATTTTCAAGAGCTTTCTTGTTTCCTTGCACTCCTAGAATTGAAAATGCTAGTGAATGGAAGGTGGTAATATTTACCTTTGCTGCTAAAGGGCCGGCTAAATCGAAAAAACGTTTCTTCAGCTCGCGACATGCTGCGCGAGTATATGTTAGACACAAGATTGAATCTGGCTTTGCTTCTTCAATCCATAAAAGAGAGGCTACTTTATGGACGAGTAAGTGCGTTTTTCCCGAGCCTGGACCTGCACCTACGAGAATGTGCTTTTTACGGCTTTTGATAATCTTGCGCTGTTCGTCATTGACGCTTTCTATTTTCCGTTTTAATTCATCGGATACGGATTCCATCTGTTCTATGCCTTGCATATATTTTAGACGGAAATCCGCTATATCCATGACGAAGTAATCGTCTAGCAATTGTTGTGCCGCTTTTTCATCAATAAGCATCATCTTTGCATATTCGCCAACAATGTGAATAGCTTCAGCTTTGTGCTTATAATGGGTGTTGAGCATTTCAAAATCTTTGGCTGTGAAATTCCGTTGCTTTGCCTCTGGATTTAATTCCATGACAAGTCCGGTATAGAAAACAACAAGACCATGATCTAGCGTGATGGATCCAACAAGATGTAAGAAAAGAAGTGCGTATTCAAGCTGCTTTTGCATCTCAATACGAGCGACAGCTTTTTCGCCTTTTTCCTTGTACATCCTCTTCATTAGACCATTCAAGGAGAACCAGACGATATTTCCATTTTGGCGCGTCTGTTCCTTTTGCATCCCTGTCAATGCGTCAATGACTTTATCAAATATTTGCCATTGCTTTCTGAGATTTTCTTTGACGGATTCAGGCGGAACAAGAAACTCAATTTGATAAACTTGGTGACCTGCTTCTACAAGATGAATTTCGGCGACACTTTCATGTGCCCAATAGCGTAAAATACCACGGAATATAAAAAGATTGCGACGTGATGTTGATGCACCAACTGCATCGCCTCTTTGGTTCAACAGGGAATTGAGTTTGGTCATGTCTAACACAAACCGATCGTTAATTCCCTTGCCTTCACAAGCTTTTAATAGTTCCTCTTGTAGTTCGTATGCCGCTTTTAAGAGTGAACGAGGTGTGTCGTTCCCTTTTCTTTGTAATCTTGCGCTCCAGTCATCGTCTTCATTAAGAAGGTGTAATGAACGCAGCAAACGTAAGCCGTCGTTGGCTTGCTCTCTTGTTAAGCCTAGATTGACAGTGAGCTCGTCAAGAGCGCATTCAGGAGATCGTGTCCAACGTTTGCTGATGATGTGGTGAATGATTCGGTATGCAATGCTTTCTACCGAATTAAGAATTTCAATTTTATCGGAGCCTATAGCTTCTCGGGCTTGCTCTGCGGATTCTACTGTAATAGAAGAACCGTACATTTGGGTTCTATTGCGTTTACGTTTTAGGAATCCTTGTTCTTCCAAAACGAGAATGGCTAGCTTGACTTTTGTTGTGTTAACGCTGGCGTCCGTTTCTTTTTCAGTCCATCCGCATTGGTCGGCAATTTCAAGTGCCGACATAATCAAACGATTTTGATTACCTGCTGCCTTTTTAAGTACTCGCCAAACAGCAGAAATTTCTTGTGCAGAAAGTTTAGATTGCTGAAGAATTTGAAAATTTGTGTCGAGATCTTTTGGATTGAATAGTGCAATACAGCTTGCTTGCAATTTGGGATCACGACCTGCACGTCCCGCTTCTTGAACATAATTTTCAAGCGTACTTGAAATTTCGTAATGAGCAACTAACTCAACATTGTCTTTATCAACGCCCATTCCAAATGCGGTTGTTGCGACCATTGTGTCGACTTCACCATTTTGGAATTGGTCTTGAATGGTCATCTTCTTTTCGGATTCCATTTTGCCATTATAGCAGGCACTTGCAAAACCGCGGTTGTGTAATTCTTCGGCTAGAGATTCTGTAGTCTTGACCTTGGATGCGTAAATGATTTTAGGACCATTGTAATCACGAAGAACATTTACTAATTGTTTACGACGTTCGTTAGGTGATTCCGAAGATTCAAGAACTTTGTATGTCAGGTTTGTTCGTTTGGCTGGGCTAATGAACTTGATTAAATCAAGATTAAGACGTTCCTTGAAATAGTTGCAAATATCGTCTACCACAGATTGCTTTGCTGTAGCCGTAAAACAACTTACGGGAATCGGAGTTTCAAGATTCTTTTCTTTTTGCAAATCTTTTAGAAAATCTGCTAAGTAAAGATAATCGACTCTAAAATCGTGTCCCCAGCCACTAAAACAGTGAGCCTCGTCAACGACGATTCGTTCTACGCGTCTGTGCTTCAATAAATTGAACGTCGTATTGGAACGCAGTGATTCTGGTGAAATGTAAAGAATATTCTTTTCGCCATTGCTGACTTTCTCAATGACATCTTTTCTTTCGGCGGGAGATAGCATTGAGTTGATGTAGGCGGCATCTCCAATTTGTCTTCGTTTTTCAAGTACGTCAACTTGGTCTTTCATTAGTGCAACAATAGGAGATATTACAACTGTAAGCGCTCCTATTTGTGTTCCTGCAATTAATGCGGGTAGCTGGAACGTCATGGATTTTCCGCCACCAGTCGGGAATACCGCTAACAAAGATTCTCCTCGCATTGCCGATTCGACGACTTGTTGTTGCAGAGGAACTTGTTCTCCGTTAAAAGAACGAAAATTGTCAAAACCAAACCATTTCTTTAACTGTTTGGTAGAGCTTAGTTGTTCGGAACAATAAGGGCATTGTGGATTACCACATGGAACAAGGCGCCTGCGATGTAAAATGATTTCAAGATGCGGATATTGGTATCGCACCCAATGTGGAACGTAATCGCTAGGCCCTTCTTCGTAAAATAAAGTCAGGAGAAAACACCATTCTGCTCGGTAAGCAACCCATTCATTTTGAAAATTCTGATGCAAGCAAATTGTTTTCTCGTAATTGTCTGTAAACCACCTTTGAATTTCAGATGATTTTAAACGTAATTTTATCGGATTAGGTGTTTCTACTAGTTGAAAAAATGGAGCAAAACCAGGTTCGTTTTTCAAAAATTGATAGAGCAAATATTGAAGTTGCCATGGATAACTATCCCATTTTTTTAAGCAATCTTCTAACAGATTCTTGCAAATTTTGGCGTCTTCCAAAGGGTTTGATGGTTCGTCTTCATTATGCAGATATTCCTTGCGCAGTTTATGATATGGTTTGCGAGGAAACAATAACGATGACAACATTAAAGTGTCTAGTGCATGGACGTTTGGAAAATCAATAGAAAAATATTGACGAAGTATTGGGGCGTCATGACGTAGTACATTGTGCCCTACGATGTATTTTGCTTTTGATGCGGCTTGTTCTAGTTTTGCAGTATTTCTTTCGCGTATTTCTTCTTCGCCTAGAATATAGCCGTATTCCCGAACCCTTTGCGTTTCGGGATTGTATTCCAAATCAAAAAATAAGAATTTGCTAAAATCAGCCATTTTTTCGAAATATAAAAGAATTTAAGGATAAAGGAATAGCTTTTTTTACAAAAACCTCTCTATAATTCTCTAAATGTCCTCAAAAATATGAGATTTAGAGAATTATAAGCACTTTTTTGCGGTATAACTCTCTAAATGTGTATTTTTACGATTTTCCCAAAACAAAAATGTCCGCTTGCTGGCGGACATTTACATGCAATTTTACAAGAGGTTTCGCGGCGTTGCCCCTTTTACTTCCCTTCTTCCTTGTCCTTGGGCAGTACCAAGTTCAAGACTACGGCGAGGATGAATACCACGGCGACGCAGTTTTCGGCGAAGATGGTCTGGATAATCTGCGGGAAGATTTTGAACATCTGCGATGCGGATGTGAATCCGAGACCGGTGCTTAAGGACAAGCTAACGATAATCATATTGCGTTGCGAAAATCCGCTTTTCGCGATCATGCCGAATCCTGCAAAGAGGATGGAGCCAAACATCATGATGGTGCAGCCGCCGAGAACGGCTTGCGGGATGGTCGTGAGGAGTGTGCCTACGGGTGGGAAGAGCCCGCCGAGGAGCATGATGCCTGCGCTTGTCGCAATGGCGAATCGGTTCACAACGCCAGAGAGCGAGGCGAGTCCGACGTTCTGGCTGAAGGATGTAATCGGGGTGCAGCCGAAAAGCCCGGAAATGGAGCTGACAAAGCCGTCGCAGCTGATGGCTCCGCCCATTTCGACTTTGTGGATTTGACGCTTGAGGGCACCGCTGCAAAGTGCGCTGGAGTCTCCGACGGTTTCCGTGGCGGAGACAAGGTAAATCGCGACAACGGAGAGAATGGCACCGAGGTGGAATTCCGGAGTGAACGGAAGAATTCTCGGAAGCGCGATAATGCTGCAGTTGGCAAGTCCGGAAAAATCAACCATGCCCATGCAAAGCGCGAGGATATAGCCGACGATGAGGCCTACCAAAACGGAAAGCGAACGCAAGAATCCCTTCGCAAAAATTTGCGTGAGCAAGCAATTGAGGAGTGTGACGCTTCCGACAATCCAATTCTGCGCAGAGCCAAAATCTGCAGCGCCTTGGCCGCCCGCGAATGAATTAGCGCCAATCGGCAAAAGCGAGAATCCGATAGATGTGACAACCGTGGCCGCAACGATGTGCGGGATGAGCTTGAGCCAGTATTTGGCGCAGAGGCCGAGCAGCCCTTCGACGATACCGCCGATGATGACTGCTCCCATAAGCGTTCCCATGCCTTGCGACGTTCCGATGGAAATGGAGACAGAGAGGAATGTGAAGCTGATGCCCATAACGATGGGGAGGCGGGAGCCGATTTTCCAGATGGGGTAGAGCTGGATGAGCGTGCCGATGCTTGCGATAATCATGCAGTTCTGGATAAGCGAAGCGGTGATGCCCTTTTCAATCCCGACGACGTTAGCAAGGATGATGATCGGCGTAATGTTACTTACGAACATGGCGAGCACGTGCTGCAAGCCGAATGGAATTGCCTGTAAAAGCGGAACGCGTCCGTCAAGCTGGTAGATGTTGTCCGAAGTCTTCATGCTTTACCTTAGATGCTGTGTTTCGTCATTGCGAACTTTGAATGTTTTATTTCGTCATTGCGAGCCCCGCAAGGGGCGAAGCAATCTATGATTACTGTTCGCGGAACTTGATGAATCCAGTTTCGGGGTCCATGCTATCGACGATGGCGATGGATTCGAGGCGGACGCCTGCGGCGCGGAGCTTTGCTCCACCGGGCTGCATTCCCTTTTCAATGGCGATACCGACGCCGACAAGCTCGGCGCCTGCTTGTTTCACGAGGTCGATGAGCGCCTTGCTAGCTTCACCGTCGGCGAGGAAGTCGTCGACAATCAGAATCTTGTCGGTCGGCTTGAGGTAGGGGCGCGAAACGAAAATGTCGTTGAACTTTTTGTGCGTGAAGGAATATGCCTTGGCAACGTACTTGTCGTCGGTGCTGTTGACGGTCTGGCCCTTCTTGGCAAACACCACGGGCACGTCGTTCAGGTAGGCGATAAATGCCGCGATGGCGATACCGCTTGCCTCGATGGTGAGCACCTTATTGAACTGGACATCCGCAAAACGGCGCTTGAACTCTTCGCCGATTTTTTGCATCAGGCGGATGTCGATTTGGTGGTTTAGGAAACTGTCAACTTTTAAGACGTTGCCGGGTTTGACTACGCCATCGGCAAGGATTTTTTGCTCAAGGAAGTTCATGCATGAAATCTAGCAAATGGCGAAATCTTTGCAAAGACTGCGTGGCGATAAGTAATTGTCGAAACTTCCTCATAAATGGTCAAATTGGCGAAACGGCGTAAAAATAAAAGTTTTACTTGACGAATCGGGATGGCTTATTTAATTTAGCTTTATCTAAAATGTTTTAGCGACGGTGACGTTAAGGTTCTTATGGAAGACAAACACATGAAACTCAGCCAGAGTCTCGAGGATTACCTTGAAATGGTGCACATGCTGCGATTGACAAACGGGGTTGCCCGTGTCAAGGACATTGCGGCGGCGCTGTCTGTGAAGATGCCTTCTGTGGCTAAGGCGATTCTCGAACTCAAAAAGCTTGGGCTTGTGACGCAGGAACCTTATAGCGGTGTGGAGCTTACGGAAGAGGGCCGGATGGCAGCCGCCGATGTGCTGAACCGTCACATTCTCCTCAAGGGATTTTTGATTCGTCTGGGTGTTTCCGAAGCGATTGCCGACAAGGATGCTTGCAGCATGGAACACATTCTTTCGGCTGAGACGCTTTCGACCATCGAAGACTTTATGAAAAAGAGCGGTGAAGGTGCTGTTGCCCAAAAGGTGAAAAAACTAAAGATTGAAAAGCCAAAATAAAAGGGGCTCACTTTCGCGGCCCCAAGAAATTCGTTAGCTTTTGGTTGAATCTTCTAGTTTGTCCTCTAAAGACTTCTGATTTTCCATTGTAAATTCTTTCTTTTGCGATTCTGCATTGGCATGCCAGGCTTCGTGCATTTCTTCATCTCGGCTGAGCGGTCTGTGTTCCGCAAGCTTGATGGCGCGCTTGTTCTTGTACATGTTCTTGTCGGCTTTGTTGAACGTCTCTTCGACGGTCGTTTCCTGGGCGCGTTCGGCAATGCCGATGCCGCAGGCGATGGAAATTTGCTTCCACGGGAACGAAGCGTTCTTGGTCAGGTCCATGCTTTCCTTGAATTGCCTTAAGAGCTCGTGGCGGTTTTCCAGGTCTTTGCCAATTAGGACAACCAGGAATTCATCGCCGCCAATTCTAAAAACGGGGCTGTGCGCAAAGATTTGACAAATTAAGTTGCACGAGTTTATCAGGTAGGCGTTCCCGTTTTCGTGGCCGTAGGTGTCGTTAATTTCCTTGAGGTTGTTTGTGTCAAGGATGGCTATTGCGTATGACTTTACTTCGCCGCGGCTGATTCGCCCCTTGAGCTCGTCGGTGTATGTATCGTATGCCATTTTGTTGCGTACGCCTGTGAGCGAATCCTGGAACGCAAGACCCTGCATTTGCTTCATGTACTGGCTGATGTGGAACTTGGCTGCAGAAAAACTTTTTGCAAGTTCTCCGATTTCGTCGTTCTGCTGAATGTTGAATTCCGCATTCATGTCGCCGGTAATCATCTTCTTGGCTTCAATCGTGAGCTCCTTGAGCGGTTTCGTGATGCTCCTTGAGAAGAAAATTGTGATTGCTGTAGTGAAGGCAAGGAGGAGTAATATGAATACAATGCTCTGCTTGATGTGCTTGTCCCTCTGAGCGTTAATCTCGAGAATCGGAGCTATTGTTCCGAGTTTCATGCCGTTGCGGAGTGGGACTGTAAACTTAATTTGGTCTTCTTCGGGCTTGAACGTAAGGCCATTCGGGAGTGTCGGGTGGTAAATGACGTAGCCTTCGGAATCTTCTAGGAATGCAAAACCGCTCTCCATGAAGCGTATTTGCGAAAGTTTTTGCGTCATTTGTTCAAAGTCAATGTCGATTCCGACAACGCCAATTTCTTTGTTATCAATGAATATCGGAATAACGTAAGAGGTGATGTACGTATTGATGTTCTTGTTGAAATACGGTGGAAGCCAAATGGGGCTCCCGCTCATGACTGGCTTGTAGTACCAGCCGACGTGTTCCATGTCCGTTGGACTGTATTGCTTGATGTTTGTCGTAGGATGGGACTTGAATTTGTCGTCGCGAGAATCTCGAACGAGGTAGACTCCTTCGGAAGAATGCGTGATGTCGGGATTGAACCTTGCGAAGACGCTCTTGGTGTACGTTAGATTGCCTATGGTTGCTAACAAGCGCTCCCTAATTCCGTCGATGTTTCTTGAAAGAGATTGGGAGTCTGCAAAAAATGTCGGATCTTCCTTTATCTGGGAGAGGATGCCCGCTGCTGCCGCCATGGTATATTTTTCGTGCGATTCGAACAAGTTGTTCAGCTTGTTCGCTTCGTTCTTGGTCTGCTCCTTCATGTACTGCATGGAGTTGTGCTGCGTTGTCCGGCTGATGAACAGCGTGCTTAGAATACCGAGCGAAAGCGTACCGATAAGCGTGCTCGATAGCGAAAGAATTAAAATCTTGGATTGAATTGAAAATCTCATAATATCTTACTCAATGCTATTACGTTTTTTCAGCATGTTGTTCTCGGCAAAGACAAGTTGTTCCGATAGGGACGACTTCTGGGAATCTTCGCAAATGGAAATGCCTATGGAAAGGTTGACTTGTTCCCACGGGTTTTCTGCGAGATTCGTGTTCTTTGAGCCTTCGAGCAACTTCTCGAGAAGTGCATCGCAATTCTTCAGGTCGCTGTTGGTTAAGACGACGATGAATTCTTCTTCGCTTACTCTGAATACGGGACTGTGATCGTACGTTGTGCAAATGAGCCTGCTTGCCGTTTGCAACAACGTTATGGCTTTCGAATTTCCGAATTTGCTCTTGGTGCTGAAAAGGTTGTCTACACTTGCCACGAGAATGCCGTACGACTTGATGTCGCCCGTGGACGCCTTGAGGCTGAATTCGTTGATGTAGTGGTCAAAGGAATTGCGGTTGCGGACGTTTGTAACAGGGTCCCTGAAGGCTAGCCCCTTGATGTGCCCCATAGTTTCGGCGAGTCTCGCCTTGGTCTTTACAAAGCTCTTGGCTAGATCTCCGAGTTCATCGTTCCTCTTGATGTCTAGTTCAATGCCCACCTTGCCGTCAATGAGTCGGTTGGCGTAGTCGGTGAGGAGCTTGATGGATCTCGTGAGTGAATTGGAGAAAATGAGCGAGGCAAAAATAAAGACGACTAGAATCAGCATTGTGATAAGGACTAAGTCCTTGATGAGCTTGTCGCGGTTGGCTGTAATGGTTGATTTCGGGATTACGAACACGAGGTTCATTCCGTTGACGAGCTTGTTGTGGATGAGGATGCTGTTGTCTGGTAGAGTAAACGAACGCCCCTTGGGAATGCTCGGGTGGAAAAGGATGTTGCCGTACCGGTCGGTGAGAAATGCGTAGTCGTTTTCGAAAATGTGGATGGATGCAATTTCGCGGGTGAGATAGTCGAAGTCGATATCGACTCCGGTGACGCCGATGGCTTTGTCGAACTTGAAAATCGGGACGACGTACGATATCATGTAGATGCCCGTATTCTTGTTCTGGTAGGGCGGCATCCACATGGGTCTCTTGGTCTCGATGGGCGTGTAGTACCAGCCTACATGTTCCATGTCCTTGGCGTTGAACTTCGAAAAATCCGTGGGCTCGGTGAATCTCAGCTTGTGGTCTGTCGCGGTCATTGTCATGAATACGCCCGAAGTCGGCGGCGTGAATTCGGGATTGAACCGCAAGTAGGCGGCTACCGCTTTTTCAGTGTTTCCGATGGTGAGGCCGATGAGGTCGCGGCTCCGTTCGGTGATTCCCTTAAGCTGGTTTTCGTCGGTCAACTGTCCGAGGCTGTCGAGCATGCCGCTAATTGCGATGTATAGCGTGTTGACGTACTGCTCGACGCTTTTCAGTCGGTTGTTTATCTTGATGGTCTCGATGTTTGTCAGACTGTGCAGGTTCTTTTCGGTGCCTTCATGGACTGCTTTGTCTGTAGTGTAGAGGCAAAGCCCGCCGAAGGCTAACGTGCAGATGAGCAAGCCCAAAATCGCTAGCGCTGTAATTTTTGTCTGAATCGTAGCCCTGAACCGACGTTTCATCTTATTTCCCCAGTATTTCGATGACCTTCTTGTTGTTTGTCGATCCCATAACCACCGAAACGTCTCGCTTGTGCACGTGGAAGTAGTCCGCGATGAGCTCACAGATGGCCTCGTTCGCGGCTCCGTCAACTGGCGGGGCCTTGACTTCGACCTTGTAACTTCCGTCGGGCTGCGGCGTGACGCTTTCGCGCTTGCTTCGCGCGTGTACCTTGATATTTATCCGCATAGTTTTAGGTGAGCGCTATGCCATCGTTCTGGATGGTGACTGGCGCCTCGAATTCCCGTTGCTGGTCGTTTTCCATCGCGGAGAGGAGCTCGTCCTGGCTGTGGATGAGGGCTCGGCAGCGGATAAAGTAGTTTGTGCGGAGCTGGCGGAGCTGCTCGATTTCGGTGCGGAGGTTTTCGCTTTCGCGCTTGATGCTTTCTACTTCGCGCATGGCGCGAGCCTTCGCTTCGGCGATGATGATTTCCGCTTCCTTTTCGGCAGATGCCTTCACTTCGTTAATCGTGCGCTGCATCGTGACGACGGCGTCCTGAATCGTCTTTTCGATTTGACGGTAGTAGTTCACGCGCTCTTCGGCGACTTTCAGGCGTTCGGTCAAGTTTGTGCGGTCGCGGAACATGTTCTCGAACGCGGTCGCCGTGGTTTCCAGAAAAGCCTTCACCTCTTCCGGATCGTACCCCTTAAAAGATTTCTTATGAAATGTCTGGTTTCTAATATCAAGCGGAGTGAGTTCCATAAAATCCTGCTTTTACGCTATTATCTATTATGTAATTAAAAGATATAAAAGGAAATGCGAGTTGTTGGCTGTTAATCGTTAGTTATTGGTCAATAGTTGCTAGTTGTTCGTTAAATCTTGCTTGAAGGTGCCTTTGCTTTGTCATGCTCCGCTTGACGTATCTACTGACTAATGACCATTGTCCACTGATCGGCCCCTTAAAAATATCTGTTTACATCTTGTGAATACATTGTGTTTTCACTGAATGCTTTTTGTTTGAGTCCCGTTAAGGGTGAATTTTTACCCTTTAGATCGGTTGTAACCCCTTGATAAATACTAACATTTTACTAAATTTGAGTCTCAAAAAAATTCTGTTTTCATAGAAAGGTTTTTATCATGAAAAGAACATTCCAGCCTCACAATCGTAAGCGCGTTAACAAGCACGGTTTTATGGCCCGTATGGAAGACCGTTGGGGTCGTGCTGTCTTGAGCCGTCGCCGTGCTAAGGGCCGTAAGGTCCTCACTGTCAGCGACGAAATCTATAAGAAGTAAGTCGGGGCTGGCTTATAGCCACTCTGCGTTCTTATCGGCTGCCCAATCAGCCCGCTTACCGGCAAGTAGCCGTCCAAGGGAAGTTCCTCCGCGCACCTGCTTTTAGCATGCGATGGATTGAAGCTCCGGACGGTTTTTGTCGTTTCTGCTTCTTAGCCAAGAAGAAAAACGGAAATGCCGTGTATCGCAATAAGTGCCGTAGGATCCTACGTCCACTGTTTTATGGTATTGTCCCGAATATCAAAAAGCCCATCTGGGCAATGATTATCGTGAGCGACAATTCCAAGGAAATGTCCTCTGAACGTTTCCGCGAATCCGCCCAGAAAATTTTCCACAAGATGGAATGGGACAAGCAACCGGATGTGGCAGAAGCTTAAAAATGCTCTGGTGGCGGCTTTGATTGCCCCCATCCGTCTATACCAACTGGTGCACCCCTATTTTTTCCATGGGGTCTGTAGATTCCAGCCTACGTGTTCAAACTACGCAATTGAAGCTTTACGCCTCCACGGGCCCTTTAAAGGTTTCTATCTTGCGGTTTTTAGAGTCTTAAGATGCAACCCCTTCTGCAAGGGCGGCTATGACCCGGTTCCGCCCCCTAAGGATAAAAAATGAACAAGAATACACTCATTGGTTCCATTCTTATCGCGGTCATCGTGATTTGGTGGATGGCTGTCAATAACGCAAATGCCGAGGCGCAGGCGGCTGCCCGTGCCGCACAGGCAAAGGCTAAAGCCGAAAAGCAGGTCGTAGCGGATTCCGCAAGCACGTCAAATGCGCTTGTCCTCCCGAAGAAAACGCCCGAAATCAAGGCTGCTCCGGTCTTGGGCGGTTCTGAAAACGCTGCCGCTCCGGCTGTGGCAAACGATAGCGCAGCTCCGGTCGCTCCGAAGGCCGAAATTGCAGAACGCTCCGTGACGGTCGAAACTGACAAGTTCATCATGACCCTCACCAACAAGGGGGCTAAGGTCAAGAGCGTCATCGTGAAGGCACTCCCGGATTCTGCCGGCAAGTTCCCGGAACTCATCCAGGACACGACGCTCGGCGCCTTTGACTTGAAGCTCGACAACGCTGACTTGAGCGAAGCGATGTTCGAACTCGGCAATACGCCTGCAAAGATTGTCGTGACCGACAGCGCAAAGGTCCAGTTCGCATTCCAGGACGCAAACGGCAACCAGGTCATCCGTTCTTACGGTTTCACCAAGGAAGGCCCGGCAGTCCGTCAAGAAAACAAGTTTATCGGTTTCCAGCCGAATGCCTATGAACTCGCATGGAAGGGCGGCCTCAAGGAAACTGAAGATATCCCGAAGTCCAAAGGCTTCATGGGCATCGGCGGTGGTGGCACCTACTACTTCAGCGAAGTCGTCTTCAATGATCGCTATTCTGTGGAACGTGAAATGCCGCGCGAACAGACTTCTTTCAATGCTACTGAAGGCAAGGTCATTTGGGCAGGGCTGCGCCGCAAGTACGTGGCCATGACGGTCCAGTTCGACGAAGCTGTTCCGGCTGTGCTCAAGACGAAGCCGATGAAGGTGGATAACGAAGTCGATCCGGGTACGTACAAGCTTACGATTGCTGACGACGTTCGCGGTGCGCAATCCATCAACTATGACCTGATGATTCTTCCGCTCAAGTGGGATGAACTTTCCGCTCTCGACAAGGACTACGAAAAGATTATCGTGAGTGGCTGGAGCTGGTGTGGTGCAGACGTCTGGTTCGTCTGGATTTGCAAGATGCTCCTCAAGCTCTTGAACATGTTCTACAGCATCATCCCGAACTACGGTATTGCCATTATCCTCGTGACGATTATCGTTCGCGGTATCACGACTCCGTTCACTGTGAAGCAGATCAAGTCTACGCGTGGCATGGCTGCTCTCAAGCCGCAGATTGAAGAAATCAACGTGAAGTACCGTACCGACCCGCAGAAGAAGCAGGCCGCTATGATGGAACTCTACAGCAAGAACAACATCAACCCGCTTGCAAGCTGCACTGGTGGCTGCCTCCCGATGCTCATCCAGATGCCGATTTTCATGGGCCTCTTCTTTGTGCTTGGCCGCGCAATCGAGCTCCGTGGCGCTCCGGCATTCCTCTGGATCTCGGACCTCAGCCGCAGTGACGTTGTCTGGAACGGTATCAGCATTCCTATCATCATGCCGTCTGGCCTTGCCATCCTCCCGTGGCTCATGGTTGCAACGACCTACTTCCAGACCAAGGTGACGATGAACTCCAACGCCGGCATGGATCCTGCTCAGCAGAAGATGATGGTGTGGATGATGCCTGCCATGATGCTCTTGTTCAGCGCCGTGATGCCGTCTGGTCTCGTGCTCTACTGGATTATCGGTAACATCTGGAGCATTGCTCAGTACAAGTACATCTACAGCAAGTTCCCGCCGGTTAATGGCTCTACTCCGAAGACTTCTTCCAAGCTCAAGGGCAAGAACGTCAAGGACGCTGAAATCGTGAAGTAACAGAAAATGCGCGGACTTTTCCGCGCATTTGTCATCTTGAGCGATCTCACTGTGCAATGTCATCCTGAGCGAAGTCGAAGGATCTAAATCAAAAAGAAGCTGCACCCGCGGCTTCTTTTTGTATTATTTCTTTTTCTTGAGTTTTAAGATTTGCTTGACGCTTTCGTCGATTCGTGATTCCTTGATATCGCCTTTTTCGACCGCTTTGACAACGGCGTCAAAAACCTGCGTGAAATCCATAAAAACTCCCCTTTGGACAACGCAAAAACTTTGTAAAAGTCTAATATAATATCATTTTTAAAATGAAAGTATGTTTTTGTAATATTGCTAGCCTGAATTATACTATTTTAAAAATAAAAAAAGGGGAATTATCTATGAAAAAAATCTTTGGACTTGCTCTTGCCTGCTGTTCAACTTTATTTGCTCAAGGCGTGGCTCAGGTGCCCGCCGTTAAAGCGGACAGTGCGAAGGCTCCAGTTCCTGTAACGACTCCGGCCGTTGATTCTGTTAAGGCTGTTGTGCCTGCCGCAAATCCTGTTGCCGCTGTGGTTTCGGATACGGCTAAGGTTGCAGTACCAGCCGCAGCACCTGCCGTCGATTCAGCCACCGTTGCAGTTGTTGATACTGCCAAGGCCGTTGAACCGGTCAAGCCTGCAGAAACTTTGCCTGCAGTCGATACAGCTAAGGTCTCTGAAGTGGCTGTGGATTCTGCAAAAACAGTAGATTCGACTGAAGCAGAACCGGTTAAGACTAAGAGATGGAACCATTATATTGGTGCTGGTCTTTCTATTCCGTTTGATCAGTACGGCATTGGGAACAAAAAAGTTAACTTGATCAATTACGGCGTGAATGCTAGCTATATGGGCGTTTGCCGTTGTGGCTTTGCTACAAAGCTGTCTATTACGTCTGGTATAGCAACGACGGGCAACATCGAGTTCTATCCGTCGGACGGTTGGCAAACAGGCACGTACAGCGCCGTTGAATTCGGTGCGGGCTATAGCTTTGTGAACAGCCCGAAAGTGACGTTCTCGATGTTTGCGGTTGTTGGTGTTGAATACGCCGTTTTTGTCACGGAAGAAAAGTCGTTTAAGCACAAGGAACTCGGACGCGTTGATCGCAGCTATAGCGAATCCTTGACCGCTCTTACTCTTGGTGGCGATTTCATGGCTCGGTTTGCGCTCAGCAATCACGTCGGGCTCTTTGCTAGTGTCGGCGGCCGCTGGGTAGCCGAGGTCGATTCGGATGCTTCTGTCAAGTACAAGAAAGGCGACTTTAGCCGCCTTGAAGTCAACCACGATGACGACATGGGCAATTTCAGCATTGTGCCGACCGTGGGCGTGATGTGGAAGTTCTAAAGACTATAAAATTCTAAAGTGGTTTAGAGAGCTGGGTCTATTGGCCCAGCTTTTCTGTATCTACGGTTTTCTTTTCGCCGTTGATGTCGAATGTAATCGTAGCGCCATCGCTGTTGACGTCCATTTTGACCTTGGATCCCATAACGATCGGTACGTTGATGTCGTCGTGCCCGGCGGGGAATCCGCAAATCACAGGAATGTCGTATTCCTTCAAATACTTGGAGAGCATCGCTTCGGTGCTTTCGTAATCGAGGTCGGTCCCGGAGCTTACAAATTCACCAAGTATAACGCCTCTAACGTTCTCCATCACGCCGTGAAGTTCAATGGAATGGAACATGCGGTCGATGTTGCGCAAGTTCTCGCCGATTTCTTCCATAAAGAGGATGATACCGTCATTCTGGAAAACGTCGATGTCGCTAGCGCCGATGATTGGCACAAATGTTGCCATGTTGCCGCCTACGAGAATACCCTCGGCTTTGCCTTTCTGGTTGTATTTGTGCTTAGGAACTTTGTACGTCGGGACTTCGCCTTTGAGCAAGTCGCGCAGGAGCGTGCTATTTTCATCCTTGCCCTCGGTCTTTGCAATGCTCGAACTCATGGTACCGTGGATGCTCATGACGCCCGCTTTGGTCTGCATGGCGTGTAACGTGGTCACATCGCTATAGCCGATAACCCATTTCGGGTTCTTTTTTACGAGCTGCAGGTCAATCAAATCAACGAGCTGGATAGTGCCGTAACCGCCGCGGTTGCAAAGGATCGCCTTGATGCTTGTGTCCTTGAGCGCATTTTCGAAATCTTCGGCGCGTTCTTCGGCGGTACCTGCTAACTTGCCTGCTTCAACCTTACCGACGCTCTTGCCGATGACGGGCTTGAATCCCCAGTCCTCGAGGACATCTGCGGTCTTTTGGATTGTGGAATCGGGTGTCGTGTAGGAGGGCGAAAGGAGTGCAATCTTGTCGCCTTTTTTCAAGAATGCGGGTGCCGTGCCTTCTGCAATCGGTGCGTTTTTCAAGTTCACAGAAGCGCTAGAAGAATTGTCGTCACCGCAACCACCAAGTATCATAGATAAACATAATACAGCTGTTAATCCTATCGTTTTTTTCGACAGGCAAGAACCCATGACGTTGCAGGACGACATATTTCCAATATCCATAAAGCTCCCCCTCTGGATAAATTTTAAAACCCTTTTGTATGGTCTAATATATATATGTTTTTACGCGAAGGTAAACTTTTTGTATCGTTTTAGGAGGGAATGATATAATTTAACTAGGGAAAAAGATAAATATCACATTTTTTAAGGGGAAAAAGGGTGTTTTGATGATTTCGATTCGTCATTTGAAAAAGGTGTATCTGAATGCGACTCCGCTTTTGGATGTCAATGCCGAGATTAATCGTGGCGATATTGTGTCGATTATTGGGCCGTCGGGAACAGGCAAGTCGACGTTATTGCGTTGTATAAATCTTTTGGAACGTCCGACCTCGGGCGAGGTACTGATTGACGGAAAATCGATTACAGCGCGTGGGGCGAATGTACCTGCAATTCGTCGCAAGATGGGGATGGTATTTCAGTCATTTAATTTGTTCAACCATCTGACGATTATTGAAAACATCATGGTCGCGCAGATGGATATTTTGCACCGTTCCAAGCGGGATGCCTGCGCAAAGGGTATGGAACTTTTGCGTCGTGTGGGGCTTGCGGACAAGGCCGATAATTTACCCGAAGAACTTTCGGGCGGCCAAAAACAGCGTGTCGCTATTGCACGTACGCTTGCGATGGATCCTGAAATTATACTGCTCGATGAACCGACGAGCGCCTTGGACCCGACGATGATTGGAGAAGTCCTTGCGGTGATCAAGGGACTTTCGAATCAGGGACTCACGATGATGATTGTTACGCACGAGATGAAATTTGCTCGCGATATTTCGACGCGTGTGTTCTACATGGACGAGGGGGTGATTTACGAAGAAGGGACTTCGAAGCAGATTTTTGAAAATCCGCAACGCGAAAAGACGAGGTTGTTTATCAAGCATTTGAAAGTGTTTGACGAACATCTTGTCGTTGGAAATATTGATTTTATGGGCGTTATGAACCGATTCCTGTTTTTCGCCGAAAAGAACCAGATGGAGAATCGGACCATTCGAAACGTGAGCTATGTTCTCGACGAAATGGTGATGCTTGGGCTTGTTCCCAAACTGCCGCAAGGTACGGATATCCGTTTAATGGCGGAGTATTCCGAAGACAACAGCCGTGCAGAAATTCGGCTTGAATTTGCAGGACCGAACGTGAATCCGTTGGATTTTTGCGACGAAATTTCTAGACAACTGATTGATGTGGCTACAGAACATTATGAACAAAATGTTGTCAATAACTTGAATGTCATTCATTTCCATGTCAAATAGGGGGTGCTATGAAAAAGATTCTCGAATATTTGGCTGCTCTCATTGCTTTGACGGTTTTGTTGACGGGCTGCGATGAAGAAGTACGTAAAATTGAAAGTGCGGCCCAGCTGAACGCCCCGCAATATACGATTGGCTACGAAGAAGGACGTGATTCTGCATTGAAGGATGTTCCGCCACGATTTAGAAAATTGCACCTCAAGTACAATTCCATTGCGGACATGAACAAAAACGAGAATCTTGTACTTGGAATGCAAACGGGTTTTGTCTTTGTCGATAAAGAAACGCGCCGAATGCTCCCCAAGGCCGAAATCAAGTATTACAAGTCTACTCCGGACATGGCTTACATGGTGGCGAACGGCAAGCTGGATGGCTTTATCAATGACGAACCTGTGATCCGCTATGCCGCACTCGAAAATCCAAACCTTGCTTATATTCATGCCGATTTCGAGCCGATGGATATTGTGATTGTTTTCCCGAAGAATGAAAAGGCTAAAGCGCTTCGTGACGAAATGGATGAGTTTATCGATAAAATGCATCTGTCGGGAATGCTGGATTCGATTGATAACATTTGGCTCGGTGAAGATGAAGAAAAAAAGGTCGTGGAATTTCCGAAGGCAAAATCGGGAATGCCTACGTTCAAGATGGCGACGAGCGCCGTGAATCCGCCATTTGAATACATCAAGAATGGCAAAATTGTCGGCTACGAAATGGATTTGATGGCACGATTCTGCAAGGAAAAAGGTTGCGGTCTCGAAGTTCACGACGTGGCGTTTGAATCGGTGATTCTTGGTATCGAAACGGGAATGTATGATTTTGCGGCGGCGACGCTTAGTGCAACTCCTATATTCAAGGAGAAAAATTATCTATCGCACCCTATTTACGTTTCTGAATGCGTGATGGCGGTGCAGATTCTTGATGGTAAAGCTAAGCAACAGGTAGCGAAAAATCCTGAAGACATGATTAAAAGCTTGAATCGCGATGGCGCTAAGATTGGCCTTATGACAGGAGGAGCCTTCGATAAAGTATTGAATGAATTTTTCCCGACAGCGAAGTCCCTGTTTTTCAATACTTATGCTGATATGGTCAAATCGATTGATGCTGGAAAATTGGATGCCATGCTAGTTGATGAGCCTACCGCAAGGCTTTTGGTAGAAAATCGTAAAGAAGTTGAAATTGTAAATAAGATTTTAGAAAAGGCTAACTATGCCTTTGCTTTCTCAAAAAGTGAAAAAGGTGAAAAGTTGTGTGCACAAATGACGGAATTTATTCAAATTTCTATCAAACAAGGTTTGCAAACTGATTTGGAATCAGTCTGGTTTGGATCCGATGAATCGCTCAAGAAAATTGATTTGTCAAAGTTGAAAGCGACCAATGGAACACTTCGCTTGGCCACGAATGTGGAGGTAGCCCCGTTTGTTTACATTAAGGACAATGCTATTGTTGGTTATGATATTGATTGGGTTGTCCGTTTTTGTGAGGCTTATGGTTATGGACTTGAAATTGTGAATATGAATTTTGAATCCATATTGCCATCGATCGTGTCTGGCGCAAGTGATTTGGCCGTGGGGGAGATTACGGTTACCGCAGAACGAAAGCGAAGCGTTAATTTTTCTACTCCTGTTTATGATGGTGGAGTCGTTGCCATTGTAAAACGGACTGCAGAAGAAGAGGCTATTGCCCCTTATGAAGAAACCTTTTGGGGTTCTTTAAAGAAAAGCTTCGAGAGAACATTTATTCGTGAAGATCGCTGGAAGCTTGTGGCGCAAGGTGTTGGCGTGACTATCTTTATTTCTATCCTTTCGGGAATTTTGGGCTCGCTGATTGGCTTTGGCTTTTGCATGTTGCGCCTCTCGAGTCGTCCATACGCGAATGTTTTTGCGCTAGGCTACATTCGCCTTTTGCAAGGGATTCCGTCGGTCGTGCTTTTGATGGTGCTGTTCTACATCGTGTTTGCACGTACGGGGCTTGATGGCGTGTGGGTTGCCATCATTGGCTTTGGCATGAACTTTGGCGCCTATGCCGCCGAAATTATGCGCACGGGAATCTTGGCGGTCGATAAAGGACAAATGGAAGCGGCGCTTGCGCTCGGCTATACGAAACCTCGTGCGTTCTTCAAGATTGTCTTCCCGCAGGCGGCACACCACTTTTTGCCGGTGTTCCAAGGTGAATTTATTAGCATGGTGAAGATGACATCGGTGGTGGGCTATATCGCCATCCTGGATTTGACAAAAGCGTCGGATATTATCCGCAGTCGCACTTACGAGGCGTTCTTCCCGTTGATTATGACGGCGTTTATTTACCTGATTATCATCTGGATTTTGACTCGCGTGCTTACGATGTTACAGCATAGGCTCGATCCGAAAATCCGTGCGAAGCGCAAGTAATTACATTGTTCCCGATTCAAGTCCCTTGACGGGGACGTAACGGACGGAACCGTCAGCGGAGATGATCATTGCAACGCCGGAGAGGTAATTGACCCAGCGCCATTTTTCGTAGTAGCGGACGTTCGCGTGACCGTTAGTGGTGTAGGCGAGGAGCGGCACCACCAGGTAATCGTGCGTGCACATGACGTTTACGCGTTTCATGGCCGGGAGGTTTGCGAGGATGTTGTTCTTCAGGAGTTCTTCGCTGCGTGTCTCTAAATCGTAGAATGCGTCCGGATAGGCGCCTGTAAAACCGTACTTGGAAAATACAACCCAACCACCTTCGGCGTTGATGTAGTTGTTGGCGGTGGCTTCGTCCTTGATATACCAGGCTCCGTCCATGTAGGGGAGAATGTTGAGCGTGTAACCGACTTGACCTTTGCCAATGGCGATTTCTTCGCAAGTTTCTTGCGTGCGTGTGTAGCCCGAGTATCCATAGTAAAAGTCTTCGTTAGCAACGGCGGCGAGGCGTGCGCCGAGATTGCGGGCGTAGGTTTTTCCGTTGCTGGTCAAGTGGCCGCTTGGGCCGGTGTCATCGGTGCGTTCGCTGTGGCGAATGATGAAGACTGCTTTTTCATCGGACTTGAGATTTGCATAAACTTCAACGAGGTCTGTAAATCCGTCGGCTTCTTGCGGGGTGGCGACGCGCCATGCGTTTGTGGCTGTTTCGAAGATGTAATAGTTGTCGTGATTTACACGGCCTTCGCGGACTTCCTTGTCGTATTCGCCGGGGCCGAATCCAGCCGTGTCTTTTTCGATGGGCTGTGCAATGCGCCATTCCTTGGAACTTACGTCGCAGATGAATCGGACTCTAGAATGGTCGGCGTGCTCGTAGTCGTTTGCGAAAAGGGCGCTTTGACCTTGGTTCACGTATGTGACTTGACCTGCGTTGGCGTCAGTGCATGGCTCGAAACCGTAAGCGATAGGGATAAACGCGCGCATGTAGCGCTCAAAGTTCGGAATGTTCATGCCCCACGATGAAACGTTGTTGCGGATGTCGTTGTATTTCCAGAGCGTGTCAAGACCTACAACCCAGTCGGCAATTTGAATTTTCCAGTTTTGGTCGTTCCAAGTGCCATCACCCTTGAGGTCTTCGGCGAGATTGTTTGCGAGATTCATCATGTCGTTCTCGCTGCGCTCGCCTTGAATCAAGGCGGAGATGGCAAACAGTGCGGCGCTATATTCGCTGTTCCCGAACATGTCCAAATCTTCGGCAACGGGCTTGTTGGTGCGTCCGTCGGTGAAGTACGGCTGCGAATAAAGCGTGACCGTGTCAATTCCGAATGCGGCAAATGCTTCGCGCTCCGCCTGCGCCTTGGCTTCGGCAAAGTCAATGTGATTCATCGTGAGCTGCTCGATGCGCGGGATGGTGATATGCGTGAGAATGTTCACGTTCGCATGTTCGGGCGAGCATGTCTTTGCGGCAAGCGTGATGGGACTGTCTGAAACTCTGCCCGTCACTTCGTTGCGGTAAAATCCGGTCGCCCTGATTTTCACGCAGTTGGAATTCGAATGGACTTCGTTAAAGGTGTAGCGGCCGTCGTTAGTGAGGATGCAACCTTCTGCTTTTTGGTAAGTCTCGGTGTTGAATTCCTTGCTTGTTTCGGTGACGGTGACGCTTGTGCCAAAGACGAACGGCCCTTTTTGCGCAATGCCTGTCATCGGCGAAACGAAGCCTTCGACAAAGACAGTGTCTGGGCTACCGACGGTTGTTCCGGTTGGCGAAATTTTGTCAACCGCGTGCAAAAATCCGTCGCTGCATGTGACGCTAAAGTCTGTGGAGTCCGCTGCACTGCGCCAAGAGCCTTTTACGCAAAGTCGCGGCAAGTTCTCATTCTGCACAAAGAATGCGCGACCTTCACGACTTGCGTCGCAAGCAGGCAAGTTGGCTGCGCTCGGAACGCTCAAAGTATCGAAAAGAGAAATAGGCTGGTTCGGGTCAATGTCGCCATTGCCGGTGGCAGGGTTTCCGTCAGAGCCACAGCCCGCCATCCATAACGATGCCCAAAAAGCAGCAAAACCAATCGCTGTTAAACCAAAAAATCTCATTCCATATACCTATTTTACGTTTGTGATTGACTTGCGCCATTCGTGTCATTCCTGCCTACCTGTCCTCGCGCCTGTCCTCGCGCCTGTCCTCGCTTGACGGGGATGACGGGGATGACGGGGATAATCAGGAATCTCCTTTCTTGATTTTATCGAGTAGCCGTTTGGCGGGGAAGCCTACGAGCTGGAATCCTTTTTCCCAGATAAAGTCCTTGATGCGCTCTGCCTTGGTCTCGTTACATTTCGGGAGCCAATTCTCGTCAAAGTCTGCGTCGAGTCCGGCGCTTTTCACAAGGGCAGTGTAGTCCTTGTTGAGTGCGTCGTAGGCGTGGTGGCGTACGAAGTGTTTCTTTTCTTCGTAGTTGAAACGGCGTTCCAGGAGCTTGCGCTTTATGAATCCCGCCCCTTGTTGGGTGAGTTCGTCGTAAGCGAAGAACACAGGGCGTTCCGTGTGGTAGAGCGATTCCATGATGACTTCGGCTTCGGTGAATTTTTCGCTTAAGCCCACTTCGAGCTTGCGGGTGACATCGTAGAATTCGGTCTGTTCGGGAGTCTCGAAAATGTGCAAGAAGAACACGCCTAGTGCGGCGGGTTTCATGTACAAGAAGAACGATTGCAGGTGCGGGGCAAATTCGTCATTGCTTGTGAGTGAGACGACGTCGGCGTTGCTGTTTTCGGCGCGTTCAAAGAATTCCTTGAACTTGTTCTTGTAATAGACGATGGAATCGTTGATGAGCAACAAGCGTTCCACATCGCGCGTGATGACGCCGGGAACGTAGTTGCCGGCTGCGTCGGTGCGGTTTGCCTGCAGTTGCAAATAACGCCGCCACATGCCAAAATCAAACCCGCGATTTTCGGTGAGGAAAAGCTCGATATGGTTTTCCTTCAGAAAATCGTAGGTGTCGCTCGAAAGCGTTCGGCGATTCGTGAGGAGGACGACCTTGAAGTCGGTCTCGGCAAGATGCTTGAGCGCAAAACGGACATAGCCGGGGAGGTCTTCCCCGGTTTGGTAACTAGCGTAGAGGGCGACTTTATTGCATGCGTCCATCAGCTATCTTCCTCTGCGGCCTCCGCGGCTGCTGCGTCCGCGACCTTTTTCGCTAGATCTGCGACCACGTCTTGCTTCGCGCGGTTCGCTCGCTACGTGGAATCCTTCGCCGAAATCACGGGAGTCGCGACCGCTGCGCTTTTCAGAACCGTGTTTCCCACGCTTGTCGGAACGGCGACCTTCATCGAATTCGTCACGGCCCTTGCGGAAACCGCCACGTTCACGAGAATCGCGACCGGTGCGTTCGAAAATCGGACCGTCAAAATCTCTGCGACCACGGCGACCGCGAGAAACGTATTCCGGTTCGTAATCGTCGTCTTCGTCCGGCTGGCTCACATAGCCGAGTGCTTCGGCGGCCGCAGCGCGGTCAGCTCTTTCATTGAAATTGCGAATGTCGCGTTCGGTATCTTCGCGGCTGCGGCGCTTCTTCGGTTCGGGGCTCAGCTTTTCGGTAATGCTGAAGTCGGCCTGACCGCGTAACGGATCCACGCGCAACAACTGCACCATTACCTTGTCGCCACGGCGGAAGGTGCGGCCACTGCGCTTGCCAAATGCAAGACCCTGGTCGGGATTGAACACGTAGAAGTCATCGCCTGCGATATCGCGGTAGCGCACAAGACCTTCGGCAATCGGATCGTCGATGGAAACGTAAATGCCCCATTCTTCGATGCCCGTAACGCTTGCTTCGAAGCTGTCGCCAATGCGGCTCTTCAAAATCCAGCAGCTGCACACCTTGATAGAAATGCGTTCCACCTTCATGTTCTTGATTTCGTTTGCTGAAATCAAATCGCAAACTTCAATCACGCTGTTCACGCGGTCGGCTGTGATTTCCTTACCCTTGCGGGCGAGTTCACGATGGCACCAGAGGTCCGCGTAACGGCGGATCGGCGAAGTGAAGTGGCTGTAATCCTGCCAGTTCAAGGCGAAGTGCCCAAAGCTGTTGCTGTCGTAATGGGCCTTCTGCATACTGCGCAAAATGCGGTTCGTGAGCGTCTCGTCGCCGGCGGCGCGCTTCACCAAGTGTTCGTACAGTTTGAAAGCGACCGGGTTCAAGTTTGTATCGCCACTGCGCGGCTTACCCAAGTCACGCAACATCACCGGAGCGTCCTTGAACAGGTCCGGGTACATGTAATAGAGTTCCATGATGTCCTTCGTGTCCGGAGCTTCATGGATACGGTAAATGCCTTGCAGCTTGCGCTGCTTGAGTTCTTTGGCGCAGCAATTGTTCGCGATGAGCATGCATTCTTCGACCCACGAATTGGAATCGTCGTGTTCGCGCGGGAAAATCTTGACCGGTTCACCGTTTTCGTCAAACTTGCAACCGTATTCGGTTGTCTGGAATTCAAGCAAACCATCCTTGGTGCGGTTTCTCTTGAGAAGTGCCGTCACTTCGGCGAGTGCCTTGATGGAATCGTCACCTTCTTCCATCATCTTCACTGCCTGCTGGTACGTGATGCCCTTCGTAATCTTCACGACACTGCGGTGGAAGTCCCAACCGAGAACGTTTGCTTCCTTGTCCAAGTCGATCATGCAGGTAAAAGCGCAACGGTCCACGCCTTCGTGCAAGCTGCAAACACCGCTGGAAAGCTTTTCCGGGAGCATCGGCACTGCGGCCCATGGCAAGTATTGCGTATAACTTCTTTCAAGTGCTTCCTCGTCGAGGTCCGAACCTTCGGGCACGTAGTAGCTCACATCGGCGATGTGCACGCCGAGCTTGTATCCACCATTCGGCTTGCGTTCCACGCTGATTGCATCGTCGTGGTCCATGGCGCCTTCGGGGTCAATGCAGAGAATGTCGAGCTTGCGATAATCCACGCGGCCCTTGAAATCCTTTTCGGTCGGTTCTGTAATGGAGGCTACGTACTTTTCAATAGCGGGGCTAAAGCCTTTGGGCAAGTTGCTCTCTTCCATGAACTGTTTCTTGACTTCGTCCCAAGTCACGTTCATGATTTCGGCAGAGCGGTCCACCTTTGCCAAGTAGCTGTGCTTGAGCTTCGGGTGCGGATAAAGTGTAAAGCTGATGGTCTCGCCTTCCTTGCCCGGCGCCTGCCTGCGGTGGCACATCTCGTACACCTTGCCGGTATCAATTTCGGTCACCTGCCAGTCTTCGTCACCGGTCTGGTGCAGAATGCCGCGCTTCACGCGTGTGCCGGAATCCTTTTCGGTCTGACGGCGACTACGTGCGCCCGGACGGCGGTTGTCTTCGACACCCTGCTCTGCAAGCTTCTTGCGGCGCTTTTCGCGCTTGTCTTCCAGCGGTTCGCCATCGCCCAATTGATATTCCTTGTGCGCAGAACGCTTTAAAACACCACGCTCAATCATGTCGGCGAGGAGTTGCTTAAAAGCCATCTTCTGTTTTTTCGGGAGGCCGAGAGCGCTGCGGAGCTGGCTCCCTACCATGGGTTCGTCACGAAGGATTGCAATAATTTGTTCTTCGCTCGGTAATTCCTTAGCCATAATTAAGCCTCCTTGTTTTCTGTTGCCGCTTCTTTTGCTGCGGCAAGTTCCGCCTGCTTGTACGGCATCGCGGATTCAATCAAATCGTGGGTTTCGTCGCGGAGATCGGCCATTGGCTTGTCGGCGTAATCTTCATAACGGATTAGCGGGTGAACGACCATCTCGACGGTGCCGGAATAGACCGCCCATTTGACCTTTGGGAGAATCTTTCCGGTATTGATAAATGTAACTGGCAAAATGTCAAAGTGCTGTTCTTTTGCCAAACGGAAAATTCCATTTTGGAACTTGAACATGTGCCCGTCTTCGCTGCGGTGGCCTTCGGGGAACACGACAATGTTGTAATTGCTTTCGAGGCGTTTCTTGAGGATTTTGCCGAGGCCTGCGTTTTTGCGCGGGTTCGTGTGGATAGGAATGTTGCCGGAGCGGTTCAAAACCCAGCCGAATACGGGCGCTTTCCAGAGGCTCGCCTTAGCCATGAACGAGGCTGACGTGATGGAATGCCAGACGACGTTGATGTCCAAAAAGCTCTGGTGGTTGGCGACGATGACGTAGTTTACGCCCTTTGGAATGTTTTCTGCCCCCTTGACCGCGACTTTAATGCCGAAAAGCTTGAAAATAATGTTCCTGAAGGCGAAAGTGCAAATCTTGGTGCAGTTTTCCCAGTGCCCGCGGATACCGCAATAGAGGGTGTAGGGGATACCCGCAACAACCATGATAGTGAAAACGACGATGTAATAAAAGAGTGCAAGAATAGCGCGCATGGTCTCTGCTTGTTAAAAGTGAATTATGACCCACTCATTATAAATAGGTCCCTATGGGCTTAATGTATATTTTTTGAGCGGAGTAAATCGGTTGTTTTTGTTACATACGCATAAATACGCACTAGTCATTCCCGATTTAATCGTGAATCTCCTATTTCCTTGAGAAAAAACTATATTCCTGAACGTAAAACATGGAGTTTTAAATTATGGAAATTAAATGGCTTAATCCCGATGCAAAGTTTGACCGTCTCGTTTTGGCGGGTGATATCGGTGGTACGAATACGAATCTTGGTCTTGTGGGCTACAAGGAAGGCAAGTTTACGCTCATTCTCGAAACCGTTTGCCCGAGCCAGTGCATTGAAGGACTTGACACCCCGATCCGCGAAACGCTCAAGGCAGCAATCGAAAACCGCGCGGATTTGAAGCCGTCCCACATCTGCATCAGCGCCGCAGGTCCGGTGGCAAACAACAAGTGCGTCATGACGAACCTCCCGTGGTGCGTTGACGGCGATGCCATCACGAATGCAACCGGCATCCCGACTCTCGTGATTAACGACTTTATGGCCATTAGCTATGGCATCCCGACTCTCGACGTCGATGACCCGAAACAGATCCTCAAGTTCAAGCACACCGACGGTAGCGAACCGAAGCCGCAGGCTGCCACGAAGGCCGTGATTGGTCCGGGTACGGGCATGGGCGTTGGCTTCCTCGCATTTGACGGTCAAAAGTACATCCCGGCTTGCTCCGAAGGTGGCCATTCTACGTTTGCTCCGTTCGACAAGGAAACTCAGGACTTCCGCGACTACATGGAAAAGCGCATCGGCACCGTGCCGGGCGTTGAACCACTCGTCTCTGGCATGGGTCTTGCTCACCTCTATGAATGGTGGCGTGACACGAAGGGCGTACCGCAGAACGATGCATTCAAGAAGATTGAAGAAACCGATTGGCATGACCGTCCGAAGTACATCAGCCGCGCAAGTGATACCGATCCGGTCGCTGCCGAAATGATGCGCATGTTCGTGAAGATGCTTGCCCGCTTTGCCAGCGACGCTTGCACGTTGTTCCTCCCGCTCGGCGGTTTCTACCTCGCAGGTGGAACGGTCCAGAAGGACCTCCGCTGGCTCGAACGCGATAACTTGTTCATGACTTGGTTCGAAAAGAACTACAATCCGAACATCCGCCCGCTCTTGAACAAGATTCCGGTGTACCTCATCAAGGATTACAGCATTAGTTTGTACGGTGCTGCTAATGCAAGTTTGAATTTGCAGAAGTAAGCGTATTTGTCATGCCCGCCTACCTGTCCTCGCTTGACGGGGACGAGCGGGCATCACTTTATCGGCGGAGGCGAATGGAAATGCGCCGAAGTCGTTGGGTTTAGAGCTTTGTTAATCCCGGCCATTGCGGCTGGGATTTTTTGTTTGTGAGGGAGGGTAATCTTTTTTTTTCAGCGTGACAGCCTTGGCCTATTACACGAACTCGATTACGAGCTGCTTGCCGAGGGCGTGTGCCAGCTTGTAGAGCGTTTCGATGGAAGGCGAGCCCTTTGGAGTCTCAAAACGTTGGTAAGCCTGCGGGGTGATGTTTGCGCGGCGTGCCACATCACATTTCTTTTGCCCCCTGCGAGCCTCGAAGAGCTTGTATGCAATCTCGATTCGCGGGGAAAGCTCGACCGGGTAGAGCCCCTTGTCGGAATCGGGCTTTGTCTTGGGAAGAATCATCGTGTTGCCAAGATCCAGGTCGCATTCCATCGCACCGTCGAGCGCGTCCTTCGCCTGCTTGAGAGCTTCCTCCTGCGTGTCGCCGAACGCGTTCACGTTGGGCAGATCGGGGAATGAAACCACGAAACCCATATCCTTGTCTTTCTCAATTTTCGCTGCGTAATTCATAGGGGCCTCTACTGGTCAAATTGTTTCAAGATGCACTTGAGATAGACGCCTTCTATCTCGTGCTTGTTTCGTTGTATGGGGACGGGGCGCTTGCCTTGCTTCACGAATATGTGGTGGTCGCCGTTGATTCGCCCCAGTTCCCAGCCTCTTTTCTTTGCGTAGTCACAAATTTCTTTAAACTTCATTGTTTAAAATACAATATATTTATTTATTTGTCAATATATTTATTTATTGGAATTGAGCAGAAAACAGTATTTTCACCCTTGCAACAGCCTTTCAAACAATGAGCGATACACGGCGATGTCTTCCAGCTGCATGATGGTCGTGATCTTGTTGCCGGCATCTTTGCTCGAAGCCCCGCAGTGAAACAGCTTCTCGTTGGCGGTTCCGAAATCTAGGTAAATGTACCTGTCGTGGAATATGTTACTCGTGGCGCGAACATCGCCAAGTTCTACATCCGGGCGGGCGGCCTTGAAGTCCGCCCGCATGCTTTCGGTCAGGCAGGTCCTTCCGTGCTGTTCGCTGAAAATCTTGATAGAAACACCCTTTGCCACGCATCGCAACAAATCGAGGGTCTTTACATTTAGGTAGTCATCTACGATCAGTACCGATTTTTTCGCCATACCGTAAATCTGCGTGTAGGCAACATCGGCTTCAAGCCGCTGCCCGTTCAGAATCAGGAAGTGTTTGAATGTGCTTGGATCGATGAAATTCGCCATGACTTTTTGGAGAAAACTCTCATTTCGCTCCACCTTGTTAGAGAGCGTGCGAACGTCCGTAGCAATCTCGGCGATATCCCGCGTGTTTTGACTTGTCTGCGTCGCTAAAGCCATTCCCGCAGAAGTATTTGGTGCATTCTCCGCCGCAATGTAGTCCTTCATTTGCTTGAATAGGCGGATTAGGGCCTTGCTCTGTGCAGTCGCCTGTTCGCCTTTGAGCACCGTCATGAGCATGTAGATGCCCTGCTCCGTGAAGGCGTAGGGCATTTTTCGAACGCCACCCCAACTTGATATCCGATTTTTGGACATCAAGTTTCCTTTTTTATAAAAATTGTCGAAATTCAACGAATTTCCGCAGTTTGAAGTCCAAATTTTGGACTTCAAGTTTTCAAATTCTTCTGAAGTCAGCTGAAAGCGAAAATCTTCATCAAATTTTTCGATATTATTTTTTACCTGTTCATTAAATTTTCGAGTTTCATACCCGTAAATTTCTGCCAAATCGGCATCAAGCATGACCTTTACTCCGCGGATGGTGTATATCCGCGATTTGAGCAAATCCTCGTCTATCAGGGAAAATTCGGGCTTTTTCGGCGCAACGGCCTCGGCCGCATTGACCGCAACATCTTTTTTCATCGTTAACTCCTCTGGCGTACAAGCAGGAAAAAATGCCAAAGGCTCTGTCGGGCTAAACTGTACACTTGTGCCCGGCTAGCAAAAAATCCTCATTCCGTAAGCCCTTCCAAAACTGTTTTTCGGCTGCATGACCGATGTTTTTAGGCTATTTCGGCAGGTTCCGACTTCGCAGCGTTTCCGTAGCCGTACAGAATGACTGGACAGAGCCAAAGGGCCATTTTCGCAGCGTTTTCGCAGTTTCGACCCAAAAGTACGGCCTGGCCCGACAGAGCCTGGATAAGAATGCCTATAGCAAGAAGGGCGCCATGTCCGTCCGTTGTATTCAGGCTTCCGCCTGCGATGATATAGATTGGGAATAATTCCGTCAAACCTTGAAACCCTTTCAGCATCAGCGTTTGCGGACTTCTCGTTCCTCTTTTGATAACAATTTGATAACACAGCCCCAAAACCGTATCATTCCGCATCCCCTGTGGTTTGCGGGTGGAAAGTGGTCTTTCACGGTTTGCGGGTGACACGATCCATATTGAGAAAGCCTTTACCGATGGCAGCGTCGGTAAAGGCTTTTTTGTCGTTTTTCAGTCGGTATCCAGCTTGTCCTTGAACGCAGCGGTCAATGCGTCGCTAAGTTCCTGTGACGGAACCTTGCCCCATCTCTGCGTGGTGTCGTATCGGGGATAGTTGTAGCGCCAGCGGTCATAGTCCTCTTGGGTGATCTCTCCCGCTTTCAGCTTCGCGGCCTGCTCCGCCCAAGCGGACAACATTTCCAGCATCGAGAGATAGGTCTTACCGCGGGACTTGTCCAGACGCAGGCAGATTTCGCCGTCGATCTCTCCGACGGTCAACCCGCGCATATCCTCCAAAGCAAAGAGCGTGTGCATCAGGCCGATGTCGCTGTCTATGTCAGGGACGGTCAGGGCGTCGGTGGAGACGCCAAAGTAGCCCGCCAGTGCCTTGGTCAGATCGGCCTTGGGGGAACGGCTTCCGGTTTCATACTGCGCCATGCGCACATCGGCGGAGCGTTCGGGAAAGCCCACTACTTGACCGAGATACTTCTGCGTGACACCCATCTTGTTGCGGAAAAAGCGGATACGCTCACCGATTGCCATAACCGTCAGCTCCTATCTTTCTTTTGATGACATACAGAGCATAGCATATTTGTTTAGATTCGTCAAGAGAAATTAAATAAATTTGTTTATATTTACCCACTCGCAAGACCTTGACATAACGGAAAAGAGTTAGTATAATCAGCATACGCTAAACAAAAAGCGTTATCATTGAGGAAAGGAGGAAGCAGCATGGATAACAAATTTATTCGGGCAGAAGAAGTCGCAAAAGAGTTGGACGTGTCGAAGCCCTATGCCTACAAGCTCATTCGGCAGCTCAACGAGGAACTGAAAAGCAAGGGCTTCATCACCATCTCGGGGCGAGTCAATCGCCAGTATTTTAATGAACGTTTCTACGGAACCGGAAAGGAAGTGAACAAGGATGCCGGTATTTAAGGACGAAAAACGGGGTACATGGTACGTCATGGCGCGGTATTGCGACTGGACGGGAGCGCGCAGGCAGAAGTGCAAGCGGGGCTTTCCCACCAAGCGGGATGCGCAGGATTGGGAGCACGGTTTCAAGTTACAGACCTGCTCCGATCTGGATATGACCTTTGAAGCCTTTGTGGAGCTTTACACCAAGGATAAGAAGCCCCGGCTGAAAGAAAACACGTGGCTGACCAAGGACAACATCATCCAGCAAAAGATATTGCCCTATTTCGGCAAGCGGAAGATTAGCGAGATCACCACCAAGGATGTGATCGCATGGCAGAACGAGATGCTCGCCTACCGGGACGAGAAGCGCAAGCCCTACTCGCAGACCTATCTCAAGTCTCTGCACAACCAGCTCAGCGCCATCTTCAATCACGCCGTCCGCTACTATGATCTGCGTTCCAATCCCGCAGCCAAAGCCGGGAACATGGGAGTGGAGGAACGGAAGGAGATGCTGTTCTGGACAAAGGCGGAGTATCAGCGGTTCGCGGATGCCATGATGGACAAGCCCCTCTCTTACTACGCTTTCGAGATGCTCTACTGGTGCGGTATCCGCGAGGGGGAGTTGCTGGCGCTCACCCCGTCAGACTTTGATTTCGAGGCTGGGACGGTGAGGATTAACAAGTCCTATCAGCGGCTCCATGGCGAGGATGTGATCACCACGCCAAAAACCCCGAAAAGCAACCGTACCATCAAGATGCCTGATTTCCTGCGGGACGAGATGAAGGATTACATCGGTATGCTCTACGGTGTCAAGAAGAAGGATCGCATCTTCACCGTCACGAAAAGCTATCTCCACCACGAGATGGACAGGGGTGCGAAGGAGGCTGGGGTCAAGCGCATCAGAATCCATGACCTCAGACATTCGCACATTTCGCTATTGATCGACATGGGTTTCTCGGCGGTGGCAATTGCCGACCGGGTGGGGCATGAGAGCATTGACATCACCTATCATTACGCACATCTGTTTCCGTCCAAGCAGACGGAGATGGCGGACAAGCTGAACATGGAAAGGGGGAGTTGAATATGTCAGCAAAGAACCGTGACGAGCACAACCGCTGGCGCAACGTCACCGTCGCGTTCCGGGTGTCGCCGGAGGAGGACAGTTTGATCGAAACCGCCGTGCGGCTCTCGGGACTGACCAAGCAGGACTACATCACGCGACGCCTGACTGACCGCGAGGTGGTGGTGCAGGGCAATCCGAGGGTGTTCAAGGCGCTGCGGAACCAGCTCGCCGCCGTGCTGGACGAGCTGCGGCGCATTGAGGCCGGGGCAGGCGTCGATGACGACCTGCTGGACGTAATCGGCATGATCGCCGCGATCATGAACGGCATGAAGGAGGAAACGGGATGAACGACAAAAATGAAATGACCGCCCCTATCGCATCTGTTGGCGCAGATGTGGGGCAGTCACTCACTAAAGAAAACATCAGTATAACAGACGAGGATGCGGAATACAAGAAAAAGTTGCTGGAAGTCCAGCGTTTCTGCGACCCGATGCACCTCAACACCCTGTCCATGAACGATTTGTTTGACTGTTCCTTTACCAGCAGGCCGCCGTTGATCGACGGTCTGCTGTACGCCGGGACGTATCTGCTGGCTGGCGCGCCGAAGATCGGCAAGTCGTTCCTCGTTGCCCAGCTTGCCTACCATGTCAGCATGGGACACACGCTCTGGGACTACCCTGTCCGGCAAGGCGGCGTCCTCTATCTGGCGCTGGAGGACGATTACCAAAGGTTGCAGGGGCGTATGTCCCGGATGTTCGGCGTGGAGGGGACGGACAACCTGCACTTTGCCATCACGTCGGCGCAGATCGGGCTTGGTCTCGTCGAACAGCTCGATAATTTTCTGAAAGACCGTCCCGACACAAGGCTGGTCATCATCGACACGCTCCAAAAGGTGCGCGACGCCATCGGAGAGGCATACAGCTACTCCGGCGATTACGACGCCATCGGTCAGCTCAAGGGCTTTGCGGCCAGTAGGGGCATCTGTCTCCTGCTGGTACACCACACGCGCAAGCAAGCGGCGGATGACGCCTTTGACATGATCTCCGGCACGACGGGCCTGCTCGGCTGCGCGGACGGCGCGCTGCTGCTCCGCAAGGAGAAGCGTACCGACCTAAACGCCACGCTGGACGTAGTAGGCCGCGACCAGCCCGACCAACGGCTCCACCTGACGCGAGATCAGGATAGTTTGGTTTGGCAGCTTGACCACGCGGAGCGGGAACTATGGAAAGCACCGCCCGACCCGCTGCTTGAAAAGGTGGCGGCACTGGTGACGCCGGACGCGCCGGAATGGAGCGGCAGCCCCTCTGAGCTGGTCAGTGTGGTCGATGCCGATATGGCGGCAAACGCGCTGACCAGATACCTCAATGTCAATTCAGCGCGGCTCAGAAGCGACTACAACATCGAATACGGACGGAAACTGCGGCATGAGGGCAGGCGGATATACCTTCGTTTGCTGTCTGCCGGTGATGCGGCTCTGACGTAAGCGCGACGCTTGCGACGGTTGCAACGGTATTTGAGACGGTACAAATAAACCGTCGCAACCGTTGCGACCGTCGCGGCGATGGGGTCTCCGAAAAGTCGCAAGACTTTTTGGGGAGAGGAGGCACAGCGGAATAAACGAGCCCTCGCGCCATGCGCGGGGGCGAGCGATATGGAGCTTATGCCGACGATTCGGCGGGGTGCAGGGTGCCCTTTACAAAGGGCAGCCCTGCCGGGGAGTCAACCGCAGTTGACAGGGGCAGCGCCCCTCCGGGAGTGTCTGGACGCCGCAGCGGGCAGACACTTCCGGCAGCCCCCTCGGAGAGCCCACGACACTTTGCAGCCGCAAGGCTGAAAGTGTCATAGTGGGTTATTACACTTCCCGCAGGAAGTGCCCTCCGACCCCGGCGGGGCGTATCTCAACGAAAGGATGTGATTTACGATGGCAAGAAACACGGGAGACCGTACCTGTGTCCGCAACGTCAACGTGTCCGACGCCAACATCGGCAACACGCAGGCGCACAACGAGCGTGAGAAGAAAACCTATGTCAATCCCGACATCGTGCCGGAGCGCGCGGAGCTTAACGTCCACTTCAAAGCGCCCACGGACGATTATGTTGGGATGTTCAGCAAGATGGAGGAAGAAAAGGTCATCTCGACGCGCGGCTTGAAACCCGACGCCACCAAGTTCTGCGAGCTGGTGTTTGACGTCAACTCCGCCTACTTCTACAACCACGGCGGGTATGACTACGCGCGGCAGTTCTATGAGGAGGCGTACCGGGCAGCGGTGGAGATCGTCGGCGGCGAGCAGTACATCCTGTCCGCCGTCATGCACGCCGACGAGCGCAACCGCGCCATGTCGGAGCAGTTGGGTGAGGACGTGTACCACTACCACCTCCATGTGGTCTATGTGCCGGTGGTAAAAAAGGAGATTTTGTGGTCAAAGCGGTGCAAAGACCCCACGCTGCGTGGTACTGTAAAAGAGGTCATTACGCAGGTCAGCCGGAGCAAGAAATGGGCGTCGAAACCGGCAGTGGACGATATTGGTGAGCCAATCCTCCAAAAGAACGGCAAGCCGGTACTGAAGAAGTCGTACAGCGTTTTGCAGGACGATTTCTATCGGCACATGGTCGCTGCCGGGTACACGGACATCGAGCGCGGCGAGGTCGGCAGCAACGAGGAACACCTGACGGTGACGCAGTTCAAGGTGGAGCAGGAGCAGCAGCGCCTCGCACGGATTCAGGACGCAGCAGCCTATGCATCGGAGGAGACTCAGCGACGAAACGAGGAGATGGAGGAGGCAAGGAAGAAGGCGCAACAAGCAAAAGCCCAGCTTGACGCCGTGGTACCGAAGGTCGAAGCGGTCGAGGAGCTGGCGCGACGATATTCCGATGATGTTGACAAGGTGCTGCCCGAAGCGGGTGCGCTGGAAACGGCGCGGTCGTACCGCGAGAAGAAGGCCAAACCTCTCTACAAGAAGATCGTCGATGTCCTGCGCGCGCTCTATAACAAGTATCTTGACCTTATAAACAGCTTCAACCGGCTGAACGATAGTTATAACCGGCTCCAACAGCGTTACGCCTCGCTGGATGCCTCCTTTGACCGGCTGGCAGAGGAGAACAAGAGCTTGAAGCAGGTCGCAGCGGACTATGACGCCTTATGCCGGGGCTATGGCGCGGACAGGGTGGAGGAGCAGGTCAGGGCGATTCGGGAGCGCGAGGCAGAGCAGAAACGGCAGAGGAGGATGCAACGGCAGAGGCACAGCATCGGAGCGCGATAAAAAGACTTGACAAATATCATTCTATATAGTAATATTCCTTACGGCACAAATTCAATGAAAAAAAGAAAGGTGATTGATATGGAAACCATCAAAATCGCAAAAGCTCCGGCATATACCTCGCCCAACCCGATGACGCTGATCTGCACGCGCAAGAGTGACGGAACCACAAACCTTGCCACACTGGCGTTCTGGACTTACGCCTCCACCAACCCCGGCAAGATCATGTTTGCACTCAACAAGGGCGCTTATTCTCTGGAACTGCTCGCCAAGACCAAGGAAGTCGTTCTGACGGTTCCGGGCGTGGATATGGCCGGCGCGTTGATCGGTTGCGGCACATCTTCCGGTCGGGACACCAACAAGGTAGAGAAGCTCGGTCTTGCTATGAAGTCAGTCGAGGGCACCGACATTCAGATCCCAGTTTCCACGCGGCTTGCCATCCACGCAGCAGTTGTTGAAACGGTAGACGCTGACGACCACGTAATCCACGTCTGTGATGTGAAGAATTTGTTTGCCGATGATTCCGTAGAGGCGATCTTCGGCTGGAACGGCTACGCTGAGTTGGCGGGAGCGCAGAAGAAGTAATGAGAAAGGAAGGGCGGTCTGAAAGACCGCCCTTTTATCGGTGAACAGAAATGAGCAGACAAGGCGGATTTTTGATCTCGCAGATTAAACAGGTGGGCGGCCGTGTTTTTGACCGCATTCTCAGCGATAAGAATATCGACGCATTCAACGGCGCGCAGGGACGTATCCTCTACATTCTCTGGCAAGGAGACGGCGTACCTATTAGCAAGCTCTCCAAAGAGACGGGGCTTGCCATGAACACGCTCACCAGTATGCTCGACCGTATGGAGGCAGCGGGGCTTGTCCGGCGGGACAGGGGCGACCACGACCGGCGGAAGATTTTGATTTATCTCACCGACGAGGCAAAGGCGTTGGAGCAGGATTACAACGCGGTCACAGCGGAGATCGAAAGCATTTATTACAAGGGCTTTTCCTCGGAGGAAATCGACGCGCTGGAGGGTTATCTGCGCCGGGTGCTCACAAATGTTGAGGAGGCGCTGTAATATGTCGGTTTGCATCAAGGATCTGATTCAGAATATGAATCTGGTGATCGGCTGCACGGTGGGATGTTCTTACTGTTACGCGAGGAACAACGTCAAGCGGTATCACATGATCGACGACTTCTCCCAGCCGGAGTTCTTTCCGAACAAGCTGCGGCTAATGGAGAAGCCGAAGCCTCAGAACTTCCTGCTCACCGGCATGAGCGATCTCTCCGGCTGGAAGCCGGAATGGTGCGAGCAGGTGTTTGCCAAAATCGCGGAGAATCCGCAGCACCAGTTTTTGTTTCTCTCCAAGCGCCCCGATCTGCTGGACATCGACTGCGACCTCGACAACGCATGGTTTGGCGTGACAGTCACGCGGCGCTCCGAGCTGTGGCGCGTCTATGCACTACGGGAGAATGTCCGCGCCAGGCACTATCACGCGACCTTTGAGCCGCTGTTCGATGATCCCGGCGAGGTGGACTTGCATGGTGTCGATTGGATCGTCATCGGCACCATGACCGGCGCTCAAAGCAAAAAGATACACACAGAACCGGCGTGGGCGTACTCGCTCATGGAGCAGGCGCACACGCTGGATATTCCGGTGTTTTGGAAGGAAGACCTCGTCCCCATTATGGGCGAGGAACAGATGATACAGGAGTTGCCCGCCGCATTCAACAGAGTTTTGGAGGAACAGAAAACATGGCACAAGTAATGATGGATGGGATTCTCGTCGGAGAAAAAGACGTCAAAAGTGTAATGACTAAGTCAAATCTGCCCGTGGGCGGGTACTCGGTCAACCCCTATGTGGGCTGCACCCACGCCTGCAAATATTGCTATGCGTCGTTTATGAAGCGCTTTACCGGCCACAGCGAGGAATGGGGCACCTTCCTTGATGTGAAACACTGGCCGGAGATCAAGAATCCGAAGAAATACGCGGGTCAGCGCGTCGTGATCGGCTCCGTCACCGACGGCTACAACCCACAGGAGGAACACTTCCGCAACACGCGGAAGCTGCTCGAGCAGCTCTGCGGCAGCGGCGCGGATATTCTGATCTGCACGAAGTCCGATCTCGTCGTGCGCGACCTCGATCTGCTCAAGGAGTTGGGGCAGGTCACGGTGTCGTGGTCGATCAACACGCTGGATGAGGACTTCAAAAACGACATGGACGCCGCTGTGAGCATTGAGCGCCGCATTGCCGCCATGAAACAGGTCTACGACGCGGGCATTCGGACGGTCTGCTTTGTCTCACCCGTCTTCCCCGGCATCACGGACTTTGAGGCAATTTTCGAGCGGGTGAAGAATCAGTGCGACCTGTTCTGGCTGGAAAACCTGAACCTGCGAGGCGGGTTCAAGAAAACCATTCTGGACTATATCGCCGGGAAACGTCCCGAGCTTGTGCAGCTCTATGACGAGATTTACAACAAGCATGACAGAAGCTATTTTGAGGCGTTGGAGAAGAAAGCGGAGGAAATGGCGAAGAAGTACGATTGCCCCTTCGTTGACAACGAAATGCCCTACGGCAGAGTACCGCAGGGCCATCCCGTGATTGTGGATTATTTCTATCACGAGGAGATTCGAGGCTCGGAAAATACGGGAACGCGGAAAAAGTGAGCATGGCATGATCGAGGACGGAGAGCAATTTCTGTAGGGCAATGCTTGATAATACGAATAATTTCCGCTATAATAAACACGCGCAAAGATTGTCACAAGCCTTTTGTTATCACGCCTGATAACAATTTGATAACATTCCATCGTATAGGCTGGATAATGTGGATATATCAAATAATCAAAAGAACGGGGCATCATATTTCCGAAGCAAAATCCGTTAGAATATGATGTCCGGCAACGAGTTCGATTTGTTCCAAGGGGATAGCCCTTCGGCAGAGGCCTATCGTGCGGGCCTTGAGGAAAAGGGATGTGTTTCAAGTAAGTAAAGAGATTCAAATATGATAAACAAAATGATTCTGTTTGTGTTGATGACCGCGTTGGTTGCCCTTGCTGCTCCGCAAATGGGGGCCATGACGGATTCGCGTGACGGGAAAAGTTACAGGACCGTAAAAATCGGCAATCAAGTTTGGATGGCGGAGAATCTAGATTTTGAAACGAAGCATAGCTACTGCTACGATGCCGAAGGTGAGAGGTATAAAAAACAGCCGAATTGTAACGACAAGAAATTTGTTAGCGGGCGCCTCTATACTTATGAGGCGGCAAAGGGTGCTTGCCCAGGTGGCTGGAGAATGGCGTCCGATAGTGAATGGGGCTCTGTGGCGGGCAATAGCGCTTCTTTCGACATAAAGGCGGCTGGATTCCGCAATGCCAAGGGCAAGTTCGAATTGCTTGGTAAGCGTGCAGACTTTTGGACTGCTGACGATGTCGGTGACAAGGGTAAGTATCATTATTACAGCGCAAGTGCGGGCACAATGGATAAGGGCTCTGTCGGGCTAAACTGTACACTTGTGCCCGGCTAGCAAAAAATCCTCAATCCGTAAGCCCTTCCAAAACTGTTTTTCGGCTGCATGACCGATGTTTTTAGGCTATTTCGGCAGGTTCCGACTTCGCAGCGTTTCCGTAGCCGTACAGAATGACTGGACAGAGCCAAAGGGCCATTTTCGCAGCGTTTTCGCAGTTTCGACCCAAAAGTACGGCCTGGCCCGACAGAGCCATGCCAAAGATTATACACTTGTGCAGTATAATGTAAATTCAGAATTTCTGTTTGTCAATAGGCCCGCGCGATTTTCTGAAAATTATTATGGTGGGGGAGGCCTCCCCCTCGCTGCAACCGCCTTCGGCGTTTTTTGCTACCCCTTCTAGCGGGGACACCCCGCAATGCCCCGACTGCAAAAAAATCGCCCGCCGTCGGCGAGCGATTTTAAATGCCAGAGAAGAGTTTTCTCTCTCAAATGCTTCATTTCTAAGAAAATTAGACTTGCCAAACATGATTTTAAATTATATTACCGTACATAAGGCTCGCCCACTCGGGCGAACCCTTTTTTCGAGTTGAGTGACTATTGATTATGGCTGGATTTAACGAATGTACTAGAGTTCAGGTCCCGGCGGCACTCCATCTGTGCCGTTTGGGTTACACCTATTTTGCTGAATATGGCGAAGGAACTCCAGTAGGTCGGATTGATAAGAACAACAACGTCCTTATCAATGAGTTCCTTAAGGCTCTTGTTCGTTTAAATCCGGAACAAAAGCTTCACGATCTTCAAATTTTTGCAAAGTTTGTGTTAAGCAAGCTTGGTAGTGATGATCTTGGTCGTGAATTTTACCAGGTTCTCTCTTCGAATTCAGGAATCAAGCTGATTGATTTCGAAAATCCGGAGAACAATAGCTGGCTTGTGACGACGGAACTTCCTTGCGAGAATCAGGAGACGGGTGATAGTTTCCGCCCAGATATAACGTGCTTTGTGAACGGGTTGCCTTTGGCTTTTATCGAAGTGAAAAAGCCGAATAATGCAGAAGGCATTGTTGCAGAGCAAAGCCGCACAAACCAGAAGCGTTTGCCCAACAAAAGTTTTAGGCGTTTTCTGAACATCACCCAGCTGATGATTTTTAGCAACAATCAAGAATACGACAATGCGAATCGTGTTCCTGTCCAGGGTGCGTTCTACGCCTGCATTGGTAAGCAGAAAGCGTTTTTCAATGTGTTCCGCGAAGAAGACGAAAAGTTCGGCCCCAAGTATCCGTATCGGGAAGTTTCGGAAGATACAGAAAAACTGATTCTTAAGCACAGAAATTGCCTTTCCCTCAAGTGCCATCCGGAGTATGCCACGAATTGCAAGGTGACTACTCCCACGAACCGCATTCTGACTTCGTTGCTGAGCAAGGAGCGTTTCTTGTTCCTGCTTCGTTATGGTTTTGCCTATGTAGAAAAGACTGTCGAAAAAGACGACGGCGAAAAGATAAAGACTCTTGAAAAACATGTAATGCGTTACCAGCAACTTTTCGCTTCTTTTGCCATCCGTAAAAAATTGGATGAAGGCGTAAAGAGCGGAATCATTTGGCATACGCAGGGGTCCGGCAAGACGGCTTTGGCTTATTACTCCGTAAAGAGCCTCACCGACTATTTTGCGAAAAAGTCAGTTCCCGCCAAGTTCTATTTCATCGTGGATAGAATTGACTTGATGGAACAGGCTTGCGATGAGTTTGCCGCTCGTGGACTTGTTGTGCAGACTGTAGAAGACCGCGCACAACTCATGGCGGATATCAAGAATACGCAGCTGGTAAAAAGTGCCGACGGTAGGCTGGAAATCACCGTGGTGAATATCCAGAAATTTGCCGAAGACAAGGCCCCGGTAGATATTTCTGCGGGCTACAACACAAACCTGCAACGAATATTCTTTATTGACGAGGCTCACCGAGGCTACAATCCCGAAGGAGAGTTTCTTGCAAACCTTTTGAGTGCCGACAAACATGCAATAAAGCTCGCCCTTACGGGCACTCCGCTGCTTCGTGAAGAACGTGAATCCTGGCGCGTGTTTGGCGATTACATTCACACCTACTATTACGACAAGTCAATTGCGGACGGTTACACGCTTAAGTTGATGCGTGAACCCATTGAAGCCCACTACAAAGAAACTTTGCAGGGGATTCTTGATGAACTTGAAAACAATTCGGCAAACCAGATTCAAGTAAAAAAGAGCGATATCGATAAGGATAAAATCATTGAGCATCCTAAGTATTTGAACGCCCTGCTGGATTATATCATTGATGATTTTACCTCTTTCCGCGTTGAATGTGACGACAAGTCTATTGGTGCCATGATTGTTTGCAAAACCAACGACCAGGCCCGTAAACTTTTTGAGTTGTGGAACGAACGCTACGATTTTGCATTAAGCGTCATTGAGAAAAAGAGAGAAGAAGTCGCAAACATGGCGGCAGAAAAGCTGATGCATTACAACGCTTCTTTCTTTGAAAAACCGTTGAAGGCGTCCCTGATTCTCCATGATGAAGGAGACAAGAAGGAACGCAAGGAATACATTGTTGACTACAAGAAGAACATGACGACGGACTTTTTGATTGTCAATAAAATGTTGCTTACGGGTTTTGACGCAAACCGCTTGAAAAAGTTGTATCTTGGTCGCAAACTCGATGGACATGATTTGCTGCAGGCGTTGACTCGTGTCAACCGTCCATACAAAGATTTCAAATACGGCTATGTGGTGGACTTTGTTGACATCAAGGAAAACTTTGATGCCACCAACGACCGTTACCTGCGGGAACTGAACAAGACTACGGAAGATTCTGGCTTGGAACTTTCCGCTGACCCGGGCCAGGTGATTATTGAAAATCCCGAAGAAGTCAAACAGCAGATTAAGGAATTGACGGATTTCTTGTGGAATTTCCCTACCGAGAATTACGAGGAATTCCGCGAAGTTATTGATGGAATTGAAGACAAGGAACCACTGTACCATCTTCGTAAAATTCTTGAAGACGCAAAAGGCCTGGGCAACAGAATCCGTTCCAGCGGGAACGTCGAACTGCAGGACAAGTATAAGAACATGCTGCCTGGTGGCATTCCCGTTTTGCTGCGTGAGGTGGAGCGCCGCATTGCGGCCATTAACTTCAAGGAAGGCAACGACCATAGCGAAGATGTGTCGGGCATAATCAATACGATTCTTGATAGTTTGGATTTTGAATTCCGCAAGGGCATTTCAGAAGAACTCAAGATTATCATTAATAGCCTTAGGGAAGAAGCCGAAAAGGTCCGTGCCGAATTTGACGCCAACTTCGATAAGAAAGAAGACAAGTTTGTCAACCTTATTGAACAATTCAGAAAGTATTTCAGGGAACACGGCTATATTCCTAAAGACAAAACTGAAGCCGAAGGCAGCATTTTCTACTTGAAAGATGTAATGTCCAAAATCAAGGAAATCAATCGCAAGAATCGCGCGCTAAAGTCCCATTACAAGAACGATGAGAAATTTGTCCGCATCCACAAGCGAATTGTAGAAGCAAATGAAGTGCGTGCCCAAAGCGATAAGAAAGAAAGACCCTTGCTTTCTAAGGAAGAATTCGAAATTCAGAAAAGCCTTATCGAAATCAAGGACTCTGCCGACGACCTGTTTGAAAAGAATCCGGGAATTGTGGAAAACGAGGACAAACTCCGTAAGGATATTTTGGGCTGCGTAAGCCACAAGTTCATGGACCTTGATTTGACCGCAAGTCTTGATGACCGCAAATTCATTAGCAACCTGATTTCTAATGAATACATCAATCAGTATAATAGTTATGGAGTGTAAATGAACACCGAAGAACTCAAAGCCAAAACCATAGCCCTTATTGATTCCCTTAAAAGTACGACTGGTGCGTATGGCCTTGCAAATGGCGGCAACGAATACAAGATAATCACCGAGATTTTCCTTTACAAGTTCTTTAACGACAAGTTTGCCTTTGAAGCCAAGAACCAAAAGACTCCTTACAAGAAGCGCTTGAGCAAAGCGGAAAAGTGGGATGTTGAATACGACTCCTTTACCGATGAAGAAGTTGAGGATTTGTTCTCTTATATGGGCGGTGGCATTCCCTTAATCAAGCCGCATCAGACCTTGAGCCACTTATACAATGCTTCGACCCAGGGCGATTTCTCTGCGTTGCTGGATTCCACTTTGGTTGATATCGCGACCTATAACCAGGACCAGTTTTCGGTGGTGACCTCGGGCAAGGCAAAAGTGAACATCTTTGCTGCCGTTACGCCCTATGTGACCGACATTGGTAAGCGCGATGATTTTGCCAAGGCGTTGGTAAAGAACATCGCGGAATTTAACTTTGAAGAAGTTTTTAACGAAAAGTATGACTTTTTCAGCGGCATTTTTGAATACCTGATTAAGGATTACAACAATGCCGGTGGCGGTAAGTATGCCGAATACTTTACTCCCCGTGCCATTGCCCAGGTGATGGCTCAACTTTTGGTGGATCCCGAAACCGAATACAAGGGCGCAACCTGTTACGACCCCAGTGCTGGCACAGGCACGCTCCTTATGGCGCTTGCTCACCAGGTGGGCGAGGACCGCTGCTCCATTTACAGCCAGGATATTTCTGACAAGTCCAGCGAAATGCTGCGACTGAATTTAATCTTGAACAATCTGGTAGGCAGTTTGCCTAATGTGGTGCAGGGGAACACTCTTTTGGAACCCGCCCATGTAGAAAAGGATGGAAGCCTCAAGAAGTTTGACTTTGTGGTAAGCAATCCTCCGTTCAAGCTAGATTTCCCTGAGTATTCCGACACTCTGGCGGCAGACAGTGTCCGCTTTTGGGCCGGCATCCCCAACAAGGTAAAGAAGGTTGACCCCAACAAGCCCAAGATGGCCATTTACACCTGCTTTATCCAGCACGTGATTAATTCCATAAAGGCCGAAGGAAAGGGTGCAATCGTTATTCCTACGGGCTTTATTACAAGCAAGTCCGGTGTCGAAAAGAAAATTCTGGAATACATTACCGATAAGCATATCGTTAGTGGCGTGGTCAGTATGCCGAGTAACGTGTTTGCGAACACCGGAACCAACGTTTCTGTGCTGTTCTTCGACAAATCGCCCAAGAAAGATTCCGACAAGGTTATTTTGATTGACGCTAGCAAGCTTGGTGAAGAATACAAGGAAGGCAACAACCAGAAGCGTCGCTTACGCACCGAAGAAATCGAGAAGATTGTGACCACCTTCCGCAAAAAGAAAACGGTGGAAGATTTCTCTGTTGCTGTGACTTACAAGGATATCAGGGAAAAGGGCTACAGCCTGAGCGCAGGCCAATACTTTGATATCAAGGTGAAATACGTAGAGATTACTCCCGAAGAATTCAAGGCCAAGATAAGGGGCTTCGCCAAGGAACTGGAAACCCTTTCTGCTCAGGGCCTAGAACTTGATAATCAGATTCTCAAGAACCTTAAGGGGATGAAAATTTAAGAACCCTCGCTAGCCGAAAGAGAAACGAAGTGAAATGTGGAATGGGAAATGAGGAATTGTCATTCTGAGCGAAGTCGAAGAATCTAGGATTTTTTATGGAAATGAAGAAATATAAGCTAAATGATGTTTGCCTGAAAATTACAGATGGTTCTCATTTCAGTCCAAAGGCGGTTGATTTTGGATATCCGATGTATTCTGTTAAAGATATGAATGAATTTGGCTTTAACGATTCGGATTACAAAATGATATCAGAAGATGATTTTAAAAGTCTTGTCGCTGCAGGATGTCGTCCGCAAAAAGATGATGTTCTTATAGCAAAAGATGGTAGTTATCTTAAGTATGCTTTTGTGTGTAAAGAAGAAAAGGATGAGGTTATTTTGTCCTCGATTGCAATTTTGCGTCCGAACAAAGATATTATTGATCCGACTTTTTTTTCTTTTTTATTGCGTAATCCTTCTGTAAAAAAATCAATGAAATACTATGTGTCTGGAACAGCACTTCCTAGAATTGTTTTAGATAATTTCAAAAAAATGGAAATAAATATTCCTGAATTGTCTGAACAAAAGAAAATAGGGGACATGCTTTCTACTCTTGACAAACGCATTGAAAATCTCCGTGCCCAGAATCGCGTGCTGGAACAAACCGCCAAGACCATCTACGACTACACATTCCTCCAATGCGCCGGCCACCAAACCACCTACAACAAAACCCTCAACCGCAACATCCCCACAAATTGGGAAGTGAGTACAATTGGCTGTTATATAAAGGAAAGCAAGGGCGGAGACTGGGGCAAAGAAAATCCTGAAAAAAATTATAATCTTCAGGTTTCTTGCATTAGGGGTGCAGATATTGAAAAAATGACTGATTTGCCTATTCGCTATATTCTGGCAAAGAATTCGTCAAAACTTCTTCAAGAATTTGATTTGGTTGTTGAGATTTCTGGTGGAAGCCCAACACAATCAACTGGCCGTTCTAGGCTCATGACGAAGGAATTGTTGGAAATGTTTGATAACAAACTAATATGCTCGAACTTTTGCCAAGCCGTTACGATGAAAAATCCTCAGTATGCATATTATATTTCTTTTATGTGGAAAATGTTTTATGATAATGGAATATTTTTCAATTTTGAAGGCAAAACTAGTGGGATAAAAAATTTTCAGTTAGATCAGTTTGTTGATACAATGTGGTTTTTTCCTGATCTAAAGACTGTTGAAAAATTTAATGCTCAAGTAGCACCCCTTATAAAAAAACAACTTTTTAACGCAAAGCAAATCGAAGCCTTAACAACTCAACGCAACACCCTTCTCCCGCTCCTCATGATCGGCCAAGTGGAAGTAATGTAAAAACGGAAATGAAAAATGAATCTTGAAGATTTTGGTGATGTTAAGAGATGCCTTGAGGGAGCGTATAGAAAATTAAAGGGATACTATTTCTATAATAAAAATTTCCTTCTGATTCGTTCAAAAATAGTTGACTTTGAGTATGATTCAGAGAAAATGAATGAATCGTTTTCTTGCATGGCTGATGCATTGTTACATCCAAGGAAGAAATCGTCAAAGATATTTTTTAATTCGCTGATTCAAAGTATTGATTTCTTTATTTTACCAAAAAAGTTTGAAGAAAAAAATCCCAAAAAACGCTCTGCTGATATGCCCGTTTCTAATATCAGTAATTGCGAGAAATCCTTAACAGAAGTAAATTTTTTTATTGACGCTCCTGTTGAAATATATATTCTAGATGTATTTTGGACTCTCTTTATTGCGGAATATTATTATTCAAATGATTTTCCTGTAAAAAGTGTATATGGTAATTCTGTAAGAAAAGATGTTGTCTCTGAAGATATTGATTTTGAAAGCAATAGATTTTTCAAAATGTTTTATTTTCAGTACAATTCATGGAGAAATCAAGCTTTTGATGCGTTAAGAGAATCTTATGATAGTGGAAAAGATACGATTCTCTTTTCGCTAGACTTAAAATCTTTTTTTTATTCGGTAAGATTTAGTTTTTCACAATTAGATGATTTTGCATCAAAGAATTCTGAGAATAAAATAGTAAATGTGCTAAACGAATTATTTGAAAAAGTCTTCTTAAAATATAAAGAAAAAATATCTCCTTATAGAAGAGGAATGGATGAATTTAAAAAGGAAGAATATCCACTTCCTATAGGTCTATTTTCCTCAATGGTTCTAGGCAATTTATACCTTTCTAATTTTGATGAAAAAGTTCTTGAAACTGAACCTGTTTATTATGGACGATATGTAGATGATATTTTACTAGTTTATGAAACTTGTGTATCTGAAAATGAATGCAATGCAGATATTATCAATCGAGTCTTAATCCAATTTGATTTATTGCAGGCGAATCACGACAATTATAGTCTATCGCAAATACCAACCTTGACGATACAAAAAGAAAAAATTAAGGTCGTATGTGTAAAACACGATGAACCAAAGGCGATAATTGATATTTATGACAAAACTATAAGAGTAAAGCCAAGCCAGTTAGATCCGATTCCAGATATTGATTTGAAATTAGAAGCCTTTGCAGAGAGGGTGTATGATGTTGAAAATTTGTCCTCGAAAAATAAAATAAGGGATATTGGGCAAATTGATATAAGTTCTTTTGAAGTGGGACGTTTTTTCTCCTCTTTGTTGTATAATTATTCACGTATTGATGCGTTCAGATCTAGTAAGCTAAAAAAGAATATTGATGAAAATATATCACAAATTGAACAGTTCTTCTCGGGAAGTCAGTGCATTGAATTTTATCCTTATTGGGGCCGTTATCTGAGTTTCCTAGTTATGGTTCAACGAACAAAAGGAAGAAAAATTGCAAATGATGAAGGTAACGCAAGGGCTTTTTGTAAGAAAATAAGAAAAGAAATAAAGAACATTAAATGTAATAATTTGAAAAAAGAACTCTATTCAACAACAAAAGGACTGACAAAAAAATTACAAGATACATTGCAATCTGTGTTAAATGTTGGTTTATATATGAGTTTGTCACTAGATTTCGACGCTTGTAAGAAAAATTTCGCAAAGGCTTGTGATCAGGTCAAAAAATACATAGATGTCAATTATTTCGATGATTCCTTGATTCCGATACCATTATCAAATTATTTTGATTATCAGAATGAAGTGTCTTTCTTGAAAATGACAATGAAAGAACTTGGAAACATTAGTAGTGATTTGGATAAATCGAAAAAACTTAAGTGGTCTCCGCATTTTATTTATTATGAAGAAGTAATGCTGTTAATTTTTTATCAACGGCACATAAAGAGACGAACTGACGGAAAATTTTCGTATGTATCAGATTTTGTCTCAAATTTATATAGAAAAGTAAATTTTATAAAGACTGTTTCTCCGGTTATTTCTATGGATGAAGAGTCTAATATCGCTGGATATAGGCTGAATAGAGTTATTATCCCTTCACGAAAGTCTTTTGGCAATAAAATAGAGGTTGGTGTTGCGAGCGTGAAATTTGAAGTTGATACAAAAAATCCAACGGATCGATGGAAACCTTTGACTTATGACGCGAAACTATCTTTTAATAATGTTTTGAAAGGAATGTTTCAGTATAGCAATTATCATGATGCCAAAATTTTAATAATGCCTGAGCTTTATGTTCCGATTTATTGGATTAAAGATCTTATCCGTTTTTCTAAGAAAACAAACATTGCTGTTGTCGCTGGATTACAATATGTTGAGGGAAAAGATGATTTTGTCCACAATTATCTTTTAAATATTTTCCCGTTGTCAGTTCCTTTAAATCGCTTTGGTAAAGAGTCCCTAATATATATTCGTGAAAAAAATGATTATTCTCCGATAGAAAAAAAGGAACTCTCTAAAATTGGGAGAATATGTGAAGATCTTCACGAACCAGAGTATCAAATTTTTAAATGGAACGGAATAAATATTGCCTCCTTTGTATGCTATGAATTGACTGATGTTGCAGCAAGGGCTTTATTTAAAGGATTATGTGACATTTTAACTGTATCTGTATTTAACCCGGATACTACATATTTTTCAAAAATAATATCTTCCACATCTCGTGATCTTCATTGCTTTATAGCACAATCTAACACTTCTCTTTATGGCGATTCTCGTATTACCGGTCCCTATGATAGAGACAGTAAAGATATTGTGCGCTTAAAGGGCGGTGAAAATGATAATGTGATAATTGGATCTATAAATTTAAGTAAATATCGTTATTATCAATATGGTTATTACGAAAAATTGGATGGGGAAATTAAAGAGAATTTGAAACATTTTGCAGAGAAGAAAAAGGTAAAAAAAGAATGCAAGAAAAAGGAAAAACCAGATATTAAACCATTGTCGGCTAGATTTGTTGTGAAGAAAGATTAAGGAGATGGAAAATGAAATTTGCTCACAAGAAACCTATTGGTATATCTGTTTTTTTAGGAATAGTTATTGCTTTTGCACTATCCTCTCCACTGATTTTTACTAAAATTCCGGCTTTGATTTCATTTCCTGAATATGCGGGTGGAATCGGAACTGTGTTCAGTATAATGAGTCCTTTTATAGCCATTGCGGCTGTTATTGCAACTTTTGCGGCTTTTTGGATTCAATATAACGCTAATCAGGAGATGCTCCGTAATAATGAAAAGATGCAAATTGAACGACAATTTTATGAGATGCTAAAAATTCATGAAGAAAACACAAAATACCTGGGTATGAAAAAATGGATGATGAGTGGAATAGAAAATAAAATTTCAACATCTATTACTGATAGAATCAGTTCAAGTCTTGGCCCCAAGTATGATTTGGTTGAACTAAAAGGACATGATGCGACAGAATTCTATTTGAAAGAGTTTGAGGTAATTGATTTATTACTAGAATATTTTGCAGAGAAATATCAAAAAGAGCAATATGTTAAGTTGGCCAAAGTAAGTCGAAAAGATTGGTTGAAAAGAGTTTATAGAATTTTTTACTATGGGATTGAAGCTGTGAAATGGAAGGACTCGCATTATAATGAAAAATTGTATGAATATCAATATAAAAATATGGTAAATGTTCAGCAAATGTGCAGTAGCATTCATCCATATCAAGTCGAAAAAGAACTTAAAGATATATATACGCCTGTGATGGGTACAATAATTTTAGACGGGCATTCGTCTCAAATGAATCATTATTACCGGCATTTATATTTACTTGTGAAATATGTCGTAAACATTGATGACGATTTATATGGTTCTAGTGAGGATGCTTATTCTGCAAAAAGAAATTATTTGCGTATTTTAAGAGCTCAACTTTCTAACACAGAACAATTACTTTTGTTCTATAATTGGCTTTCTAATCATGGTCAAAAATGGGAGTGTATCGAGAATCATTTCTTTTCTGATTATCGCATGATTCATAATATTTGGCCAAATGGGAGAAACCGATACAATCAAGTGAGTCTTCGAACTCTGTTTCCTGAACATATTAAAGGCGATGGACCAATGTTCGAGTTTGAAGAACAGTAATAATGAATTTCTCCTTCTTGATTGAAATGTCAAATTATGTCCTGGTGAGAATGTATATTTGATGAGATGACGGAGTAATTTTAAGAATCTGAGGAAAATGCGAATGTCTTTACAGCAAGAAATCCTGAATGGCGAGAGCCGCACCCTGGAGTACAAGGTGGAATTGCCCGAAGATTCCGAAAAATGGGTCAAGTCTATCGTTGCCTTTGCTAATGGGGCGGGTGGCAAATTTGTCGTTGGCGTGAATAATCGTCGGGAGTTTATTGGCATCCCCAAAAAGGCCGACTTGTTCGAACTCAAGGATAGTATTGCCGATAAAATTTCGCAGATGTGCGTACCGCAGATAATGTTCGACATTACGGCGGAAATTGTCGAGGGCGCGCAGCTCTTGATTGTGCAGGTTTTCCCTGGAATGGCAACGCCGTATTATATAAAATCACAGGGGAAAGAAAACGGAACGTATATCCGCCTTGGTGCCACTACTCGTAACGCTGATTTGGCGGCACTTTCGGAACTTGAAAATCGCGGGAGAAACATTTCTTACGATGGACTCCCGTATCGTTCGCTAAAGGTGACCGATGCCGATATAGCATTTCTTTGCAAGGACTTTTCAAAAAGGGCCAAACGTAAAATTACAAAAGCGGATTTAGAAAACTTGCATCTTCTGACAGGTCGTTCGCATGACAAGGCGACGAATGCGTTGGCTATTCTCTTGGGCAAGCATGAATATACTTCGCGAATTCAGTGTGCACGGTTCCGCGGAACAATGCGGGCCGACTTTTTGGATAAGAAGGACTACGAAGGTCCGCTCTGCAAGCAAATTGACGATGCTTACAAGTTCGTTCTCAACCACCTGAATATGGCCATCGAAATAAACGGGGTCGTTCATGATGAAAAGTACGAACTCCCGCCGAAAGCTATTCGAGAGCTAATAATCAATGCTGCAATCCATAGGAATTATCAAATGAATTCCAGCGTGCAGGTGGCGGTATATGATGACCGCGTGGAAATCTCTTCGCCGGGGAGTCTTTATGGAACGCTAACTCTTGAAGAGGCCTTGAGCGGCCGCTCTTCTATCCGTAACAAGACTCTTGCCCGCACTCTTGAAAAGGTTCATGTTCTAGAAGGATGGGGCTCCGGTTTCCAGCGGATTAATATGATGTGCCAGGAATATGGCGTGGCTCGCCCCGAATTCACCGAAATCGGGGACATGTTCCGAGTGAACTTTTATCGCCACAATAACGACGAAAAAGTGGCGATGAATTCGAAAATCGGCGATAAATCGGCGATAAATTTAAAAATCGGCGATAAATCGGCGATA